>NZ_WEKL01000107.1 GCF_019295435.1 Aquimarina litoralis
GTTTAGGTCCATCATTACCAATAACATGAACATTTGAATAGGTCACTTTATCCATAGCAGATAAGCCACTGTTTGCAGGTGTATTAAATGAACAGTTATTATTGTCATTTCCATCTCCATCTCCGTCTCCATTATCATCTCCTTGGACAGTTAAAGTAAATGTTGCTTGCCCGGTTTCTCCATCGTTATCGGTAGCAACAGCTTTTACACTGTAAGTTCCAGCAGAAAGACCATTGACTTCATTTGGATTTGGAGAATTATCGTGACCCCATTCGTAAGGTGGTACATTTTCCTGACGCACTAAACTATTATTGATATATAATTTCACATTAGATATGCTTCCATCCGGATCGTTAGCATTAGCTACTACGGTAAGATCATACCCTTCTTGCACTGTAATATTACCAGATGGTGAAGCAAAAGAAACATTTGGTGCTTGATTATTACTTGTACCATTAACAGTTAGTACAAATGTTTTGCTAGTTTTAGCTCCATCATTATCTGTGGCTTCTGCTCTGAATGTATGCTGCCCTACTGATAATCCAAGAAGTTCATTAGGATTATTTCCTTGTCCCCAAGTATATGGAGCTACACTTTCTTGACGAATTAAACTACCGTCAACATACAGTTTTACATTATTAATAGAACCATCACTATCTGAAGCATTTACAGTAACCTGGAAATTGTTATATCCTTCTTGTACACTTGTATTTCCAGAAGGAGTTGCGAAGGAAACATTAGGTGGATTGTTTTCTCCTCCATCAGGTGGGTTACCACAACCTGTCCATACTTTAAAATCATCGAAAAAAGTATATTCTGTTCTAGGAGAATGCCAAACAGGATCTGTTCTCTTTCCTCCTCGATAGGTATTCATAATCAAAGCATTGATTTTCAAACTACTCTTTCCAGAGTTACGAATCTTAGCATTGTTATCACGATAGGTTTCTACACCATCAATCCACATGATCACTTTACCATTTCTCTGTCCTGGTGTGTTCATTTTAATATATTGACGAATGGTATACCATCTGTCATCCTTTAAGTCAGAATAAATTCTTTTCCCATCTCCGCAATCTCCATCTTTTCTAGGACTTCCATCAGTTTTGTCTGCAAAGTAGCTATATAAAATAAGATAAGGCTTTACTGTTTGTGCTCTATTTCTTCTCCACATCAAACGTGCAGACCACCCATCTGAATTATATTTACATCCTGACGGAATAGCACCACGACCACTACTTTCGCTATTTACACCTCTTGTTGAACCTCCAAGACCTGGTAATTTACCTCCTGTAGCCCAGAAGAAATTATCATCAAATTTTACTTTGTATTCTAAATACGCCTCATCTACAGCATCAAAATACGGATCAAATAGAAAACCACCGGATCTACCTGATGCATCATTCTTCAAATACTGCGCTCTTAATGTTCCATTGACAATTCTGGTCTCCTGAGGAGTGTTTTCTATTAAATTACTAGCTGCTCCAGGACCTTCAACTCCTCTATATGTAGATGCTGTCCATGGTTTTACTTTATTATTAAAGTCACTTTTTATATCTGAAATAGAATATCTCCTGTTATTCCAATTATTAAAATCGACATCAATAATTGTATTACATTGTGCAAAGGTTTGTTGGTTGTTAAAAAGAAATGCAAGACATATCACTAGGAATGATACCGTAAAAACATTTCTCCTTTTATTCGGTTTGTAGATTATATTTCGTTTCATAATCATAAAATTTTTGTTAGTTAATAAGTTAAGTTTGTGTTTAAATTTTTACTAGTTTGTATCTTTTAGATGTACCTTTAAAAGATTTGAGTTCCATAAAATAAATTCCATTGTTTAATGAGGATACATCAATGGACATGGAGGTTTCTTTATTACCAGGTCTAATAGTATTAATTCTTTGACCGTTTATATTGTATATGACAATTTCTTGAGTGGTATCTAAACCTTTTAAAAGAAGTGAATTCTTCACAGGATTCGGATAATATGAGAATTCTGACTCGTTTTCTATATCTGGCCTTAGTTTATTATCGCAAGAGGGAGTTTGATTAGAATTGCTGAAATATAAGGTAAAGCCTTTATTTTTAGATACCATAATGAAGTCTTCTCCATTTCTAGTAATCCAATAAGAACCATCTAGTCCTGATATACCAGAATTATCGATAGTAATAGAAGGATTTGATTCCCCCAACGTATGACTAAGCTTATTTTTTAGATCCACATAATAACTGGGAACTCCATTATTTGTATTAATAGCGAATTGATACAACCCATTATTAGCTGCATTCCAATTGATAGTCATTTTTCTAAAATTATTCAAAGCGGGTCCGTTAGAGCCCAGAACATATACCTCAGAAAAAGTAGTTTTATCTATACTAGAAATGCTATTATTTATCGGTGTACCAAAAGAACAACTGCTATCACCTCCATTATCTCCATCATCGTCTCCATCTTCATTAGTTACAGTAAGTGTGAAGGTTGTTTGAGAGGTTGCTCCTTTATTATCGGTAGCAACAGCTTTGAAAACATGTGTGCCGACTGATAAGTTATTTACTTCACTCGAATTTGGAGAATTTGCATGACCCCATTCATAAGGAGCCACGTTTTCTTGTCTTATAAAATTATCATCTATATATAGTTTTACGTTGCTAATGCTACCGTCATTATCTGAAGCGTTTACTTTTACATAAAGATTGTATCCTTCTTCGACTTCGAAATTGCTATTAGATGGTGTGGCAAATGAAACTGAAGGAGCTTGATTTGTATCACCTCCATTATCTCCATCATCTCCATCGTTATCATCAGAGTCACCTATTCTATTTTTTGACACTTTAAAATCATCAAAATAAGCATACACATCTTTCGTTGGTTGGAAGCTCTCATCACTTCCTCCAAAGAAGGTAGATAAGTAAATTGAATTTAAGTGTATATCTCCTTCATTTGACTGTCTATAATCTCCGTTATCAGTAATATTTATGGCTAATTGTCCATTAAGCCAAGCTCTCATTATACCGTTATTTTGACCAGGAGTATTTAATTTATTATACAATTCTATTTTATTCCATTGTCCTTTTTTAAACTTCACTTGATCCGGTTGCGGATTTCCGTTAGGTTCCTCGTATGGATCTATTAAACTCCAATTAATAGATGCATGCCATCCATCCCAACTAGGCTCTGTATTGTAATGAACATAAAATTCAGCAAGGCCATCATATCGCCACATAAGTCGAAGTGACATATTTCTTTCTGATGTCTGATAAGATAAGCCTGGTAATTTTCCTCCTGCTCTAAATTCAAAATCATTGGGGAAATAGACCATATAGCTGATATACAATTCATCTAGGTCTTCTCCTGTATCTTCCCAATAAACTTTAGTGTGCATTCCACTATTATTGGTTTTTACTTTTCCTTTAGGGTACTTAACTTTTAAAACTTTCCCTTGATTTGGGAAATCTTCTATAAAAACTCTTCCTTCGTCAGCTCCTTTACAAAAAGAGACATTCAGAGCATCTCTTATCATATCTCTATCATATTGACCTGATGGTAAATGATCAAAATCGTATTGATATACTAAATCTTGTTGTGCAACTGCTTCAACATTTAATAATAGGATCAATAAAACTGTTAATAAATAGTATCTTGATTTCATGGGACTTTTATATTTAAAATCTTGGGAGAATAATCATCAGGTAGAAACTCATGCGCTACCTGATGATTATTTTGGCTAAGACAAATTATTGCTTAGTAAACAGTATAGATTTTCTGAATTTTAGTCCTTTAACTATAAGAACATACATTCCAGATTTTAGCTGTGAGACATCTAGTCCTGTTTCGTTTCCTTCAATATGCCTTTGTAATATGATCTTACCCTGCATATCCGCGATTTCTAAAGTGGATTTTTCCTGAGAAATACCTCTTACGTTCAACATATTATCACTTACCGGATTTGGGAATAATTTGATGTTTGATAGCTTATCTTCCTCAATAGGTGATTTATTGTCACAATTAGGTGCTGAGCTCGAATTACTGAAGTAAATCGTAAAGCCTCCATTTTTAGAAACCATCACAAAATTATTTCCATCTTTTGCTACCCAATAAGATCCATCAAAGCCACTAATTCCTGAATTGCTAATGGTAACCTCAGGACTACCAGTATTAAAACTAGCATTGCTAAAAGGTCTAAGATCTACATACCAATTTGGATTACCATTATTCGTATTCATTGCAAATTGATATAATCCATTGTACTGTGGATTCCAATTAATACTAAATTTTCTGAAATTACTTAATGATGGGCCTCCATTTCCAAGTACATGCACTTCGGAATAAGAAACATTATCAAAAGCTGGCAATGCGCTATTTAAAGGTGTTCCGAAAGCACAACTATCACCACTTCCGTCTCCATCACCATCACCATCACCATCTCCATTACCACTATTCACTGTTAATACAAATGATGTTTCAGCTGTATTCCCTTCGTTATCTGTTGCTACCGCTTTAAAGGTATGGTTACCAGCAGGTAAATTTGTTGTTTCTGCTGGGTTAGGAGAAGTACTGTGTCCCCATTCATATGGATCAAATCTTTCTTGCCTTACAAAATTATTGTTGATATATAACTTTACATTGTCTATAGATCCATCACTATCACTTGCATTTACTTTTACATAAAGGCTATTGTATCCTTCATCAACGGTTATATTAGATGCTGGAGAAGCAAATGAAATGGAAGGTCCTTGATCACCTCCAGTATCGCTACTAGTAACTGTTAAGGTAATTGTAGTTGAACTTTTGGCTCCATCATTATCAGTAGCTTCTGCTTTAAATGTATGTGTTCCTGCGGATAACCCTAACAACTCATTGGAATTACTTCCTTGCCCCCATTCATAAGGTGCTGAATTTTCTTGACGAACTAGGTTATTATCCACATATAATTTCACATTACTTACAGAACCATCAGAATCAGAAGCGTTCACAACTACAAGTAAACTAGCATATCCTTCTTCTAAGGAGAAATTACTTGATGGTGACGCAAAAGATACGTTAGGTGCCTGATTCGGACCACCTCCATTACAAGGCACAATATTCCAGCTAGGACAGGATTCTGTTACAAAATTTGTTGTTCCATCGCTCACTGGAAAATCAGGAGAATTGGGATTACGTGTATTATTCCACACATGAATTTCGGAAGGACTTCCTTGTTTTTTTCTAGCTGTTGGAATTTCGTTTGCTCTGCTACCTAAATTAAAAGTATTATTAAAAATAGCATTTCTATAACCCGTATTAAATCCTGTTCCCCGATCTAAGAAATCAACACCTGCATTAAGGATATTAGATCCATCTCTGTTAAATGTATTGTTATATACAAATCCATAAGATCCCTTGAGATCGATAAAGGCATCTGCACTATTTTCACCTGAAATTCCTTGTGCGGAGAACGTACAATTACGAATAATTGTATTTTTAGTTCCTTCTTTTACATCCACACCTTCTGCGGTTACATTAGGGCCAACAATACAACCGTCTATCGTATTATTATTACATTCTCTTTCATATTGATCGTGCTGTCCTTTATCAGACCCAACATATAAGCCTTCACCAATTCCAGGCTTTTTAATTCCTACATTGTATACTCTACAATCTTTTACTAGATTAAAACTAGATCCATCTCTAAGGTGAATTCCTTCTTCTCCTAATTCTCTAACGGTTACATTCTCTAAAAGACCATGATTGGCATTATCAAAAACAATTCCTTTAGAACCTTCTTCAAAAATGATATTTTTTATTTCCCAATAATCTCCAAGCATATGCAAAACATAACCATCGTATTTTCCATCTTCACCCTTCAATATTGGTGGATTTGATGGATTTTGGGCTCTAATAATAATTGGATTTGACTGTGTTCCATTTTTATTCGAAGCATATCTTGTAGCTCTTCCACCGATATTTATTTTGTCTGGAGCTTCATACGTTCCTGAAGCGATAATAATTTCATCTCCAGGTTGCGCGTTTTGCATCGCATTTCTAATACAGTCTACAGAATTACAATTAATTGTTCCTGATCCTCCATTATCACCATCGCCATCTCCATCTCCATCTGAGTTTTCTGTCCAATTCTCAATAAGACTTTTGATATATACTCCTGTATCGGTAAGTTGATTGTTTTTTAGACCATTGATTCCTTGACCTGGTTTCACAATTGATGACCCTTCAGATTTATCACTAACAGCCCAATTTACATGGCTAATATTGTTATCTCTAAAGAAATTCATCCATCTTTCCGTTTCCTGAACATCTGCATTTCCATCTCCATTAGCATTTACTGCTCCCCACTCAGTTACAAATAATGCAACACCATTATTCAACGCAGTTTGTGCTTTATTTCTTAAAAATTGTGTGTGTGTTCCTGAATAAAAATGCAAGGTATACGCTGTATTAGCATCATTGATAGGATTATTTGAAGCAATATCTACATCTTGTGACCACGTTGGAGAGCCCACAATAATCAAATTATCTGGATCTTCTGATCGAATAGCAGCGATAACAGTTTCTGCGTAGCTTTTTACTTGTGACCATGATTGATTTATAGGTTCATTATAAATTTCATAGATCACATTAGGTTGATTCCCATAGATCGATGCCATTTCTCTAAAGAAATCTGCTGCTTCAGAAGTATAATCTTCTGCTTCATGTGTATGCCAATCGATAATTGCATAAATACCTTCATCTATTGCAGCATCAACTATAGTTCGAACTTTATTTTTTTGAAGATTAGGACTATCAATATATCCAGTTCCTCCATCCCAGTTTTCCTTAACTCCCATAGCAGCTCTAATAATTGAACTATTCCAATTATTCGCTAAGTGTTTTACAGTCTCGCTGTCATAGAAATCAGAAGTATCTCCCGCGTTACTCCAAAACAGACTATTTCCAGCTAAACTGACCGGATCATTATTCTTATCGACTATCTGATTTCCTTGAACTTTCAATCTCCCATGTTTCTGGACAATCGTTTGAGCCATCGCTCCTGCAGAAACGAATAATAGTATTGCTAACCATAACAATCCTTTTATTAAAAAATGTTTCTTGTGTGTGTAATGCATTCTCATAATTACATTTGTTTGTGTGTGTTATTTATAGTTATTGGTGATCTGATACGCTTAGTTATACAAAACAGTATTATTCATAGTTTTGTAACGTATCATTTTACCTAATGAAGAGGTCTGGTATGATAAAGTGAGATATAAACGAAATCGTTTGCGTATTCAAATGGTTTACTATCAATTAAACCTGTTTAGAATGAACACTTCTAAAATCGATTATAACTTTGACCTACAAACCAAAAATCTTCTGGTATGATCCAAATATTTAAAAAAATGATATGTCCAAATTCCGGAAGGGTGGGAGATAGAATTTAGATATCGAACTTACTTGCAATTATATTTAATTCAGAATATTAGTGAGATCTGGAATAATTATTGAATTTGGTTTATGGTTCTCTAAACCGGATGTAGTAATTATATGCCAATTTCTGTTTTAAATACTTTTATTTAAGTTTCTCTGGTTCAAAGAGAACAACTTAATAACATTCTTTTGTTTCCCGTCTAACACATTGTTCTAGACGGTCTTTTAAACTCATTTTACTTGTTTTTAGTATACCTCTTTTCTTTTTTATATGAAAAGCTGCATGTTTTAGTTAGTTAATTGTTACTATATATTAATTATCTACATTTAAAGGACCTCCTTTAGTTATGTAAACATTATCTATACTTAGCGAATATTCGCCATCATGTTCTCTTCTTGACGCGATTGCAAACCTTGTTAAAGTTTCCACGGCATATACGGACCATGTGCCTGTTCCACCAGATGGTCCAGAATTTACAAACTGGTCAAAAGTTATGGATAAAGTATACCATCCATCTTCATTAGGTGCATATCCTAAATCTTCTAAATTTTGTAAACTTGGTCTAAACTCTACGTATTCATCGGTTGTAGATCCATCACCATCGGCATCATAACCTTCATCAAATCGCAATCTAAATCCTGCCAGTGGACCGCTATAATCACTAGGGACACCCTGAAAATTAATTTGAATATTAAAGTAAAGTTGAGTAAGTTCTCTACTATCTTCATTAAAGAAATCTGCAAAAAAGCCTGAAGCTTCTCTAGAATGACCAATTTGACCTGTATAAGATCCTGAATCTCCAGTATCACTAGTACCTCCGATATAATAAAAGTTATTATCAATAGGATTTGGTACCAAAGTGGCTTCAGCTGAGAGCATATTACTTACACCGAGATTGGTAATCTCCGCATCTCCACCAGAACTAAAAAGTATGGTTTCTTCGTCAAAGGATTCGAAATATGGGGTGAGAACTTCAATTACATAAAATTCATTTGCGCTGACATCGGTTGAAGAAACTCCTCCATCACTTGTAAGCTCAATCGAACTCAGCCCTACTGGTGATGCGCCTAATGTAAAAACCACTTCTGTATCTGATGTACTTATAATATTAGCTTCTACTCCACCAACGCTTACCTTATTTGTAGTTGCCATAGCTGTTCCCGTTAAGGTAATTTCTTGTCCTACTTGAGCAGATTTCGGTGAAATATTTGTAACCAGAGGTGCTCCAGTTACGATAATTTCAAAACTTTCCACGCTAATTGCAATTCCTCCTTCTGTTGTAATTGATAATTTTCCGGTAGTTCCTCCTTCGGGAACAATTGTAGTCAGTGATCCTAACTTATTATCGCTAATTGTAGATGTAATTCCATTAAAAGATACCTCGGTTGCGTTTAAAAGATCTGTACCAAATATGGTTATTTCATCACCTGGTTCTCCAGACTCAGGTAAAAATCCAAGGATAGCTGGAATTCTAATTCCTCCATTGGATGAATCATCATTACTACATCCAGGAAATACGATTATTACGCATATTGTCAAAAAAATGAGACATAGGTGTTTTCCTACTTTAGAGTTTGTGTGATTCATAACAAAAGTGTTAAAATTTAGCCAATGTAATATTACTACTTAATATGACTTTAATAATCCACTTTTAGGGGTACATAAATACAACCAATTGATAATCAATTTTTTAAATAATACTCAAAAAACAACCAAATAAGGAATACACGTAGCTAAAACACTTAGATAATGTAATAATCTATCTACTTAAATTTTTAGTTATAGGAATAAAACTTAATTAGAAATTGCTTTGTATTTACAAAAAGCTAATAAATAAATGCATTGATTCAGATTCAAGTTTCCTTTTCGATAAATGTTTTGAAAAATTTTCTTAAATACTACTACCTGTTTCAAATTATAAGAATCAATGTTAGAGGATTACGCTAGCAAGCTATTCTGAAAAATGGTTATAAAAATGGTAGAAATACTCTACAAGTATGCATATTACTAAGTTGGGATAGTTAAGGTAGCTAAAACTTTTGCAACAAACGAAACTAACCATACAAATAAGCTGAATCAACCCTGAAAATCACTATTGTTAATGAGCTTTGTGAATAAATGAAAATAGTTAATAAAAGTAAAATAGTATATTTTGTAAGTTTTACAGGTTTATTAAACTTTATAAAAAAATGGAAATTCAAGAATGCAACTTAAATATCCGATATGATCTGCCAAAAGAGGTTTTTGATAAATTAGAACATGTGTTTTCTAAAATGCCTGGATGGCTGGGTTATGGAACTAAATCAAAAGGTGATAAAGGTTCGCCTTATTGGTTCAGTTATGATGAAAACGAAAAATATATCACAGCATTTTTAAGATCTGGAGGGTTACAATTCGAAGCAAACATGCAAACAGACGAATGGATCTCTTGGAAAACTCAGTTTAAAAAAGTCGCCACAGAAATATTAAGATTTAAAGTTGGAGAGATTGCAAAAGGTGAAGTTGGGCACAAAATTGAATGGATAGACTAAATAGTAATAGATGCAGATAAAATTAATTAAACATCCATACGTAATTTTCTGGAGTAGTATTCCTATTTTGTTATTAGTATCCCATTATAAAGCAAATCAAACATTAGACATTAATATACATGATACCTATTATGTGTTTTCTCAGCAACAACTATGTGTTTTCTTAAGTGTATTTTTTGGAATTACAGGTTTGGTATATTGGTTATTAAAGAAATTCAATTTTAAAACTATTCCAATACTAGCCGTATTACATATATTCTTTTCTGTAGGGGTAGTTTTGGGAAATAGTATTCAAGAACTTTTAGTTGACTATTTTTTAGGTAAAAGATATTATACTATTACCGATATTCCATATGCATCCACTTTGATCTTCATTTTAATGATCAGTATCGGGCAAATCATTTTCTTGCTAAATGTTTTTTTAGCCATTGTAAACGGAAGGAATAAAAAAAGCTTAATCCGAGATTCTTAAAAAAAATACTTGTTAGTTTAGTACCTTTATAGTAAGGTAACTTATAACATGAACGTTTACAAAAACAGCTATGGACTGGTTAGATAATGCACGCAATCATTGGAAAAATAGAGGTAATAAAAGACCTTCATTTGCAATAGAACCTAAAGAAGGACAAAGATCTGTTTGGGATTTTCCGCGGCCACCGATCATTGAAAAAGTGAGTAAACCAATACTCATCAAAGATCAAGGTAACAAAATTGTAGGTTCAAAAAATGCATTGGCAGTATTGGAGACCGCTAGTCCTCCTACATATTATATTCCGAAATCAGATGTGAACGAATCGACTTTGGTAATGATGCCTACTAAAACTTCCTTTTGCGAGTGGAAAGGAAAAGCAACATACTACGCTTTAAAAACCAATGCTGAGCAACCAATAGCATGGTCATATGCCAATCCTTTTCCGGAATTCGGATCACTTAAAGATTATATCGCGTTCTATCCTCAACATCTTCAATGTTTTGTAGATGGAGATTTAGTAAAAGCTCAAAACAGTAGCTTTTACGCTGGATGGATCACACCAGATTTGGTTGGTCCATTTAAAGGAGAACCTGGAACAGAAGGTTGGTAGTTTAAACGTTACTTAAAGAATGTATTTTTTTAAGTTCATAATCTATTATTCTGGAGTTGGACTAAAGAAATAGAAAAATATCAATCAACATATAATTCAATTAATTAGTTATTTAAAAGTTAGCTTCTAAAGTATTTGATAGTAAACTAGAAAATGGGGTAAATATTTATTTTTAAACTAATAGTAAGCTACTTTTCGAGAATTAAAATCCAGTCTTTCTTATCTTCTTCGATTATAGTATAGCCATTATCAAGATAAAATTCTTTAGATCTTTGAAACTCATTCATAAAATCTCCAAGAACTTTTATACCATTTCCGGTAATAATTTCGTTTTGTCCCTCTTCGGTTAGAGCGAATTTTATTCTAATTTTTCCTTTGCTCTCAAGAGCTCTATTAATACTATCCATTTCATTTGTATTTACGTTTTTCTTTGTTTTATTCTAAGATTAAGGCTATTAACAAAATTAAATTTCATTTCTGGAGTTCCTTCAAATGTTAATCGAACTTTTCTAGATGTATTATTGTTTACCATTTCCAATCTAACGTGCATTTCTTGGTAACTACTAACAAAATCTTCTATGATATCTTTTAATCTTTCCGGCAGTTCAATACTATATTTATGTTCACTCATTAATTTTAATAACTTAAAAACTGGGGTTCAATTATCTTTAAATGCTATTGTTTAAAAATATTATAACAAATAAAAATTAGGGATTTTTCCCCAATATATTAAAAATTTTATAGATGTGCTCAGCATTCCGTTTAAGAAGTAGTAGTTTTTTGTAGACTAATGTTCGTATGAAGAATTACTTTGAGACACATCGCTATAAGCTAAACACTTATTTTATCCATAAGACCAATATCATTATCTTAGTATTTACCTGAAATCTGGAGTAATTAAGTGATCAATCCTAGTAGATAATTCTAAATTCCTTAAAAAATCTTTTAGATTTGTAAACTAACATATATGACGCAATACCTGAGGATATACCTGTATATGAATATATTCTTATGTTGTCTTCAATATTCTACTTTAAACATAAATATTATAATTGCATCTACAACTTTCAATTTTTGATATATTAATAATAATAGGAATGTTTACAGGAACAATCTGTAGCATACTTTTATTTACAAATCATAAGAAAAAAAAATCTAATACATATTTAGGTCTAGCCATATTAGCTTTTGTTTGGTTGAATACTAAAACATTGTTGCTCTCCTTAAATTTATGGGAAATTCACGGCTTTGGTTTTTTCCCTAACGGAATCGAACTGGCAATTCCTCCTTTATTTTATTTTTATCTAAAATCTTTGGTTCAACCTTCGTTTACATTTGGGCGTAAACAATGGTTACATTTTATACCATTTTTTCTTTCGCAGTGTTACGCAACTTTTGTTTATATAGCTATAATGCAAACTTCTATCTATTCAGAAAAATATATAATAGCTAATTCGTTTCTTTTTAATGAAGTAAAGCACATCGAAGAATATCTTATGATAATAAGTACCATCATCTATCTATATTTTGGATTCCAACATATTCAAAAATATAGGAATTGGCTTTCAAAAAATATCGCTGACACCAAGTATTCCGAACTTAATTTCCTCAATATTTTATTGTTTGGAGTATCATTTATTTCGATATATATACTCACTAATTTAATGCTAAACTCAATTTTACCATATGAATACAATTGGCGTTGGCGTTTAGGACATGTACTCATCGCTGTTTTAATATATTATTTAGGACTCGTTGGGTATAAAAATTCTGATTTAGTTCCTTTAGAATTTTCAATCAAACCAAAACCTAAACAACCCAAAAATTTGACTGACGAAATTCAAAGTAGCATCATGTCAAAATTTAAAATTGCTATAGATGAAGATAAAGTCCACCTAAACCCTAAATTAAGCCTGCAAGAATTAGCGAAACTCATAGGTGTAAGTGAAACTAACTTATCAAATTCTATTAATACTTATTATGGCGAAAACTTCCGCACTGTGATTAACAAAAAAAGAATAGAAGAAGTAAAAAAACGATTGCTTAACGACGATCTAAACAACCTGTCATTTTTAGGACTAGCAAAAGAATGTGGGTTTAATTCTGAAGCTAGCTTTTATAGAATTTTCAAAACAACAGTAGGTTTTACACCAAAACAGTATCTTGAAAAACATCTAAACATACCTAAAACTCAATAGATCTTGTCTTTTTACTATCAAAACTTTTTTTGATAGTTATTCACCTGTTCTTTATACCTAATAGCGCTTTATAGTTCATTTATTTTGAACAAAATTTTAAAATTATGAATTATACTTTTTTTAGCAAACCCTATATAAAGGGTGTTTTCATTTTATCCATTATAACAACTTTAAACTTTAGTTGTAGTACTTCAAAACCTCAATTTGCGGGTACTAGCTTTGAAAAACACAAAACATTAGATGGAACAAATTTTACGCAACAAAGATTAGACTCTTTAACAAATTTTCTAAAAGATGATCTTGAAACAACAGGAATGGTCATCTTAAAGGATGGTAAAATTCTATATGAGTATGGAGATATTGAAGAAGTCAGTTTTACTGCTTCTTGTCGCAAAAGCATTTTAAGTATTTTATATGGTAAATATGTTGAAAATGGGACAATAAACTTGAATCAAACCATTGGAGAAATTGGAATTGAAGAAGACAAAGGTCTTTTAGATATCGAAAAATCTGCAACCGTAGATCATATCTTAAACTCTAGTTCAGGGGTTTTTCTAGAACCCGTTAATGGAGGTTATGACAAAAGAAACATTTTGGAAAGAGGTTCTGTTACACCTGGCGAATATTTTGTTTACAATAATTGGGATTTTAATGTAGCTGGAGCAATTCTTGAAATAAAATCTGGTAAAAGTATTTATCAGGATTTAGAGGAACAGTTGGCTATTCCACTTGGTTTTCAAGATTGGAACATTAAAAATCAAAAAAAGAAATACAAAAAAAGCAAGTCTAGATATCCTGCATACCACATTTATATATCCACTCGAGATATGGCAAAAATTGGGCAGTTAATGCTCAACAAAGGAAAGTGGAACGGAAAACAAATCATTTCTCAACAATGGATTGAAAAAATCACAACACCTGTAATACCAACCCAAACTATAAATGAACGATATGGAGGGAATGAGTCAAGTCCTTATCAATTTTCATATGGTTATTTATGGTGGTTAATTGATAATTTCAAACATCATCCAGATTTTGAAGGTGCCTATACTGCAAGAGGTTGGGGAGGACAATACATCACCATATTTCCTAAAACAAATGTCGTTGTGGCTCATAAATGTAATGTATCTACCTTAGTAAAATGGGGACTTCTTTCTGGAGGTGTTAGCGAATATGCATATTGGAATTTACTATATGATTTTATCAAAACACAAGGATAGGTGCTATAAAAAACAATAGATCATTCGATTCTAAAAATCAATGATGCTAGTTAAATCTATTCAATCTGGACTATCGTTCATTTATTTAGAACCATTGAATTAGATTTTGAATAGAAAACGGCTAACTAAGATTGATCTTCGAACTTATTAGTTAAAACAAAATAACCTTATGTCTAAGCAGAAGGTTATTTTTTAAGTACTCAAGGTGGGAATCGAACCCACACTCCCGAAAGAACTGGATTTTGAATCCAGCGCGTCTACCAATTCCGCCACTTGAGCATTTTTCATTGAATTGGACGGCAAAATTAAAAAAATATTTCATCAGATCCATTAAATAAGTAATAAAATACGTACGAGAGTAGAAATAAATTTTTAAATTTGCACCTTGTTTTAAAAAAATAAGTTTTAACTCATTACAAAACAACTGTTTACCCTATGCCTAAATCAATTACAGAAGCACAATTTTTTGCGTGTAACCAAAGTACAGAATTAGCTGAAAAGATCGTACAAGCGTATGGGGCCAAATTAGGTAATGTAATTACATCTACCTATAGTGATGGTGAGTTTCAACCTTCTTTTGAAGAATCAGTAAGAGGATCCAGAGTTTTTATTATCGGATCTACACATCCAAGCTCTGATCATTTGATGGAAATGCTATTAATGTTAGACGCGGCAAAAAGAGCTTCTGCAAGACATATTACTGCCGTAATGCCTTATTATGGATGGGCACGTCAGGATCGAAAGGACAAACCAAGAGTTCCTATAGCAGCAAAGTTAATAGCAAAAATGCTAGAAACTGCTGGTGCAACAAGAATCATAACAATGGATCTACACGCAGATCAGATTCAGGGATTCTTTGAAAAACCAGTTGATCATTTATATGCTTCTACGATATTTTTACCATACTTACAATCTCTAAATCTGGATAATCTTACGATAGCTTCTCCAGATATGGGTGGTTCTAAGAGAGCATATGCATATTCTAAAGCATTGCAAAGTGATGTGGTTATCTGTTATAAGCAACGTGCTAAAGCCAATGTGATTTCTCATATGGAATTAATTGGTGATGTAACCGGAAAAAATGTTGTCCTTGTAGATGATATGGTAGATACTGCCGGAACACTTACCAAAGCTGCCGATTTGATGATGGAAAGAGGTGCTAAAAGTGTAAGAGCCATTTGTACACATCCAATTCTTTCGGGTACAGCCTATGAGAGATTAGAAAATTCTAAATTAGAAGAATTAATCGTTACAGATTCAATTCCTTTAAAACAAGAAAGTAGTAAAATCAGAGTAATTACATGTGCCAATTTATTTGCAGATGTAATGAATAGAGTTCATAATAATGAATCTATCAGCTCTAAATTTATCATGTAAATTAATAACTATTAATATATTTAAAAATGAAATCATTAACAATCAATGCATCTCAAAGAGAAAGCGTAGGCAAGAAAGCGACAAAAGCCTTACGTAATGCTGGACAGGTACCTTGTGTTATTTATGGTGGAGACACTATTGTACACTTTGCAGCGCCAGAAATTGCTTTCAAAAATTTAGTGTACACTCCAGACGTTCATACCGTGGTAATAGCGTTGGATAATGGTAAAAGTATAAATGCTATCCTACAGGACATTCAATTCCACCCTGTAACTGATAGAATTTTACACATCGACTTTGTGGAGATTTTTGATGACAAACCAATCACTATGGAAATTCCTTTTAAAACTACTGGAAATTCTAAGGGTGTTCGTAATGGTGGTGTTTTACGTTTTAACTTAAGACGTATTAAAGTAAAAGGTTTAGCTTCAAAATTACCAGACGTAATCGAAGGAGATATCACAGAATTAAAAATCGGTAATAAATTATATGTTACCGATGTAGCAAGTGAAGATTTTACAATTCTTCATCCTGATAACACGGTGATCTGTCAAGTGAAAACTTCGCGTAACGCAGTTGCAGATGACGCTGATGAGGAAGAAGAAGCAGAAGCAGCTACTGCCGAAGCTTAATCTTTTCTTCATAGAAAAACAATCAAAGCACTCTGATTCTTTTTTCAGAGTGCTTTTTTTATTTTTGAAAAGATTTTTGAGGGCATGCCCTACTCCCGATAGCCATCAGGATTCGGTCGGGCTATTGGTTTTACTCCTCAGCTGTTTACCCTTCGAGCTCCTCAGGGTATGCATCATACAGAGTAATCTTTACCATCCCTCACGAAAAGAAAAGTTATGTTTGCTATTTTTAGAAACCTTTTTTCAAAAAAAGAAGAAGAAACTCAGGAAGATCTTATGAAAAAATTTCTTGTTGTAGGTCTTGGTAATATCGGACCTAAATATCATAATACACGCCACAATATTGGTTTTAAAGTGCTGGATGCATTGGCAAAAGAAGAGAGCTTAACATTCGAAACAGAAAAACTAGGAGATCTAACCACCTATAAATATAAAGGCAGGACGTTATTACTATTAAAACCAAGCACTTATATGAATCTTAGTGGAAAGGCAGTACGGTATTGGTTAACAAAAGAAAAAGTTCCAATTGAGAATCTCTTGATCATTACTGATGACATTAATCTTCCTTTTGGAACCATTCGATTAAAAGCAAAAGGAAGTGCAGGTGGTCATAATGGTTTAAAGGACATCGAAGCGCAATTAAATACTTCCAAATACTGTAGATTTAGATTTGGTGTGGGAGCTGAGTTTAGCAAAGGCAGACAAGTAGATTATGTTTTAGGAGAATGGAATTCTGATGAAGAAGCTGCTATGCCAGAAAGATTGGATAAATCAATATCGTTAATCAAATCTTTTGTAGGTGCAGGATTAACAAATACTATGAATACCTTTAACGGAAAATAAATAGTAGTTCTCACAACATTTGCTTAATTTTATAGCTACCTAGAAACATACAAATCATATAAGAGTTATTAAAACTAGCATAGCCGTATGGTTATATCAAAATTAATCTCCTTGAAATCAAATAAACATATAAAGTCAACAACTGTTGTTGCGCATTTAAATACATTCCATCTTACCTTAAAAAATCAATAAAAAAGCGGATGAAACTTTATAACGACGCAAAAACATATGACAATCATACTCCTTCAGTGGTTACTATTGGCACTTTTGATGGAGTTCATATAGGACATAAAAAAATAATTGAGCGGTTAGTTGACGCTGCAAATCGTGACAATCTGGAATCCGTAATTCTAACCTTTTTCCCACATCCTCGTATGGTGTTGCAAAAAGATACGAACATCAAACTTATAAATACCATTGATGAACGTATTCAGATATTGGAAAAAACAGGCTTGGACAGCTTAGTTATCCATCCATTTACAACGGAATTCTCCCGACTCACAGCCAAAGAATATGTAGAGCAGATGTTGGTAAAAACATTAAATCTGCGCCATGTAATTATTGGATACGATCATCGTTTTGGTCGCAATCGAAATTCTAATATCACAGATCTCGCATCTTTCGGAATTCAAAATAACTTTACAGTCGAAGAAATTTCAAAACAAGATATTGATGATGTTGCTGTAAGCTCTACCAAAATCAGACAAGCTTTATTAGAAGGAGACATCACAAAAGCTAATAAGTATTTGGGGTATAATTTTATGCTTACAGGTAAAATTGTAAAAGGAAAAGAGTTAGGACGGAAACTAGAATATCCAACTGCAAATCTTCATATAAAAGAAGATTACAAACTAATTCCAAAGAAAGGAGTTTATGTAGTACAATCTAAGATTAACGGTAAGTTATATTTTGGCATGATGAATATTGGCAATAATCCTACTGTTAATGGAAAACATCAGACTATCGAAACTCACTTTTTTGATGCCTCATTTAATTTATACGAAAAGAAAATTCAAATAGAAATCTTAAAACGTATAAGAGACGAGAAGAAATTTGATTCTTTAGAAGATTTAAAAACAGCAATGCAAGAAGACGAAGATTTTTCTAGAGATTATATAAATTCTATGGTATGATCAATCGATGGCTATTTACACAAATTGACAATAGTGCATTAATAATTTTTAGAGTTTTTTTCGGGTTTTTAATAGCTGCCGAATCTTTTGGTGCTATTCTAACCGGATGGGTTCGGAGAACTTTGGTTGAGCCGCAATTTACATTCAATTTTATCGGGTTTGAGTTTTTACAACCATTGCCAGGTAATGGTATGTATTTCTATTTTGCATTAATGGGTGTTTTTGGAATCTTTGTTATGATAGGTTTTAAATATCGATGGAGCATGATCGCTTACACCATTCTTTGGGCTGGTGTGTATTATATGCAGAAATCATCGTATAATAATCATTATTACCTCCTATTATTGCTATGTATACTGATGAGTACATTACCTGCTGGTAATTATTTTTCGATCGATGTAAAACGAAATCCTGCACTCAAAAAAATAGCCATGCCTAGATGGTGTGTTTTATTTATAATTATCCAACTTTGGATTGTATACACCTATGCATCTGTAGCAAAATTGTATCCAGATTGGTTGGATTATACAGTAGCAAGAAATTTGATGCTCTCTAGAGCAGATTACCCAATTGTGGGAGGCATATTACAAAAGCATTGGACCCATGTAAGCATTACATATTTTGGAATTTTATTCGACCTTTTAATTATTCCATTATTATTATGGAGAAGAACAAGATTAGCAGCTTTTTGTATTAGTATATTTTTTCATCTATTTAATTCCTTCGTATTTCAGATAGGCATATTCCCATATTTATCATTGGCATTCAGTGTGTTTTTCTTTTCAAAAGAAAGAATTCATAGAATTTTTATGCCCAAAAAAGAATTTTATACCGATAACGAAATCATTGTGCCTTCTTATAAAAAGTTTTTAATACCTGCTTTGTCCGTTTGGTTTGTTATTCAACTTGCATTACCAGTGCGACATTGGTTCATTCCAGGTGATGTGTTATGGACCGAAGAAGGCCATAAGCTAAGTTGGCGAATGATGCTACGTGGACGATCTGGTTATACTAATTTTCATGTTGAGCTTAAAGATGAAAATTCCAAAAGAATACGAGTAGATAAGAATAAATATTTATCTAAAAAACAGCGACGCATTGTAAATACCAAACCTGATGCTATTTGGCAATTCGCTCAATTCCTTAAAAAAGAATATAAAAAAGAAGGAAAAGATATCGCAGTATATGTTACCAGTCGAGTATCTGTAAATGGTAAAAAACCAAGGGTTCTTATAGATCCAGATGTAGACCTTACTAGTGTTGATTGGAATTATTTTACAACCAATCCTTGGGTAATTAAATATGATAAAGAATAATTCTTTATTATTGTAAAGCAATATTTTAGTGTGTAATGGGGGCTTCAACTAAAAGATTATTACTTGTATTTCTACTAATTTCTTTTCTTGCTAAAAGTCAGGAGAAGAAAGATTGGTATTCTTTTTTTGGAGAAATCCCAAAAACAGTCTCTAAGCGTTATTATGACCAACTAAAAAACTCAGAAAACCTTTTAGACAAAGCTCGAATTATTGATACTATTGCCTCTATCCATATACAATCCGGAACTACGGATTCTATTATTTATTATGGAAATCTATTAGAAGAGCAAATCTCTGCAGAAAAAGACTCCTTCGAAGCATATGACCTCTACCTTTCTAAAGCATATCACATCCTAGGAAAAGGAAAACTAGAAAAAGGACTGTTTGATGATGCTATGAAACATTATCTAGACGGAATTGCAATTTCTCCGGTTTCAGAAATGGAAAAAATGCATTATATCCATCAATTAGGACTAGGGACTGTCTATCTGTATCAAAAAGAATATGATAGTGCTCTCAGTATTTTTGAAAACTGTATTAGCAAAACAAAAGATACTGATATATTACTTTTTGCAAAAAAATTAGTAGCAGACACCTTCTTTTTTAGAAATGATTTTTCTAAAGCAAAATCCATTTATCTGGAAGTTTTAGAAGGTCTAAAAATTTATGAAAACAATAAAATCAGACTACAAACTCAGTTAAAATTAGGGCGAATAGATATTTTTGAAAATAACCTTCCACATGCATTAGAATATTTTAGATCGGTAAAGGAGGTTGCATTAGAAAGCAAATTCTACGACTTATACATTGATGCCGTTATACAAATGGGTGTGGTCTATTACAACCAAGGTTATGCGCAAGATGCTGAAATAGTTCTATCCTCTGCATATGTAAATACCGTGCAGTGGAATAAACTAGAACTACAACGTGATGTAATCAATGTGCTTAAAGACCTAAAAGTTGCTGATAAGGATTATGAGAATGCTTATAATTTAATGACTCAATATCTATCCATTTCTAACCAGATTTTAACGAATCAGAACAAGGCTATTGTTAAAGAAATGGAGGTTAAATATCAAACCTTAGAAAAAGAAAAAGAAATTCTCGCTCTCAAAGAAGAACAGCTATTAAAAGAGAGCGAAATCGAAAGACAGCGAACGATTAAAAAAGCTTTTTTAATAGGATTCTTAGCGGTACTACTTCCTGTAATTGCCCTGTTATTAGTTTATTTTCAAAAATTGAAAACTCAAATTGCCTTAAACAAATCTCAAGAAGAGGTGAATTCTCAAAAAGTCCATGCATTAATGATCGATCAGGAATTAAACCTCATCAATGCTACAATGGATGGTCAAAATAGGGAACGAAAACGTCTTGCTAGAGAATTACATGATAGTATCGGAGGAAATCTAGCCAGTATAAAATTACAAATTTCTGGTGCTAATGATCAAGAAAGTTTCCAATCCAAAATCATCAAGCAAATTGATGAAACTTATCATCAGGTTCGAGATATTTCTCATAATCTAGCTTCCAAAAAATTCCAAGATAACGGAGTATCCTCTCTTATCAAAGAGTATGTGAATAACATAGAAAATGGTAGTAATCAAAAAATTTCTTTCAACCCATATCCAGAAGAAAAAATCAATGAAATTGAAAGTCCTTTAAAGGAAGAACTCTTCAAAATCATACAAGAATTACTTACCAATACATTAAAACACGCACAGGCAGATCAGGTAGATATTTATTTAAACCGATATCAAACTATTTTGCAACTCCTTTTTGAAGATAATGGTGTTGGGTTTGACACTTCGAAAACGGGAGAAGGTATTGGTTTTGAAAATATACGAAACAGACTAAAACTTCTATCCGGGAATCTTATGATCGACTCTACAATTAATAGAGGAACGGTTATCAATATTGAGATCCCTGTATCTTAAAAACATATCCTATTGGTTTCTTTTCTGAATCAGTAAGTGATCTATAGTCTTTGATGCTATCTATGGGCTATTTTTAGTAAGAAAATCTACCAAATGGCAGTAAACTCCTATTAAACGACAGTAAATTATATTTGGTCTACACCAACACTTCGCTCATCTTTATCCAAGCATAATTTCTTGAAATGCATAGTATTTTTACACCAGAGTTATGATAATTAGTACAGTTTGTATGAAACATAAAATAAGTAACCAAGAGTTGCCACTAGAAAGAAACATACAAGAATACTCAAACATATTGATCCCCAAAATTCGCATCGTCATATTATGCAAAAAGCTATGCCCCACGCATAGCTTTTTTTATTTTTCTTAGTTAAAGTGTATTTTCCAGGAAACACATAAGGGTCTGGTGTAATATACTATTTTGCCTATTCCCCTATTATATATTACACCTAATTTTTCAACCCTTATACCCCAACCTTGATATATTTTATTAAAGCGCAAATAAATTTTGAGTTTTATATAAAATCATGCTTGACGTTTAACCAAAATTTAATTGTACCATTATCAAAAAATTAAAGGCAAATACATTCTGCTTTTACATCATACCAAGATACCGAAGTACCAGCACCACTAAAGCTATCAATACTTGCATAAGCACTACAAATCATTGTATCCGGACAATCATTAGCGCCTGGCACACAACTTTTACCAATAGGTCCCACACAAGGGCTTGATCCTATTTGATTAAGGTTTCCTCCTTTAATTTGTTTTTGTTCTTTTTTTTGCAATTCTCTTCCTAAACTCAATAAAGATTCTTTCATAAGTAATAATTTAAAAAACTGACTAGCCCTTGAACATTTTAAGACACTCAAGGTTTGTGTCTTATAACTATAACTCATGTATGGTCAACCTAAAATTTCCAACGATAAAATTGCATCTCAGGAATCCATAAAACAAACATTCGTTTTAATTATTAATATTTCTAACTGAGATATCAATATGATTGATTTTAATTGTATGCTAAGTACTACTAAATTTCTGTTAAATTCGTACCAAAAGAAGATGTGGTACTTTTTTACGATTTTATCATTGGGGTTACTCGGTAAGAGTTTATCGGGCTTACAACTTGAACAATAATAATTTTTAAATTAATTATTTCAATAACAATCAATTATAAAACATGTAATTAATAGTCAGAATTTTCGTCATTTATAAAAAACTTACAACTCAACTACCCCTTATGGATTTTGCTCTTCATTTAGGCATACTCGCTAATGCATTATTACTTTATATTTTATGGAAAAATGGATTAAAAGAGGTTCATTTCAAAATACTCTTTGTCATTTTTACATGGATTTTGTTTACTCAAATTTCTTTTTTTGGTTTTATAAATGAGTATGAAACTATTTTTTATACGGCCTTTTTATTTCAGGATACGATCCCGATAAGTATTGGTCCGTTTTTGTATTTGTATGTAAGAGCTATTTTCTTTCCTACAAAACATATTATTAAAGACAATTACAAGCACTTTATCATCCCGATACTATACCTTCTTTTTGCTAGTATCCCAAAATTAATCAGTTTGATCCAACGACCAGATACGTTTGGACATTTACGTGAAGGGTTGGAAAATCTTTGGGCACTGAGCAATATCTATTCATTGATTTACTGTGTCATCGCTCTTAAAACCCTTGCCAGAACGAAAAAATTGGTAAAACTCTATTATGCACATATAAATCCAAATGATTTAAATTGGTTACAAAAGTTTTTGTACTGTACCATTTTAATCTTTGGTATTGATATTAGCATCACAATTTATGAAGTAGTTTTTGGAGATATCAATTCAGCGATTGGAATTATCGCTCTTTTTGTCGTTTTTTTGATTGTGTATTTAGCCTACAAAGGTATTTCACAAACGAAGCTCTTATTACCGGAGTTTTTATTAAAAAAAGAAGTAGATGTTATACTATCTGCAATTACACAAAAAGAAGAAGTCACAAATGCTACCCCTAATAAAACCAATTATGATCCTGAAGAGATGGATGCATTATATACTGAATTGAATCAATTAATCAAGGAAGAACAGTATTACCTGACTCCAGACTTATCTTTAAAATCTGTATCTGAAAAACTCCACATTTCTGATAAAAAACTATCGTATCTATTGAATCAATATATGAAGGTGAGTTTTTATGATTATGTAAATCGTTTTAGAGTAGAAGAAGTAAAGAAAAAAATCAAAAGTCCTTCTTTTTCTCAGTACACATTACTAGCTATTGCCCTGGAATGTGGTTTTAACTCTAAAACCAGTTTTAATCGAACCTTTCAACGATTTGAAGGAGTAACACCTTCTAAGTTTAGAAAGCAGCATTTACAGGTATAAAAAACGATCTCTATAAAAAACTAGCTCAGAAATGATTTCAGAACTAGTTCATAAATCATTTTCATAAACTCTTCAAAAAATTGACACCTTTAAAGTTACAAAGGTTAAAAGAACCGATGTTGCTACGAAGTTATAAACTTCGTAGAGCTGGGAATTTTATAAACCGAAGGAAGTTGATAGAATAATAATGTTTCTTGATCTCAACTCTTCAACCAGTATTGCAGAAAAGATTGGACATATGAAGTATAGTCAACTTATTCAGGATTGCTTTGATCAGTTAGATATGACAGAAGATTTTGGTGCAGAGATTTATCAATATGTAGGAGATTAAGTCGTATTAGTTTGGACACCGGAAAAAGGGCTTAAAAATTCAAAATATTATTAAATTCTATTATTCATATCAAAACGCATTAACAAAAAAAGCTCTTTACTATAAAACTGAATGCAACCTTGTCCCAAAATTTAAATGTGGTTGCCACATTGGAAAGATAGTTATGACCGAGATTGGGCAAATAAAACGAGAAATTGCATTTCATGGTGATGTGATAAATACCGCGTCTAGGATTCAAAGTCAATGTAGTACTTTTGAAAAAGAATTTCTGATATCTGAAGAATTATTCAACTTATTATCTGGTAATAAGGAATTTGATTTTATTGGAGATACCTTTTTAAAAGGAAAAAACAGCAATGTAAAAATATATGCGGTTAATAAAGAGGCCACTGATTCGACAGATTTTTAGTGATCCAAACATAATATTGAAGCTTATTCTAGAATAGCAATCACATATATTAAGTAAAACAGATTAAGATTTTAGATTTAAAAATATTCTATAATTATACTAAATTTCTTTTTCGATATATTTATTTTTACTTAGGAAGTCAAAAATAGTATTGGAACGAATGAATACAATAGTTGTAATTTTAATATTTGGTGGGCTTTTTTTACTATTTTTTGTATTAATTACAAATCCGTTAAACGCGAATAAAAAAGCTAATTTTTGGCTTGGTATTTTCTCACTTCTATTTTCTACTTTTTGGTTAGATGAAATTTTAAAACTCACAAAGCTTGATTTTACTCAGGATATTTCTTCTTTTTTACCAGTCCGATTTTTTCAATTTCTAACTCCTGTAGTTTTTTATTACAGTACAGTATATTTTACCAATCCTGATTATAGATTTGAAAAAAGAGATTTGTTACATCTCATCTCCCCTTTTATTTTGCTAATAGTGCTCCTATTTGAACAACAATACCCGGCCAATAAAACCTTATTTACTGCGCTTATCAGTCTTATTGTATTACAAGCCATATACTTTATTACGTATTCTTATATAAAGATTCAACATCATAAAAAAAGTATTCGTTTATTTTCTTCAAATACTGTCGAGATAGATCTCAAATGGCTGGAACACATCATTTATGCTTTGTTAGCATTATCTTTTTTTATTGCAGGGTACAACATTTTCTTTAGTGAAAACGACTTAAATTTATTCGCTAACACCTTTGTATTATTTATAATATTTTTCATCGCTTTTAATGCACTAAAGCAGAAAGAAATTTTTACGCTAAATGAAACCGAGCGTATTCAAATTATACAAACAAAAAGCCAAACCAATATTGAGCGGCAAAAAGTAATCGATGATGATGAATTGATATTTTTAAAAGAAAAACTTATTAAAATAATGGAAAAAGATAAACCATTTTTGGATTCGGATTTATCATTAATCAGCCTTTCCAAATTAATTAATTTAAGCCCACATCAATTATCATATTTGATAAATGTTGGTTTTAATAAAAACTTTTTTTTGTTTGTAAACAAATATCGTGTTGAACTTGTAAAAGAACTTCTTGCCAATAAGAGTAATGACAACTTATCCATTCTTGGTATTGCTTTCGAATCTGGTTTTAATTCTAAAACTGCTTTCAATACTACTTTTAAAAAATTTACACACCAAACACCTTCAGAATATAAAAAATCACGTTCTACTTTATAAAAACAAACCTTTTTTTATTTTAAATAATTGATTGTCAATATTTTACATTTTTATTAAAAAATAGGTTCTCTTATATAAAAACGAACAATTTAGCATACTTCACTAGTTAGTTTTGTATCTCAAAATTAACATAACTAATTATGCTTAATAAAAATTTGTTTTGGTTATTACTATTATTTATAACAGTAGTAAAAGCACAAGAGTTTACACAAACTATCAAAGGACATGTATTCGATAATGCATCTCAAGAGCCAATTCCATATGCTACGGTTGCGATTTTGAACGTCCAACCAATTATAGGAACTACTACAGATATTGAAGGTAATTTTATACTCGAAGACATACCTGTGGGGCGTTATAATATTGAAGTTTCTTTCTTAGGATATGAACCATTAATAATCCCAGAAATAGTGGTTACTTCGGCTAAGGAAGTAAACTTAACTATTGAATTAACAGAAAGTCCTTATGCGCTGGACGAAGTTATTATACGCCCTAAAACAAGGAAAGAAAAACCAATTAATAAAATGGCAACGGTAAGCGCAAGAATGTTAAGCGTTGAAGAAGCCAGTAGATATGCAGGAGGTTTTGACGATCCTGCTCGTTTAGCATCTTCATTCCCTGGAGTAGCTACAAGTAACGTTGGTAATAATGCTATTATTGTTAGAGGTAATGCACCCAAATATTTACAATGGAAAATTGAAGGTATAGAAATACCCAACCCTAACCATTTTGCAAATTTAAGTGCTTTTGGTGGTGGTGGGTTAACAGCATTAAGTAGTAATTTGTTAGCCAACTCTGATTTTCTTACTGGTGCTTTTCCCGCTGAATATAACAATGCTTTATCAGGTGTTTTTGACATAAAAATGCGAAATGGAAACTCTGTTGATCACGAACATAGTATAGAAGCCGGTCTAATAGGCATAGATTTAACTTCTGAAGGTCCTCTAGGTAAAAAAGAAAAAGGTGCTTCTTACCTAGCCAATTATAGATACTCAACTCTAGGTCTTATTTCTCCATTACTACCAGATGATTCAGGAGATATAAATTATCAGGATATATCGTTCAAACTAAATTTACCAACAAAAAAAGCAGGGTTGTTTTCTGTTTGGGGAATTGGTTTGGTAGATAATTCAGAAACACTACCAGAAAAAGATCTCAATAATCAAGTGTATTATGAAGATATCGAACAACAAGATGTAAGTCAATACATGGGTGCTTTTGGTATAAATAACAGATTAAGCCTTAAAAATTCTGCGTATTTAAACACGACTATTTCAACTTCGACAAATGGCATCAGTTTAAAAACTGATAGACTAAACAGTCAATCACAATTACAGCCTGAAAACGAAATAAACAATAATCACTATAATATCATATTCAAATCCTATTTAAACAAAAAATTTAGTACAAAACATACTCATAGAACAGGAATAACCTATAGAGGATTGGCTTATCATATCGATTTGAAAGAAAGGGATGAAAACACAAATACTTTGAACACCATAGCTTCCGAAAATGGATTTAGTTCATTAGTATCCTTATATTCTCAATCTTCTTTGTCTTTTAAAAAATGGAAACTCAATCTAGGCATTAATGCTCAGCTATTTAGCTTAAATAACAGCATTTCTATTGAACCAAGATTAGGTACAAGCCATCAAATTAATGAAAATAATGCAGTAAGTTTTGGTTATGGTCTGCATAGCAGGATAGAACCTTTAAATATTTACTTCGCCAGAACCATAGATATCAATAATGTCCAAGCCAATAGAGAATTAAAACTTTCAAAAGCTCATCATTTTGTACTGGCATACGATTGGAATATTTCAAAAAATTTACACTTAAAAGTTGAGCCTTATTTTCAATATTTATTTGACATTCCTATAGTGACTAATACCACTACCTCTCTTATAAACTTGGAACAAGATTGGTTTATTACAGACAGATATATAAATGCAGGTAAAGGACAAAATTATGGGATAGACATCACCTTAGAACAATATATGAATAATGGGTTTTATTATTTGATATCTGGATCCATATTTGATTCGAAATACAAAACTGATACCAATGAATGGTTCAACACAAGGTTTAACAAAAGCTTTTTAATTACAGCGCTGGCTGGTAAGGAATTTAGATTTGGTAAAAGCAAACAAAGTTTATTAGGAATTAATATTAGAGCGAGTGTACAAGGAGGTAATCGATATTCGCCGATAGACAACCAAGCATCAATATTACAAAGTGATGTAGTGTATAATGATGCAAATCCATTTACTCAACAGGCAAAAACAGCATTCTTAACCGATTTTACTATTAACTATGAATGGAATAAACAAAAATCCACTCAAAGACTATCTCTCAAGGTTTTAAATGCCACAAATTTTGAAGAATTTCAAGGTCACAGATTTAATCTACAAACCAATACAGTTGATAAATTTAAAGAAGCCATAATTATTCCAAACATAAGCTACAAAATAGCTTTTTAACTAGTAGATCAAAATAAAAATCTTTTACAAAACATATAAAAAACCATGTTATGAAAACTAATGTTTATTATACTCTTATCGTACTATTTTTCCTAGTCTCGTGTCAGAGTAAAGAAAATACAGATAAAAAAGAATCTTATATCAATCCCAAGAGCTTAACAATGGAGTTGAAAAATGGCAATTGGTTCAACGGAAACACTTTTGAAAAGAAAACTGCATGGGTTCGAAACGGTATATTATCGTTTGAGAATAAAAATGAATTAAATGATACTATTATAAACTTAAAAGGGAAGTATGTCATTCCTCCATTTGCTGAAGCACATAACCATAATCTGGAAAGCGCATTCCAGCTAGAAAAACGGATTAACTCTTACCTTAAAAATGGTGTATTTTATGTAAAACAACTTTCTTCCATAAAAAAACAGATTGACCCATTGATGCATCATTACAATAAACCAAATGGAATAGACATTAGTATGGCTCATGCGCCTCTTACAGCAACTGGTGGTCATCCTGTAGCATTACGTGAATGGTTTCTTGAATCAGGTTGGTTTGAAGGTCTCTTTGACACATTAGATGATATCGAATCACATGGTTTTTTTACGATAGATAATCAGAACGATTTAGAAAATAAATGGAGCCATATTTTATCTTTTAAACCTGATTTTATTAAAATAATGCTTCTTCATTCTGAAGAATATGAAAAACGAAAAAATGATACTACTTTTTTTGGAAAAAAAGGTTTAAATCCAGCTCTAGTTCCTATAATTGTTAAAAAAGCTCATGAAAATAATTTACGGGTAAGTGCGCATGTGGAAACCGCCCATGATTTTCATGTAGCAGTTAAATCTGGTGTGGACGAAATTGCTCACTTCCCTGAGATATTTAACGGTAATATAGTACCTCGAGAAGATGTAGTTTTAGCAAGGAAAAAGAATACGGTTGTTACCACTACAATATCATTGATTAACAGAAAAAAAGAAGATTCACTTTACACAGATTTACTTGATAATATTAAACAAAATCTAAAGATATTTAAAGAAGAAAAAGTAACTCTCGCTATTGGATCTGATATGTTTAATGACAATTCAGTTGGCGAATTCCAACTCCTTTACGATTTAAACATTTTTAGCAATCTTGAACTTCTAAAAATGTGGGTTGAAAATGCTGCAAAGACAACACTCCCAAACAGAAATATTGGTCATTTGCAAGAAGGTTTTGAAGCAAGTTTTTTAGTCTTAGATTCTGATCCTTTGGCAGATATAAGAGAAATAAATAATTCTATTGTTCTTAAAGTTAAGCAAGGAGAAATATTAGAATAAACAACTATTAGGATACTACTCCATAAATATCTTCTATAAAATATAACGAGAATTTCCAAATACAAAAAAAATAGTATAGGTAACCAATAAACGAATGCGGTATACAAATGTAGAAGCCATAATTATCCCAAACATAAGCTACAAAATATCATTTTAGTTAATAGAATAATTCAATTTGAAAATTGATAAATAAACAATAACCAGAATTGATATGAATTCTTATTTAGTTTGAAATCATTCCCACATTTAAAGTTTATTAATTATTAAGTATATAAAAACTATGAACCGAAAAAATTATAGTTTATTCTTAGGAGTTTTATTCTTATCAGCATTAAGCGCAATGAACCCGCTTAAGAATATAGGTCAGAAAGCTTGTTTTGAAGAAACATTGATTTCTAAAGAGGAAGCACTTTCAGAGATAGACACACTAAAAAAATATATAGAAGAGGTTCATCCTAACCCATATAATTATGTTTCAAAACCTTTGATATATTCTGAATTTGAAAAAATAAAGAGTCTTATTATTAATGATAGTATATCAATTTACAAACACTATAACAATGTTAGTAAATTAATGGGTCTTTATAATGACGGCCACACTTTTGCTAAATTTCCTAGAGAGTATTATCGACTTCAACAAAAATTTTTACCCTTTAAAGCTACTATAAATGATAAAGACAAAGAGATTCTTATACAAGCGTCTTCTGATTCTACTATTCAAGAGGGCTCAAAAGTTATTGCGGTCAATGGAATTCATACTGAGCAATTAATAGACTCTTCTGTTGACTTAATGAGTGGAGAGACAAAAGAGTTTAAAATTAAAAGAATTGAGTATACATTATCAGAATTATTCTATAGTCAATTTGGATTTTGCAGATCTTATGAGGTTCAGATTGAATCCAACAATAAACAAAGTGTACATTATGTCCAAGGAATAGATTTTAAATCCTACAAAAGACTAAAAAACAATCCTAATGATATATCTACAAACAACTATTCTGCAAAATTTCTTAATAATGGTAAGGTATGTATCATAGATTTCAATTCCTTTAGAGATCTTGCATCCTTCAAAGAGTTTCTGATCAAAACTTTTACCAAAATTTCAAATCTTAATACAGAACATCTTATAATTGATATAAGAGATAATAGTGGAGGTAATTCTCAACTTGGGGATGAACTATTTCAATACATAGCAAACAAACCTTTTAATCAATACTATAAATCCTTAGCAAAATCAGGCAAATAACAGAAAAAGGCTTATGAATACTATTTGAAAAAAGGGTATATTGATTCAACATTTTATAATCAAAGCAACTCGATTCCTAATGGAAAGATAACAACTAACATAGCGCAGTTACATCCTCTCCGTAATGAACCTTTGCGTTACTCAAACAGTTTATATTTACTTATTAATACAAAAACCTACTCATCTGCATCTGATTTTTCTTGGTGCTTTAAACATTATGATATGGGAACAGTTATTGGACAAGAAACTGGTGGACATGCTGTTTCATTTGGTGAAGTAATAAATGTAGAACTTCCTTTTTCTAAATTAAATATCGGGATTTCTTCGAAACATTTTTATCGTATTGGAGCAAGTGATAAAAATAGGCATGGAACAATACCAGAGATAAAAGTTAATTCAGAGTTTGCCTTAAAACAAGCTTTAGAATTAACAAATATATAAATTCACTTATGACTAGAAAATCATATATGTATCGTATAGATAACTGCTCGTATTTTATAGGAGACGATCTAATTATTTAAAAAAAATAATCATAAAAAATCAAGAGGAAATTGAATCCATAATTATTTCGAAGATAGTCTAGAATTTATGACTTTTTTTTAATAGAACCTTTCAACGATTTGAAGGAGTAACACCTTCTAAATTTAGAAAGCAACATTTACAGGTTTAAAAACGATCTCTATAAAAAACTAGCTCGGAAATGATTTCCGAGCTAGTTCAATAGTTAATATATCATCAATTATATTGATGCTTTGAAATAGCATCCAAAGTTTTATATGTTAATAAAGGCTTTACTTTACTATTAAATGCATTAACTGCTTTTCGTCTAAATTCAGAATTTCTAGTACCATCTCCGGCAGGTTGTGATTTCAATAACTGTTCAAAAATTGGCATTGTTTTCTTACCTAATTTTGACCACTTTTCAAGCTTACCTGTCACATAGCCTTCTGCTTTACTTTTAACTTTCTTCATTATAAAGTCATCAACTTTTGTTTGTAGATTATTTACATTTTTTTGAGAAGACACATTCTCCATGAAAATCGATTTTAAAGCCATATGTGTTAGGTCTTTCGAAATAAAATCCTTTCCAGTATACTCAACCCCTGCTTTTTCATTTATAGCATTAGAAACTTCTCTTAAATATTCGTTCTGTTGTTCTAGTATTTGTATTTGATCTGAGAACGTTTCTCCTTTAGTTCCAAAGAAAAATTCTCCAAGATTCTTATATTTACTTTTTACATCGTCAGAAAGACCCAAAATAGACCCTTGATCCAAATTACCATCTTTTTGGGCAGCAGCTGAAATAGCATAGTCTCCCTTTTGATCATACCATTTCACTTCACCTGTTTCCAAATTTTTTATCCAATCTTGAGGTTTCATTCCATCAGGATCCATAAAATAAATAGGGTTGTTAAAAGCATAGTTATAGGGACTGTGTCTGCGCATTTCTTCTGCTAATGGATCGATATTCATCCATCTACCTAAAGCTGCGTCATAATTACGCGCTGTAATATCAATCCATCCAAGTCCCAATTCATCTTGATGCTCTTTTCCTGTAAATCCAAACTTTTGTGCTGCACTATTCCCATGAGAAGAAATCATTGTGTTATATCCTTTTTGTGGTAATCCAAAAGGATAATAATTCTTTTCTTCTAAAATTTCGCTATAGGAGGCATCATTTACTTTGGTAATACGTAAATCATCAAACCAACCTTCTACTTTGGAGCCTCCTGTATAGATACCTAAACGCAGATTCAATTTATCGATATTAGCAGGTACCGTTACTCGCTTTTCTACATACAACCATCTGTTTGTTTGACGCAATCTAGGGGCTTCTGCTATCTGCGTAGAGTATCCTGTTTCTTCATTCTCATTCATAAATAACAAGATTCTACCATATGCACTACTTGGGGCCTCTATATAAATCCAACCAGAAAAGATATAATCTGTAACCACAGTATTGTTTATAGTAATCCAATTATTGCTATGGGCGTATACTTCTCCTGAACCGTTTTTTGATAATTTGATTGCCTTGCTGCCAGATACGGTATGTTTACCATCGATAATAGCAGAAGAACCATACAAAGCTCCTACACTATCCCATCCAGCCGTATTACTAGCATCATCATAAAAGATTTCTGTAGTTGGTGTTGTGATTTCACCGTCATCATTACTATCGGTAAATGATAAACGGATATTACCTAAATGATCTTTATACTGATAAACATAGTTGTATTTTCCTAAATTATCCTTTTGCACATACCCTTCTGCATGATTAAAGAATTGTAATTCTCCGTTTTCGTAAACGTAATTACCTGCGTATAAAGTTTCTGTTTCTGCTCCTGTAGTTTCATTTACTACATATTTTTTCAACTTCACCCCTGTAGCATCATAGACATAATTAATAGTGCTATCATCAATAGCACCAAAGTCAATACCAGTAGGTAAATTAAGATGATTATAGTAGATGTCAGAAATTCCTTTATTCCAATCTTTGGTCATATTACCATTAGTATCATAGCTATAGTCATTACCATTGGTATTCCCATCTTTAAAACCAAATGGAATACCTTCATGATCATTTACTGCTAGTAATTTATTACCACTATCATAGGTATACGTTAGATCATCCATTACATCAAAAACAGTTGCTTCCTGATTTGTGTGCCCCAATCTAACTAAATTAGAAATATTCCCATTTTTATCGTAGCCTATTTCATCCAAATCATATTTGTCACTGGCAGTTCCATGTGCTCCTATAATCCTGTTTAACGCATCATAATTATAAACATAAGATTTAGTGCCAGGGTCGATATTTTGTGTTTGCCAAGTAGTTTGCGCAATATTTCCATTATACAAATACTTAGCAGCCTCACTACCTGTATTATACTTTAAGCTAAAATTAAACAGATCATTATCGCTATTTCCATCTTCGTTTATAGCGGTTAACCAACCATGCACATTATAGTCATAATCCACTTTCTGCAAACCACGATTATTGTCTACAATTTTAAAGTTCTTGATTTTTGCACCATTAGTATGCATTGATATGTCCCCTAGCAAACTTCCAAAAGAAGCAGTTTTAGAAACATAAAAGGTTTCTCCATTCTTTTTGTAATGGATGGTATTACCAATACGTTCTACTCTAAAAACATCTCCTTTTACAAATTTGCCATACTCTCCTTTATGTTTACCATTTTCATAAATGATCAGCCTTTTGGTCCAATACAGGTAGATCGCATGATTAATTGTAGAATAGTGTGCATTGCTATTACTATTGGATAAACCTATCATCATAGGAGTATTATCCGAGTTAGCTATAAACTCTACATATCCATTGCCATCGATACTTCCCTTGGTTGCCAAACCTACGGCCCAACCACCACCACTTATTTTGGTGATCTCATTATTACTAATTGTAAGTCCACTAGTTACGTCTGTGTATCCTGCTTTGGTTCCATTACCCAGCATTTTACTTTCCAACTGACCTAAGTCATCGTAGTTATTTTTTACAATACGCTCAGATATTTGGTTATTAATTTGTTGGGTTTGACTCACCAATCGATCCATATGATCATATTCAAAGCGGTCAACCGTAACGATATCTATTTTTCCTGTTTTTTTATGGGTAGTTTTGGTTTCTAATACTTTCCCTGTAAAATCATCAAGCTTGCTTTCCATAATATCTACAGTTCCCAAATAAGGATTATCACTGTACACATAAATTGGACGACCTTTTTGATCATAATAGGTAATTGTGGTAATCCAACTATTAGATTCTAACACACGTGTTTTTGATACTGTAGCCAGTCCATTTGTCCTAGTGGTAACATCTTGCTCATATACACTTACCGGAGCAGAAAAACCTATTGGTACATCCACATAAGTATCGTAATAATTTACGGTATGTAATTCAACATCAGAATCTGGAAGAAGTATCATGGTATAAAACATTGGGATTCCATTATAACTTTGCCCTGCATAATTCTGTACCGCAGTAGTTCTATCTTCATTAACTCTGGTGTCATTTATGATTTCCTCATTCTGTAGTTCAGCTCTTGAAAAATGATCTCCATCTGTCCATTTACCAGTGTATATGACTCTTCCTAATTTATCATACTTTGTAAACAACCACTTATTTCTCGATCTTAAATTGGCATCTTGCGTTAATACTGGCCTGTCTTGACTATCATATACGATATACTCCCAATCTTTACCTGGGATTTTCTTTTCGACCAATCGATTACGATAATCGTATACATATTGATAACATAATTCTTTTAACGTAGTAGTATTTGGTTTTGAAATCGTTCCTTCTGCTTTTGGTGGAATCACATAGGTTAAATTTCCAAAGTCATCATATACATAATACGTATCATGTTTTTGATTTCTATTATAGGTACGTTTTAAGATAAGTTGTCCACTTTTATTTTTGAATTCTTCTGTGGTATGATCATATGTATAAGTCTGTCCAGACATCCAATTTTCATCCTTAGTCACGGTCTTGTATAACTGCCCTTGTGTATAATAGGTAGTTCCACCTTGTAATGTTGGTATATAGGTATTGTTAGCAAAACTGGTAGTTACTTCGTAAATTTTAACTTCATTCGCCAAATTTGCATCATAATCAAATTTGATTTCATGACCATTCCCCAATTTCCAATCTGTACCAGGTGCTGCTTGTTTGTTGACTCTACCAAGAGGAGAATCTTCTATGTCCTTCTCACTATAAGCATTAATATCCGTTGGTAAGGATACTCCTGCAAAATCTGCTTCATACTTTTGCTGATAATACCTTTGAGTGGTTTGTTCTATATCCCCTATTCTAATATTAGCATTATTAGCTTGATCAGCAAACGGTAGATATTCTTTTACTTGTCTACCAAAATCATCATAGGCAACATGTGTAACGATGTCACTTGCTTTTTCTTCAGTAATAAATGTAGATTTTCTTCTTACCATATCTATTATAGACAACTCTGTTCCATCAACAACTTGAGCTATTGGACTCCAAAAGTATTGACGTACTGCTGTATCTGTACAATAATATAAGTAATTTCTAAAGCGTGTTTGATTTAGTCCAGGACGCCATTTGTACTCGGTTCCATCTATTACCTTATTACCATTTATATCATATACACCACTCACTCCTATATCACCACCTGTATAACTATGCGGATGTATAACCCCAACCATAAGATACCAAGTGTTTAGTTGCGGTAAATCACCAGCCCAGAAATATGGGTTGCTATTTTCTGTACCATTTAGATTATTTACATTTTGAGTACCATGATAGGTAGTTCCAGCTTGAGAACCTGTACGTTTAACCCAAACCGCGTATTGATAGGTCTTTGTATTATCAATGGAGAAAAATCGAGTATTCCATCCACCATCAAAATTAGATGCAGCATCCGGAATACACTCCCATACCAAATCTGTATTTCCAAATGGTGTTGCCCCATTAATTATTTTGTTTTCTGTAGCAGAACCAGCAGTATAAAAATCTGTAGGTCCCGTATTGTTTAGTGTCCAATCAATCGGAATTACATTTTTAGAAACTGTTTTTCCCCCTGCTTCAACACCCACAGTTTGTTTTAACCTACCTAATCCATCAAAATATTGAACCGTAGACAAAACTTTATCTTTATCATACTCTATAATCGGAGTGGTGGTAGGTATTTTATATGTTCTTGTTTCGGTATAGTTTTCTGTTTGACTTTGTGAAAACATAGCAAACGGAAAGAGTAGCAGTATTATAAATATCTTTTTCATCTTGCTATTGGTTTTTATAGTTGTAGTTCTGTTCAGTTAAAATCTCACCTTTCGAATTTTTCACAAACTCTAATCGGTTAAAGTTGTCATAGTGATAATACACCGTTTCTCCTCTTGGATCAGTAATACTGGTTACTCCTATCATAGGATCATATGTAAAGCTTGTGACTTGTGCTTCGGGAAAAACATTGCGTAAAGTTGTTAAATGAGTGCGTAGTATATTTTCAGTAGCTTCATCTTGATCTACATTTGAAGCATTAATCGCATCTATAATTGCTTGATTTTGCTGGTTTGTTCTTGAACAGCTAAGCACATATCTCCTCTTATTCGGCTGATAAATGTATTGACACGCTTCTCCTTCTATTTTAGCAATTGGTTGTGTTCCATGATATCCCCAAAGATAGTAGACAGAGACACCTCCTTTTTTACTAACTCTTTCAGGATTGCCATTTCCATCATAACTATGATATACTACCCGATCCTCAACAATTATCTGATTACCTTTACTAGTTTGGATTTTTTCTGGCAATAAAATTTGTCCAAAATTAGCATATGATGTATGCTGAACACTTAATTTTGTATTGTTTTTGTAAGCAGTTGAAGTAACTGGTTGTACTCTATTTAAATTCATTAAAGCTTGGTTAAACCCATTTTCAGTTTTATAAACATCTCCTTTACTATCTGTCATTTCGCTACTTTTTAACTGGTAATGACTACTATAATCATAAGAGTGTTCTGTTTTACTTTCCAGAACTTTACCATTCAAATAATTACGTTCTGTAGTACTTAATAGATCGAATGTACCTGAAGTTCGGTAGTGAATCAGATTGTCTTGAAAAGTACAAATCTCAATACTTGCAGAGTTCCAACCAGTTTCTCCTATACCTCCAGAAGTATTATTAAAAATGGTTTTCGTATGTATAGGAACAAACTTGATGAACTTATGGTAATTAATTTGATTAGGATTATAGTCAAACTTTATAAAATCACCGGTTAAAACTTTTTCATCTGGAGAACCTCCATATAGATATTTGTTTTCAACTTCTTTTATCAACGTATAATCACTTGAGGCACTATTATATTTGTAGTATTCAGTTTTAATATTTTTCCCCCTTAACCAACCGTTATCATTTGGAGTACTATAAGGATATCTATAAAATAATCCTCCATCTAAAAAGGCCGTAAATTGATGTCTGGTTTTTCCTGCATTACTATTTTTTTCTCCCAAGTATTCTGTAACATTAGCATACGCAATTTGATTTGTTTGATAAATATTGGTTTTACTACCTGCCATTACACCGGTGTGGAATTGATAGTTGGGTTGCGATAAAGCCGCTACAGAATAAAAATCAGGAAGACCAATTAATACTCCACTAGAAGTCCCATCTGGATTTGTATATTCGTATTCTTTTGATGAAATAGGCTTATTATCTGAATCAAAAAACTCCACCTTTTGAATTCTTTTTCCCGGTCCATATACTAAATCATTGGTACTTGCAAGTGCTTCTCTCCAACTTAAGGATACACTGAAACCATCAAGAGCATTTAGATCTAGTGGTGTATGCGCGTTATCCTTAGGTTCTACTTTGAGTACGTAATTTCCATTAGGTAAAACAACTTGATTTTGGCCTTTAAAAAGCTCCATAAATGAAGTTCCGTTACTATTTGCAATGGTAACTCTAAATTTACAACCTCTTTCCCATACATTTTCTAAGCAATACCTTTCATCATCAAACCAAATATTTGTGGTTACTTTATCTCGAACTATATTATYTACTGTAAACGGTTTTGCATAAAATTGACCGTCGTAATGTGTCCTAAATTCAATATGTGATAAACCAACATTACCCGATTTCGTTGGATTAAAATCATAGGTTAAAAAACCACTCATACTATATGAAGGTTTAGCGACATTATGCTCATAAGTAAATACACTATATCCACCTGTTGGATAAGTTACTTTTTTTAATATTCCAGCTTCGGATTTATCCAAGTGAATTTCTCTATTGGGCTGAATTAAGGGGTTATACGGATTTAATGTTAAAAATTGCCCATTATTTTGTCCATTAAAATATCCCCAAACATCTTTAGAATTCGAAAATCTATTTGGTAATGTTTGATCGTCATATTCAAATTCATAAGGAGGTAAAAAGTTATTGTTTTCATCTTTTTGCTGAACAGAACTTAGCATTAATCGATAATGACTTTGAGGATCAAGTTGAACTAATGATGTCAAATACCCTGAAGTGACTGTATTATGAGAATAAGTATAATTTAGATCATAAGATTTGATAAACTTATCATTCAGATCCCTAACTTCAATACTTCTTAGAGCGAAACTACCAGTTAAATCCAATCTAGAATTTCTTGATTTATGAAATAAAACTTTGTTTACTTTTGGGCTATTTCCATTTCCATATCTTATCTCACTTAATTGATATTGTTTTTCTCTAATTTTAGAGAACATACATTGTTTTTGACTTTCATTAATAGGTCTCCAACCGTTCAACCACGCATCTGGCGATCCTGGATTTTGAGGAATGTATGAATCATAAAATTTACTAACATAGTTTACCGTTTCTGCTTCATAAACAAACTCCACCCTTTCCCCATAAATAGTTTCGATTTCTATGAGATGCCAAGAGTTATATGTCTTATATATCTGCTCGTTTCCTATACCATATTCTATTCCTCCTGTAGTTCTATATACGGATGTATTATCCACTTCTTTCTCAGAAAAATACTCTATAGATCCATCTTTTGATTGACCAAAATAAAATGTATTTCCTGTTTTATCTTTTCCTATAAATCCTACAATGATTCCATTTTCCCATTTTGCAGTAATTTTAATATCATCAAACTTTTTAAGGATAGGATTATTTATATCAGACTGACTGAAGTAAAAACTAGCAGATACATCTCCCATACTTAAATTAAACACATCGGATTCAAGATCCAATTGACCATCTGAAGCACAATAATCATTAAAAACTGCTTCTTGTGTTGTAGAATCTATATATTCGAATTCATGATTTTTTTTCAAGTATCCCCATCTACCACCATCATCTGGTTTATCTAATACAGTTCTTGAAATTATGCCACCATAATTTAAAGCCCAACCTATTCCGACTCTAGATGCTATTTCATCTACTTTAACACCTCTTGTATGGTAGTTTAAAGCTATAGGAATGGAAATCCCTTTTAAATTTATGGTATGGATAGGAACAGATATATTTGCTGCTCCATTACTTAAAGTCACAGGTACATCTGTAAACTTTGTCATTGAAGATGCCTCGGGTGAAGGCGGAGTAATCTTAGGTAGTTCCTGTGAAAACACAGATACTATAGATATAAGCATTAAAATAATGCTCAACACTAAAGTTTTCATAAAGTGAATTATTTTTTGATTGTTTTTGTATTCCAAAGTATTAGTAATCATGAGGTGAAGCCCTTTTATTACGATATCAATTTTCTATTTTAAAGATGTTGACTAAGACATAAAAAAGTAGTGTATCAAAGTTGTGATAAACAAGAGCTCAAGGATAGAGCTCTTGTGTAAAGAAGTATTTAACCACAACTTTTTTGAAATAAGGTTTTATGCCACACAAACACTTCCCTGACATGTTCCTGGAACCGGCACCATGCGCTCATAATCTACAGTCATACAAGCTGATCCCTGTACACATGGACAACCAGGTCTTATTTGCCCTTCATATAAATCACAATAAGGATCATAATGTGTTATGGTAGCACCTCCAACAACATTTTTTTGTTCTGATTTAGTTAGTACTTTCCCTAAGCTTAACAACGATTTTTTCATAATAATTAATTTAAAATTGAATGATGTCTCCGAACATTTAATGACACTCAGAGTTTGTGTCAATACAGTTATAAAACCAGTAATTATTTCCAGTTTCTTCAAGAATTAAATACTACAACTAAGGCAATACGTATCCATACACAAAGCAAAATCTGCTCTGCATTACTGTTACTTAAGTATTGTTTTTTGAATCTTTTTCCCTTTGCTATTACTAGCCAACTATAAGTCTTCTAGCTTTGGCAATTTTCCAGGTTTTACTTGTTCTTACGATTGAGCTCCAAGTATCATATGCTGGTTTGCTTTTTGAGGATAAATTGTGCCTCGTTTTTTCATTATTCCCTTTGTTTTTAGAAATCACTTAGAAAGAAAGTCGCGTTTAAGAAGCGTACGATCTTCTTAATCGTTAGAATTTAACTTTTCTTAAAAATTATTCGTTTTATAAATCAGAATTGGATCTTTCAAAATGAATTTCGTTTACCTACTCTTCACACTTTTGAAATTTGTTACCCTTTTTTTCTAAAAAAAATAAAAATAAAGAAGATAAGAATTAGGAACCCTATGATATAATAGGCTGTGAAGTTGTTTTCAAAGACTTGATTTGTATCTCCAATTAATACAAAAGAAGCCCAATAATAAGGCGATACTTCAGATAATGAATGCTCTTTTATATATTTTCGTTTAGCATTACTTAATGCTTTAACTTTAGAAGAAGAAGCGTCCAGATCTTCATAGAAATCTTTCATGATACTGGAAGTAGAAGTGTCATTTACATTCCATAAGGATGAAACAACCGTATTGGCACCAGAATAAAAGAATCCTCTTGCTAAACTAAAGACACCTTCGCCTTTATTAATTTTTCCTAAATTGGTTTGACATGCACTTAGCACAACGAGATCAGAATTATTTTTATAGGTGTAGAGTTCATGAAGTCTGATCGTATCCTTAAAAAAGTAAATCTCAGGCTTTTCACCAGAGTTTGCATGAGTAGCCAAATGTATAATTTTAGCATCCTCACTCTTTTTCATAAACATTTCTTTACTTGCCTGATCTAATAGGTATGTATCTCCTTTTACAATAGTATTTATCGATAAGATTTCTTCTTCGGTAGTACCTAGCTCAGGAAGATTTGCATTTGAAAATTGAATCGGTGCAAACCCTATAAAATCAGAGTTTGTTTTTCTTTTAGTTCTACTGTTATGCTCTAAAAAAGAGGCAGAATATGTATAACTAATATCATTTTGTTCTATTAAATATTTTAGTGAATTCTCACTTACATTAAAAGCTTCAAAAGGAATGTTTTGCATTGAAACATCTGGAATAAGCACCAAATGTTTATTCTTGATCAATTTTTTAAGATGTTCTCCAGGAAACAATTGTTGATATAATGAGTAAGAAACCTCTTTAAAGGAATTTAGTTCTTTTTTCTTCTTTAAAGGTTTGGATATCAAACTTTGATACTGATCTAAATTAATTAATAAATCATTGGTATTTTTTACTTCGAAACTAAATGTATTTTTAGAAGTGATAACAAGTCCAAATATATTTTGCACCTCATGATTTTGTTCATCTAGGGCATACGCTACAATTACAGTATTGGAATCTAACTTTTCTTTTACATCTGACAATAAAGTCGGTTCTATTCTTAATTTTTCATCAATGTATTTGGGGTTTACTTTATAGAGTGAATCATTAAAAGCTTGATACATTTTTTTCAATTCGAACAGAGAATCTTTCTCTTTTGTGTAGATATCTTGATTTTGGTGTACGCTATTCTCTAAACTTAAAATGCTCTCTTTTAGCGCTAATCTTTTGTCCAATAATCCTTTTGGCAAATCATATTGAATCGTATTTTCTTTAATCCCTTGTATTAGCAATAAGGCTTTATTTTTTTCCATAAAACGGAACATAGCGACCTTATCCTGCAAAAGATAAGCTGCTCGTACTCCCATAGTATAGGTATCTGAAGCTTCTTTTCGCCATAGTAATTTTGTATTAATCTCAAAACTATTCTCGATAATAACAGTAACCAATCGATCACTAATTGTTACCGCATGGATCACTTCTTTTAGATACTTGGGATCTTGGTTTTTTTCGTATAAACCAAATAGAATGGTAATTTTACTCCGTAACGCTCTAAAAACGTTTCTTCTATCGGTGGTTTCGAACAATTGTAGTTCGGATGGAGCTTGATTGGTTATCTTACCATTAAGTCCAAAACTCCAACTCAATGAGTTTTTTATATTTTCAAGAGCTAATTCGTAATTTTTACGTTCATTGAAATAATTTGCAATGTTTCTATAACTTCCCGCTTTTTTATTGATATCATCTGTATTATATACTAAACTTTGTTCTAAATAAAATAAAGCACTATCATTCCGGCGATTATAATATAACTCTCCCAGATTTACATACGAATTAGAAATTAATGAAGAATCTTTTTGTTCTATTCCCTTTTCTAAGTTTTTAGTATAGTAATATTTTGATTTGCTAAAATCATTCAAGTATTTATTGGCATATAAATTTGCATAAGTAGCATTTAGCGAATAAAAGTTATACTGTGAAAGTATTTTTGGATTTAACAATATTAAACTATCTGCTTTTTTAAGTAACTGAACACCTTGATCAGAGGATGTTTTAGTATTTAGCTCATCACAAATAATTGTAGTATTAATGTATAATGACAAAAGACTTAACTCTAGTGAATTGTTCTTACTTGGTTCTTTTTCCAACAAGTAGATACCTTTTTTAGAATAATCCAAGGCTATATACAATTCTCCTTTTCGTCTAAAATATTTACCCAACTCTCCATAAGATCTTGCTACTTTAATTGATGTAATATTAGTTTCAATAACATTTTTAAAGCAAACAACTCCTTTAGTAAATTCTCTGTTTTTAAAATAAAACCTCCCTAAATTATATAACGCATTTTCGTAAGCAACACTATTTTTCAACTGATCAGTAAAATGATCGACTTCAATCTTTGCATATTTTATAGCAAGGCTATATTTCCTTTTCTTATAAAAATGAACAGAGAAAAAATGCGATATTTCAATGATATGAGCAGTATCACTTGTACAATCTAAGAGGTTATCAATCTCGATCTCCTCAAATACCTTTTTATCTTCTTTAAGCTTTACAAATTGCTCATAACAATTTTGGCCACTTATAGGTAATACATAACCTATAAGCAGCCAAAAAAAGATGATATATTTAATCTTGCTTATTCTCAATATTTAATTAATCACAAACAATATTTGGATCATTAACTTGATATGTCGTATGACTGATTCTAACAAGTGCAGCTCTTTCTACCGGATCTTCCGCTTCAATATGCTGCTTGTGCATAATATTTAAGATTGGGTAGGGTACAAACCGCCAATTGTGAATCACTAAATCTTGATAACTCCAAGTTTCTCCATTAGAGTTTGATGAACATGGTGTTACCTGCACTGGACCAAATTCGGTAGCATGGTTTGCCCTAATTACCGCCTTCTGAGATTCTGTTGTTCCTGGTTCATAGATTACCACTACTTCGATATCTTCAATGGTATAATGCACAGGAGTTCCATCTTCATAAGTTAAATCCGGAATTGCAGAATTCGTATTTCCTCCAGAATTTCCAAAAGCCTTTGTAGTAATTGTTTCGATTTCTGTAAGTTCTTCATTTTGCTCACAAGCGAACAAGAACAAACAGCTTAGTACTCCTAAAATAATGTTTTTCCTCATTTTTTTACGTTATTTGTTTCCCTACTCTTCATAAAAGTTTGAAAAGTTACCCGCGCAAAAGTATAAAATTTTATTTTTGTGTTTTAACATTTATTTATGGACGGTAATTTTTTTCTACATGAGCTTGCTAAAGAAGACTCAAAAATAATTACTCAGATATACGATAAGAACTTCCCTTCGATTAAAAAATTTATCTTTCTTAATAGTGGAAATACAGAGGATGCAGAGGATATATTTCAGAAAGGTCTTATTCAAATAATAATTCGATATAAGAAAGAAAAATTTAGTATTTCAGGCAGTTTTGATGCGTATTTAATAGCGATTTGTAAAAATTTATGGCGAAGAGAGTTAAATTCTCATAAAAAAAGGGTAACAAATGTAGAAAARGTTGAAGTACATGATGAATATGTAGATAGTTCATATGCCCTTGTAGAACAAAAGCGACAAGAGTTATTTATTGAAAAATTTGCAGAAATTACTGGTAATTGCAAAGAGATCCTAACACTTTTCTTTGCAAAAACACCCTATGAAGAAATTGTTGCCAATACAGAATATTCCTCTGAACTGGTTGTTAGACAACGAGTATTTAAATGCAAAAAACGACTGACAGAGCTAATTAGAAAAGACAAAAGGTATAATTCACTTAGAGAATTATGAGTTTAGAAGAAGACATATTAATTGAACGTTTTTTAAGAAATAAACTTTCTGAAAAGGAACGAAATAATTTTTTGGATAAAATTAAGACTGATCCTGATGTAAGAGAAAAATTTCTTTTGGAGAAACAACTTTTTGAAACTCTGAATGAAGAAGAATGGAGTTACGCTTCAAAAATAGACACAACCGAAGTAGAAGAATATACCACCTTGTATCGTGATAATGCTGATAGATTAAAACAAGTAATACAAAAAGCTACCACGAATCATAAACGTAAAGGTAAAATAAGGAGATTAACCTTCTTTTCTGCTATTGCGGCGGCTGCCCTATTTGCAATACTTATCAACTTTTATCCTCAAAATGATTCATACACTATTGATGAAATATATGCGAATTATAATACGGAAAAACTGCCTTCGCTCGTAACTAGAAATTCTAAAGAAGTACAAAAGGATCTAAGCTTAGCTGAAAGGAATTTTAAAAACAAAAATTATAAAGAAGCATTATTACACATTGATACATTACTTGAGTTAGATCCAGAAAATAGTACCTTATATATATACAAAGCAATATCTCATATAGAAACTGGAGAATTTGCCAAGTCTGAGGCAAGTTTGGATACCTTAATTCATAGTGATCTTATTGATGCAGAAAAAGGATATTGGTACAAATCGCTTTTATATTTAAAAGCAAAAGACCTAGAGAAGTGCAAGCAAATGCTACAAATTATCATCGAGAACTCTTATTTTAATAGTCTTAAAGCCAATAAATTACTAAAGGATCTTGCCACTTATGAAGAATAAGATTATATCTTGCAAATTACCTTTTAAGTCCAATTAGTTTAGAAAAACATCATCTCACAAAATACCTCACAAAAAAGACCACAACCTGAAGTTGCAGTCTACTTTTTGTTTTATCGGGGCTTTATATTTTAAAATGTTGGGATTGAAGCTGCTAAAACTTCGGTCTCATAATGGGTAATCTTGTTGTCTTTAGAAAATTCAAACTTCATAATCATCGAAGATTTTTCGGCTTGCATGATATATGATTTTTTGCCTTTTGTTTCTGACAAAATTCTGCAATCTTCGATCATACCTAAAGTTTGATTCGTACTATCCAGAAAACGATCAATTTCATCGAGCGTCTTTGTTTCTTGATATTTTTCGTCTAGTAGATCAAAAATTCTTGAAGGGGAAAGATAGTTATATCCTTTAGTAAAATCAGCAATAACTACATCTTTGTCATCTAGTTCTTAGGCAGAGATTGTGTGAATAAAAAATACTGCAAATAAAAAGTATATTAGTTTCATAATAGGAAGTGTATTGATTATTCTTTTTATAAATGTAAGAAAAAACTTCAAAATAATTAAATTTTTTATCGATAAAATGCATTTTTATTCGATAAAAACATGTTTTTATATTCCTTTTTTGGTATTAGATTATAGAAAACCTAAAATTAAAGTAGATGATCTTAGTAGAAACTTTTATAGATCTACATACTAATTTTACCCACATATTACTATGCTTGTTTTTCTATCTTTCTTTAAATTTGCTGCTTTAATGCGAAAGGGATAGTAGTGGCATCCTTTTATTTTTATTTCTGTTTTTTTGTAATCTGAAAATTTCATTAATAAAATAAAAGATATAACGAATAGCCCGACCACGAGGAAACGAGTGGAATCGCCCAAAACAAAAACAATGTTACTTGCACAACAAATCATAGCGAATAAGGAGGAATATATCAAAGCATTAGCCAAGAGGAATTTTGACGCTGCTGCTGTTTTAGACAAAGTAATTGATCTGGATGAAGAGCGACGCGCTACTCAATCCAAATTGGATACTATAAAAGCTGATTCTAATAAATTGAATAAAGAAATCGGTATTTTATTTAAGAACGGAGAGCCACAAAAAGCAAATATTCTAAAGGAAAAAGCTTCTCAAATTAAGGAAAGTATGAATTCTTTAGAAAAAAGACTTCCAGAAGTAAAAGCTGAACTTACCGAGCTTTTATATACGATTCCTAATATTCCTCATGATTCAGTTCCGAATGGTCAAAGCGATGAAGATAATGAAGAAGTATTCAGAGAAGGAGATATTCCTGTATTAGAAGAAGGGGCACAACCACATTGGGAGTTAGCAAAGAAATACGATATTATCGATTTTGAACTTGGAGTAAAAATTACTGGTGCTGGATTTCCTGTATATAAAGGAAAAGGCGCAAGACTACAACGCGCATTAATTAGCTATTTTTTAGATAAAAATACCGGAGCTGGTTATAAAGAATATCAAGTACCACATTTGGTAAATGAAGCCTCAGGATATGGTACTGGACAATTACCGGATAAAGAAGGGCAAATGTACCATGTAACTGCTGATGATTTATATTTAATTCCAACGGCAGAGGTTCCTGTGACCAATTTATTCAGAGATAACCTAATTAATGAAAGTGATCTTCCGATTACTTGTACTGGATATACTCCTTGTTTTAGAAGAGAGGCAGGATCCTATGGAGCTCATGTGAGAGGTTTAAATCGTTTACATCAGTTTGATAAAGTAGAGATTGTTCGTATTGAAAAACCAGAAAACTCTTATGAAGCATTAGATGGAATGGTCGCTCATGTAAAAGAAATTCTTAATGAACTTAAATTACCTTACAGAATTTTAAGGTTATGTGGTGGTGATATTGGTTTTACCTCTGCACTCACTTACGATTTTGAGGTTTTCTCTACAGCTCAGGATCGTTGGTTAGAAATTAGTTCTGTGTCTAATTTTGAATCTTATCAGGCCAATCGCTTAAAACTTAGATATAAAGATAGTAATGGTAAAAATCAATTAGCTCATACCCTTAACGGTAGTTCTTTAGCTTTACCAAGGGTACTAGCAGGAATTCTAGAGAATTATCAAACACCTAAAGGAATTAAAATTCCTGATGTATTAGTTCCTTACTGTGGATTCGAATATATTGATTAATTCTGCTTTTTTTTAATAGTAGTAATATCCTAGTTTAACACTAGTGATAACATAATATCAAAGCGCATTTTGCTATATTTACAAAAAAACTTGCAGAATGCGCTTTCTGATTGTATGCATTATTCTAATATTATCTGTTCCAATGTTTGGTCAATCTGAACAATTGGCAAAGAATTATGTGCAGCAAGGTCAATACGAAAAAGCTCTTTCCGTTTATCAAAAACTTCATTCTCGAAATCCAAATAGAATCACTTATTTACTTGGTCTTGTTGAATCATACCAACAATTAGAACAATTTGACAAGGCTGAAGAAATTCTTAAAAAACAGATCGAAAGAAAACCTAATAATGCTCAATTATTAGTAGAACTTGGACATCATTATGAAGTGCAGGCAAATTCGGAAAAAGCCAATATGTACTATGATAAAGCGATCAATGTATTCAATAGTAATAATGTAAACGCAGCTTATTCTCTAGCTCAAGCTTTTGAAAAATATAATCTATTAGATCAAGCCGCTTTGATTTATGAAAGAGGAATGACCTCTAATCCAGGTGCTAACTTTAATGTACAGCTTGCGAAAATCTATGGAGAGCAAGGAAAATTGGAAAAAATGTTCAATAGCTACCTCTCTTTGTTATTGATACAACCTAATTATAAAAATATCGTTCAACGAAATTTTAATCAATACATCACAGAAGATCCTCTTAATGAAGCTAATGTGATATTTCGAAAACTATTGATCAAAAAGTTACAACAAAATCCAGATATCATTTATAATGAAATGTTGAGCTGGCTTTTTGTACAGCAAAAAGATTTTAAAAAGGCTTTTGTACAAGAAAAGGCTATTTATAAACGTAAAGATGAAGGATTACAGGGAATTATAGATCTTGCCAGAATTGCTATTGGAGCTAAGGATATAAAATCTGCTACGCAGATTCTGGATTATATCCTGAAAGCACCCGCTGGAAATGATATGAAACTTACTGCTCATAAAATTATTCTAAAAGCTAAAACAGATCTGGCCGAAAAAAAAGATTATAAAGAAATTAATGCGCAGTACAATGATGTATTTAATACCTATGGAAAATCTAGGGAAACCATAGGTTTACAAATCGATTATGCTCATTTTCTAGCTTTTAATCAAGATGAAAAGAAGCAGGCAATTGATTTTTTAAAACGTTTATTGGATGAAGAAAAACTATCCAGATTTCAATCTTCAAGAGCTAAAATGAAAATTGCAGACATCCTTGTTCTTGATCAAAAGTTTAATCAAGCTCTCATATATTACACCCAAGTACAAAACGCACTTAAAAATAATTTTCTAGCGCAAGATGCTCGTTTTAAAGTAGCTAAAACTAGTTATTATAAAGGTGATTTTGCATGGGCGCAAACCCAATTGGATGTTTTAAAATCTTCTACTTCTCAGCTAATAGCAAATGATGCGATGGAATTGAGTCTTATCATTAGCGATAACTCCTTAGAAGATTCTACCCAAACGGCATTGAAAATTTTTGCAAGAGGCGACTTATTATCTTTTCAGAATAAGAACCAAGAGGCCATTGCCAAATATGAAGAAATCTTAGTGAATCATAAAGGCGAAAAAATAGAAGATGAAACATTCTTAAGACAAGCTAAGCTGTTTGAAAAAGAAAAAGAGTTTGAAAAAGCAAAAGTAAACTACTTAAAAATCATTGAGTTCTATCCAGAAGATATTTTGGTTGATGATGCGTATTATTGGTTAGCAGAGCTGTATGTAAATGTGCTGAATGAACCTGAAAAAGCAAAAGAGTTATACGAAAAGCTAATATTTAACCACGCCGATAGCATTTATTTTGTAGATGCAAGAAAAAAATATCGTGCTTTACGTGGTGATGCTATTAACTAGAAACCTCTTGAATTTAATTTTCTATTAAATAAATTACTATTAAAGGAATAGTAGCTCTTAGCTTCTTTGTAAATTTGCCATTCTGTAGCAAATTATCCTTTGTTGCACTATATAAAGAAGATTATCAGCATGTATATTTATAACGTAACTATTAATATAGAAGAGTCTAAAAACGATGAATGGTTAGACTGGATGAAAAATGAACACATTCCAGAAATGTTGGCCACAGGAAAATTCAGTAAAGCTTTGATGAGCAAAGTATTAGTAGATGAAGAAATGGGTGGTATTACCTACTCCGTACAATATACCACAGACAGTAAAGAGACCCTTGAAAAATATTATAAAGAAGATGCCGAGCAATTGCGTGCCAAGTCCAATAGGTTTGCGGGACATTTTGTTGCCTTCAGAACCGAACTAGAAGTTATTAGTGAACAATAATTGGAAGGATTAGTGATCTTCTTACCAATAGATTAAAAATATAGACTTTTGAAGACTTATAGAGCAACCATATTATACGCAATTAAAATTTTTGGTCTGATCGTTTGTGCTGGTTTTGCGGTCTTTATCATAAGTTTATTTATCAATATTGTCTCTTTCTTTATAGAAAGTTCCTTTTTTGAAAAGATCGTTATAAGTATTCTTTTCATCCTATTTGTGATCGCTGCATTTCAAATTATCAGATCCAACAATCCTTCGATAAGTTTTGATGAAAATCATATGCTCATTGGTCGCCATGAAATCTTGTATTCAGAAATTGAGAATTTTCATCCTGCAAAAGGAGGTTCTGAACCTTATATCACTACTAAATCAGGTGGAAAAATTGATCTTGAAATTTCCTGGTTTAGAAAAAGAGATCGAATAGCAATTGAAAAAACTCTTTCTGAAAAAATAAAATCGTTTTAGCATGTCATCTAAATTCAAAAAAAACAAAAGGCAAGGATCTCATGATAAAGTAAATTATGAGAAAACTGCTGTACGTGCTAAAAAACATTTGGGGCAGCATTTTTTAAGAGATGAAAACATTGCCAAAAAAATCGGTGATACTTTAACCTTACAGAATTACAATAATGTCATTGAAATTGGTCCTGGAATGGGAGTACTCACTAAGTACATACTTCAAAAAGATTTAAATTTGATCGCTATGGACTTGGATACCGAGTCTATTGAATATCTCAATACTAATTTTCCATTAGAGCATCCTGAAATAAGAAATGGCAAAGGCAGATTTGAAGTTATTGAAGCAGATTTTCTAAGATTTGATTTAGATACGCTATTTGAAAACAATCCATTTGCTATTACGGGTAACTTTCCATACAACATATCATCACAAATAGTCTTTAAAACTTTAGAAAACCGAGAACGAATTCCTGAATTTACTGGAATGTTTCAAAAAGAAGTTGCACAACGTATCTGCGAAAAACCAGGAAGCAAAACTTATGGAATTTTATCGGTATTAACGCAAGCATTTTATGATGCTGAATATCTATTTACGGTACCTCCTTCTGTTTTTAATCCTCCTCCAAAAGTCGATAGTGGTGTATTACGATTAATCCGAAAGGAAATCTACACACTACCATGTGATGAAAAACTTTTTTTTAAGGTAGTGAAAACAGCTTTTGGTCAACGACGAAAAACCTTAAGAAATAGTCTAAAAACATTTCAACTACCTGATGAAATTAAAGAAATGGAAATATTAACCAAAAGACCGGAACAATTAGATGTTGATCAGTTTATAGAACTTACAATATTAATAGAAAAAGCAACGAATTCACTCATTTAACATCATTGTAAACTGCAATTCATTTCTTTGGTTATCTTTGTGAGCGTTTGTAAAGAAATCCTATAAACGAATATTCTATGTCATTCGAGATTTCAGATAAGTTTATCGACCAAGTGAAACACCTTATTGAAAGTGAAGGTGACGTTCATTTGCAAGAAATGCTTGGTGAAATCCACTTTGCTGATATTGCCGAAATCATCGGAGAGCTTAATTTATATCAAGCAACTTACATCATTAAATTATTAGATAGCGAAAAAACTTCTGAAGCTCTTATGGAGTTAGAAGAAGATTTTCGTGAGCGAATTTTAGAAAAACTTTCTGTAAAAGAAATTGCAGAAGAGTTAGAAGAAATGGATACTGATGATGCTGCCGATGTGATTGCAGAATTACCTGATGATCGTGCCGAAGAGGTAATTGCAGAAATTGAAGATGAAAAACATGCCGAAGATATCAAAGAACTCTTGTTGTATGAAGAAGATACTGCAGGTGGATTAATGGCAAAAGAACTTGTAAAGGTAAAAGAAACCTGGACTGTCGCGGGCTGTGTTCGTGAAATGCGTCGACAAGCAGAGAAAGTTACAAGAGTTCATTCGATTTATGTAGTAGATAAAGAAGGAAAACTTAAAGGAAGATTATCACTAAAAGATTTACTTACCGCTTCAACAAAAGCCTATATTAAAGATGTATATATCCCAAAAGTAGATTATGTAAATGTTGCCACAGAAGGTGAAGAAGTTGCAAGAATTATGCAGAAGTATGATTTAGAAGCAATTCCAGTAGTTGATGATGAAACTGTATTGTTAGGCAGAGTTACCATCGATGATATGGTAGATTTTATTAAAGATGAAGCAGAAAAAGATTATCAAATGGCTGCTGGTATCTCTCAAGATGTGGAAGCGGATGATAATGTTTGGGAACTTACACGAGCCAGATTACCTTGGTTAATTTTAGGGCTTTTTGGTGGATTAGGTAGTGTTTTTATCATGCAAGATTTCGAAGATGTTATGAATAATCCACAAATACGAGATCTCTTTTTTTACACACCACTTATAGCAGCAATGGCAGGTAATGTTGGAGTGCAATCATCAGCTATTATTGTACAAGGGTTGGCCAATGACAATGTAAAAGGTAGTCTATGGAATCGTTTATTGAAAGAAATTGGACTAAGTTTAATTAATGGTGCAGCACTAGCTCTATTGATCATACTTTTTGGTATGATCATGGGATATGAAATCTCTTTCAGCCTTACCATAGCAATTTCGCTAATGAGTGTAATTATTGTAGCAGCACTTATTGGCACATTTGTTCCAATAATTTTAGATAAAAGAGGAATTGATCCAGCTATTGCCACTGGACCATTTATCACAACTAGCAATGATATTTTTGGGATTTTCTTATTCTTTTATATCGCAAAACTAATCCTTGGATTTTAACCAACGGAGCTTTATAGTATATTGTATCAATCAAGTTTAGTTATCACCTAACAATCATGGAGTCTCATATTTTTCAAAATACCATTACTGTACCGTCTTCTGCAATTGATGATATGAATCATGTAAATAACGTTATGTATCTTCAATGGGTACAGGATATCGCCAAGAAGCATTGGGAATCTAAAACCACTGAAGAGATTAGAAATACTTATGTTTGGGTTGTATTAAATCATTACATAGAATATCATCACCCTGCATTTGAAAATGATCAACTCATTATTGAAACCTGGATTGATCATCATCATGGTGCCAAAAGTGAGCGACATACTAAAATTACAAATGCTTCTACCCAAAAAGTAATCATTACCGCCAAAACAATGTGGTGTTTGCTGCATAAAGAAACGTTAAGACCCACAAGAATCAATAAAGAAATAAGTACCTTGTTTTCAAATAGCTAATTACTTTGAAAGCATGGAAGCAATAAACATACAAGATAAACTTTCGAAATTCGATAAACAATGGCATCCACATCGAATTGCCACCGTAGACGATAATCAGATATACCTTGCTAAAGTATGTGGTGATTTTGTTTGGCATAAACATGATGATGAGGATGAACTTTTTCAGGTGGTAAAAGGAACTCTTTATATGAAATTTCGGGACAAAACCGTTAAAGTTGAAGCTGGAGAGCTTATTGTAGTCCCAAAAGGAGTGGAACACTGTCCAACTACAAAAGATAATGAAGAAGTACATCTTTTATTATTCGAAAAAGCAAGCACCAAACATACTGGAGAAATTGTTTCAGAAAGAACCGTTTCTGAATATATCGATATCTAGAATTAGGAGTATCTATATCTTTTAAACCTTATTTATTTAAAAACCTATGAAACTAAATAGAAGATCTTTTATAAGAAATATTGGTTTAGCTGCAGGATACAGTCTTATTCCATCTCAGTATTTATTTTCTAATACATCTGAAAAAAAAATTGGTGTTTGCCTTGTTGCTTTGGGAAACTATAGTACAGTCGTATTAGCTCCTGCCTTACAGTTAACAAAGCACTGTAAACTAACAGGCATTGTAACTGGAACACCTTCCAAAATCCCTATTTGGCAAAAAAAATACGGTATTCCAGATAAAAACGTGTATAACTATGAGAATATAGATCGTATTGCTGATAATCCAGATATAGATGTGTTATATATCGTTTTACCAACAGGGCTACATGCTAAGTATGCAATAAAAGCTGCGAATACGGGAAAACACGTTTGGTGTGAAAAACCAATGGCAAAAACTGAAGAAGAATGCCAGTCTATTATAAAAGCTTGTCAACAAAACAAAGTAAAACTGGCTATTGGTTATAGAATGCAACATGAACCTAACACGCAACAAGTGATCAAATGGGCATCTACCAAACCTTATGGAAACATAAAGACGGTTCATGCGGAAATTGGTTACTATGTAAGAAATCCCAAAAAAAGCTGGAGACTCGATGCTAAATTAGGTGGAGGAACGATGTATGATCTTGGTGTGTATTCACTGAATGCTGCCAGATATGCGACTGGAGAGGAGCCTATTTCTGTAGTCGCTGAACAGATGACTACAAGGCCGAAAATATTTACCGAAACTGATGAAACGACTCATTTTACTTTAGAATTTCCTTCTGGAGTAATTGCACATGGAAAAACAAGTTTGGGTCATGATATGCATAGACTTCATGTTGACGCGGCTAATGGTTGGTATGAATTGCAACCATTTTCCATGTATTCTGGAGTAAAGGGAACGACAAGTGATGGAAAACAATTGAATACTTACATCGCTAACCAACAGGCCAAACAAATGGATGATGATGCTCTATCAATCATTAATAATACCGATATGCTTGTTCCTGGAGAAGAAGGAATAAAAGACATCAGAATTGTAGAAGCTATATACAAATCCGCTAAAACTAAGCGTAAAATTTCCCTAGTATAACAATTTTAAACTGTTATGCTTAACAAAAACACTGAAAATAAGGTGTRATGATGAATTTATAATTCGTCTTTGCAAGATCGAACAGCCTCATAAAAAAGACGGTAATCTGTAGTGGTTACCACATCTCCTTTCGTACTTAATCTAACCGTACCATTCTTGGCAATTTCGCTATAAGGAACTTGTTTTTTTACATATCCTTTGTAAACAAATTCGAAATAACTGTTCTCATTCAGCTTACTAGGATTTACCAAAAAGTCATAAAGACCATCCTCATCAGTATAAGCTTTCATACAAGTGTTCTCATCTACAACCAATTTCACAGCAACATATTGGATTTTTTTCTTGCGATTTCCAAGAACTTTTCCAGTAAGCAGTTCATCTTCGGTGATCTCCTCAATACCTTCATTTTCGGTAAGGGCATCACCTTTTTGCTGAGACTTGCAGGAAACAAGTAGGGATAAAACAAATGATAATAGTAGTAGTACTCTCATAGTATAGTAATTTTGGGTTTGCACATTATAAGTATAGTAAAAAAAACTAAATTTTCCGCTATTTTTTATAAATCGAGATCAAGTTACAAAATAAAATTACTTGTTTCACATAACTTAGGTAGTGTTTTTTTATAATATGTTAAAATAGAGTCGTTTTACTATCATTTCTTATTAAAAAGATATAAACCACTTAAAAATTTAAGTGGTTTACTAGTAAATCTTATCTTATTAGCCGAATCTTATGAAAATCCTTTTTCACTAAAACTTAGTGTTATTAGTTCTTCATCAACTTATAAGTTTTACTATTTGGTATATCCAATTTCACAAAATAGACTCCAGAACTTAGATCTCTGATGTCTATCATTCCTCCCATATACTGTTTTATATATTTTACTAGCTTCCCACTAAAATCATACATAAAAATGGTTGTTTCTTGCTTTTTCAATCCAGCTATTTCAAATTGATAATTCGCAGGGTTTGGTGCGACAAAAACCTCAACCAATTCTTGATCAGAAATACCTAACAATGGAACTACATTTACCGTTCTGGTAACTTCTATCGCCATATTACCCGATGCATCTGTAGCATTGTAACGAATCGTATACTGACCAACGGCATCTACAAAATCAGAACTATCAATAGTTACCATACTTCCATCATCCGTAGTAGCTCCTAATTCTGTATATCCTGATCCCAATTCTATCTCTTGAGGATTCGCTCCCGTTAAAGTAATTACTGGCGCTGTAGTATCAACTACATTTACTGTTCTAGTAACTTCTATTGCCATATTACCCGATGCATCTTTAGCATTGTAACGAATCGTATACTGACCAACAGCATCTACAAAATCAGAACTATCAATACTAACCATACTTCCATCATCGGTTGTAGCTCCTAATTCTGTATATCCTGATCCTAATTCTATCTCCTGTGGATTCGCTCCTGTTAAAGTAATTGCTGGTGCTGTAGTATCAACCACATTTACCGTTCTGGTAACTTCTACTGCCATATTACCCGATGCATCTTTAGCATTATAACGAATCGTATACTGACCAACAGCATCTACAAAATCAGAACTATCAATAGTAACTATACTTCCATCATCTGTTGTAGCTCCTAATTCTGTATATCCTGATCCTAATTCTATCTCTTGTGGGTTCGCTCCTGTTAAAGTAATTACTGGTGCTGTAGTATCAACTACATTTACCGTTCTGGTAACTTCTATTGCCATATTACCGGATGCATCTGTAGCATTGTAACGAATCGTATACTGACCAACAGCATCTACAAAATCAGAACTATCAATACTAACCATACTTCCATCATCGGTTGTAGCTCCTAATTCTGTATATCCTGATCCTAATTCTATCTCCTGTGGATTTGCTCCTGTTAAAGTGATTACTGGCGCTGTAGTATCAACTACATTTACCGTTCTGGTAACTTCTATTGCCATATTACCGGATGCATCCGTAGCATTATAACGAATCGTATACTGACCAACAGCATCTACAAAATCAGAACTATCTATAGCAACCATACTTCCATCATCGGTAGTAGCTCCCAATTCTGTATATCCTGATCCTAATTCTATCTCCTGTGGATTCGCTCCTGTTAAAGTGATTACTGGCGCTGTAGTATCAACTACATTTACCGTTCTAGTAACTTCTACTGCCATATTACCGGATGCATCGGTAGCATTATACGTAATCGTATACTGACCAACAGCATCTACAAAATCAGAACTATCAATACTAATCATACTCCCATCATCTGTAGTAGCTCCCAATTCTGTATATCCTGACCCTAACTCAATCTCCTGTGGATTTGCTCCTGTTAAAGTGATTATTGGGGCTGTAGTATCAACTACATTTACTGTTCTGGTAAATTCTGTCGCCATATTACCAGATGCGTCTGTCGCATTGTAACGAATTGTATACTGACCAACTGCATCTACAAAATCAGAACTATCAATACTAACCATACTTCCGTCATCTGTAGTAGCTCCCAATTCTGTATATCCTGATCCTAACTCAATCTCCTGTGGATTTGCTCCTGTTAAAGTGATTACTGGTGCAACACAATCTTCACTAAAACTAGCCATATCATCTTTTTCCCAAGTAGCTAAATAAGCTGCCGATGAATCGTCGACCTGAATACAGCTTAAGTCAGGATTAAAAAGAACAAAGAAATCAGTAATTAAATTATTATTTCCATTTCTAACATCTAATTGTTCTAAAAGGTTTTCATGAACAGCAAGTTCTTCTAGCTGTGTACAGGATGTTACATCCAATGTTGTTAACCCATTTTTACCAGCATTAAGCTTTTTCAAAGTTGGATTATTATCAATTAATAAACTGGTTATGAAATTAGAGCGTAAATATATTTCTTCTAGGGACGGATGCCCAGTAAAGTCTAAAGTTGTAAAATTGTTTTCTGGAGCATCAAGAATCGTTAAATTAACATTATTACTTACATCTAATACCGTTAAATCATTATAACTACAGTCTAAAGATTCTAATGCTATAAAATCCTCAATTCCTGTTAAATCTGCAATATTTTGTCTATCAATATCTAGGGTTGTAACTACTTTTATTTTCGAAGTTGGCACTTGGTTGTCATCAATAATACCGTTACCTAAACTTGTTACATCTCCTAAAGCAACTATATTTCCTGAAGCATCATGAGTCTCTAAATAATTCTCAAAATTAGCATCTGGTATATAGGTCAATTCACAGTATAACGAATAATTTGCTGTAGCATCTTTTAACCAACTTGTAATATCACTTGATAATGGATCATCTACTTGAATACAAGTCAAATCTGGGTTTCCTGTGGCATCAAAAACGGTTATAAAATAGTTTCCTCCGTTAGCAACGTTAAGCGATTCCAACATATTGTTAGGAACATATACATGAATTAGATTCGGAAGAGATGATAAATCTAAATTTGTTAATTCATTATCTCCAACTCTTATATTTGTTAGTGCCAAGTTATTAGTAATATCTACATCCGATAATCCTGTGTTGTTGGCATAAAATATTCTTAATTTAGATAAATTGGTAATATCTAAACTTCCTAACTGGTTATTGTCAACAACCAATCGCTCTAACTCGGTATTATTACTTACATCTAAATTTGTTAGACTATTATTCTCAAGAAAAAGGTTAGTTAACTTTTTATTACTGCTTAAATCTATGGTTGAAAGGTTAGTATTTGTACATACTAAAAATTCTAAATCTCTAAAATCTTCAATACCTGTTAAATCACTTGCTGTATTATTTCTAAATAAGATGGATTCAGAAACCTCAACTAAAGAGGTAGAGACGTAATCATCATTAGCAATTCCGTTACCGTACCCATTATTCTCTAAAAAGTTTTCAAACACATCATCAGGAACATAGGTCAAGCGACAAAATTCAGCATAACTAGCGGTAGCATCTTTTAACCAACCAGTAATATCAGCTGATAAAGGATCATCTACTTCAATACAAGTTAAACCAGGATTTCCTGTAACATCTACATTGTTTAAATCACTAGCATTTCCATTTTTTAGATTTAAATTGGTAAGTTGACCATTTTTACAGGAAAAATCGTCCAATGTTATCAAATAGCGTAAATCAAGAAAAGTCAACGGTGTTTCATCACAAAACAAACGACTCATGTCCGTATTCTTACTCAAATCGATTTCAGATATGTTGGTAGTATTAAAAGTTAAGTTTCTCAAATTAACTAAACCTGTAACATCAATACTACTTATAGATGTATTTGAAAATGAAAGGGTTTCTAGATTCGTATTATTATCAAAGTTTAAAGTGGTAATCGTAGTTCCATCACACTTAAATGATTGTAAATCCGTTTGACCACTAAGATCAATAGTACTAATGGTATTATTAGAAATATCTAAATAAGTTAAATTATTCACACTGATATTTAACTCACTTAAATTATTGTCTGTTATATATAGCTCTGATAAGTTGGTAAATTCAGAAACATCAATAGCACTTAATTGATTATTATTAAGTTCTAGTTGAGTTAATTCTGTAAGACCTGTTATACTTAAGCTTGTTAATCCCATATTAGCCGCAAATAACCTATCTAACTTTGTATTTGCAGTTACGTCTAAGCTTGAAATTGTATTTCCACCAATAAATAAACGTGTAACATTTACACAATCTTCAAGACCTTTAAAATCTGTAATCCCTAAATCAGAAAGGTATAAGAACTGAGCTTCTTCTAACTTTTCTGTCGGCACCAAACCATCATCAATAATACCATTCCCTAAACTGTTTGCATTACCTAAAGCAGTGTTGTTTCCATAGATAGCATGGGTTTCTAAATATGCTTCAAAATTAGCATCTGGAACACTAGTAAATCGGCAATACTCTGCAAAGTTAGCCGTAATATCTTTAGACCAAGTATTTAAATAACTTGCAGAAGGATCATCTACTTCTATGCATGTCAAATCTGGATTGTTAGTAGTATCTACTGTACTAATATCATCTGTTGCTCCTGATTTTAAGTTTACATATGTTAATTGGTTGTTAGACGCGTTCAGGGCATTTAAGTTGGTGTTATTACCTAAATCTAATGCTGTAATGGAATTGTTTTGAGTATTTAAGGTTCTTAACGCTGTATTGTTAGTTACATCCAACGATATTAAACCACTATCATTACATTCTAAACGACTTAAATCTAAATTATTACTTACATCTATACTAGCAATACTGGTATTTGAAAAATCTAAGTTTACCAAATTTGCCAAACCTGAAACATCTAAACTTGAAATCGGGTTATTGCTTAACTCTAATGTTTCGATTAAGGGAGTTCCCTGAAGGTTTAATTCTATAACTCCATTATTATTACAATACAAAAATTTAAGATTGCTATTTTGAGTCAAATCGATTGTAGTGATCGCGTTATCGACATAATTCAGCCCAATCAAACTCCTATTTAGAGTAACATCTAAAGAAGTTAAATTGTTATCATACACTACTACATCTTCCAAATTAATATTTGTAGATATGTCAATACTATCTAAATTATTTTCATTAACCGCAAGTGCTAGTAGATTTTCTAATCCAGTAATGTTGATATCTGTTAATCCCATATTCCAACAAAATACCTGGTTTAGATTTGTATTAGCTGTTAAATCTAAAGTTCCATTTACTGGATTTCCGTACCCTCTAAATCTTTCAAGCGCCACGAAATCTTCCAATCCAGTAAAATCACTTATTCCTTCTTCTTCTATAAATAAAATGGTTAGGTTTTCAATTTTTTCGGTAGGCACTAGATCATCCATAACTCCATTTCCTAAACTTCTTGGGTCTCCGAAGGGAACTCCACCCGTGTTTTCTTGATGTGTTTCTAAATAGTTTTCAAAATTATCATCTGGCACATAGGTAAATCTGCAATATTCTGCAAAACTAGTTGTAACGTCTTTTGTCCAATTTGTTAGATAACCAGCTGTTGGATCATCTACCTCGATACAGTTTAAACTTGGATTATTATCTACTTCAAAATCTTCAATAATACTATTGGCTCCGTTTTTAACATTTACATAGGATAAGTTTGGACATTCATCCATATAAACCTCTATCAATTTATTATTGTTACTTAAGTCAATTGAAGTAATATTGGTATTATTAATACTGAAATCCTCAAGGTTAACTAAATGGCTCACATCTATATCAGTAAGAGGGTTTCTGCTTACAGTAAAGTTTTCTAATAGCGGATTGTTTTCAATATTTACATTAGAAATATTGTTCAAAGAAATAGTAAGCCTTGTAAGTAATGGGTTGTTGGTAACATCGACAGAAGTTAATGTAGTTTCATGAACTTGTAAATCCTCCAATAGGGCATTAGTACTAACATCCACTCCTGTTAAATCATTATTCGAAAGTATTAATCGGGTTAAAGCAGGATTCGTAGAAACATTTACAGACGTTAAGGTGTTTCGCGGAGCATCTAATTCGTATAGACTTGTTAAATCAGTTACGTTAATACTTGTAAGTCCCATATCACCTCCTTGAAATCTTTCAAGCTTTGTTAAACTGGTTAAATCTAGACTTGTATTTATAACATTACCAAAACAGAATAATTCTTCTAGATTGATAAAATCTTCAAGTCCTGTTAAGTTAGCAATACTGTTGTAGGCAATAAATAATCGTGTAACATTTTCAATATTAGAAGTATATACTTTATTATCATTAGCTATCCCATTACCCAAACTAGTTGGATCACCTACAGATACTACATTATTATCAGCATCATGAGTTTCTAGGTAATTTTCAAAATTATCGTCGGGAACATTGGTTTCACTACAATCTAAGCGAAAAACTATATTACCGTCTACTTCCCAAGATGTTAAATATCCAGCTGTGGGATCATCTACCTGGATACAATTCATTGTTGCACTATTTTGCTCTGCATCAAAATAAGTGATATTCGCATTGTTTCCATTTTGAATATTGATTCCAGACATATCTGAAGTTCGAACAGATAATCTGGTTAAGGCTGTATTTGCAGAAAGATCTAAATAAAAACCTGAAGCAAAATCCATATCCAATGTTTCTAGTAGTGTATTCTGACTAACATCTAAGTTTCTTAGACTGGTATTATTTGCGTTTAAATTTTTTAAGTTAGTAAGTGGACGAACATTAATGGGAATTATTTGATAATTATCTGCAATGTTTAAAACTTCTAAGGTTGTGTATGGGGATACATCGAATGAGGTGATATTATTTCCTCCAATATCTAACTCTTTAATAACTACATTATTTCCTAAGTTTAGCGTAGTACTATTGGCATTATTATAGATTAACTTTTCGATTTTCAAGTTGCTCGATAAGTTCAATACTGCGAAAAAGAGATCATGTATGTATAACTCTTTTAACTCTGGAAGTTGTGAAAAATCAAATTCATTAAAATTATTATCCGAACAATCAAGGATTTCAAGTGATATAAATGCTTCTAATCCATCCAATTCATCAATACTGTTTCCAGAAATATTTAAGAAAGTAACATCCTTTATTCTTGAAGTTAATACTTTTCCATCGTCAACAATTCCATTACCCATACTATTTGGGCTTCCAACAGCAACCACATTACCATTGGCATCGTGATTTTCTAAATGGTATTCGAAATTTTCATCAAGAATATTAGTTTCACTACAATCTTCTTCAAAAGAAGTGGTATTATCTTTTTGCCACCCACTTAAATAACTCGCATCAGCATCATCTACCTGAATACAGGTAAACTGATTAAATCGAGCATCAAATGAGGTTATATTAGCATTGTTGCCATTTTGCACATTTAAACTAGTCAAATCACTACTATTAGCTGATAAGCTTGTTAAAGCAGTATTATTAGAAAGATCTACATCAAAACCCGATAATCTATTAATACTTAATGTTTCTAAGGCAGTATTGCTTCTTAAATCAATACTATTTATTCCCATTTCATTACAAGTTAAGTGTACTAAACTTGTTAATCCTGTAAAATCGATAGCATTTATGCTATAATTTACACTACAATTTAAATCCGTAAGACTTGATAAGTTCCCTAAATTTAAACTCGTCAAATCATTATTACTAACATTCAGATTTTCTAAAGTAGTTATATTCCCCAGATTTAAAGAAGTAGCGCCATTCGTAGAAATATTTAATTCTTTTAATTTTACATTTGTACTGACATTAATATTGGTATTACTATTATCCGAGCAATCTAATATTTCTAAGTTTACATTGGCTGCGATATCAATTGAACTCATTCCATTTGAGGCACAGTATAATTCTTTTAAAGTAGTATTATTAGAAAGATCAAAATCACCAACACCGTTTGTAGAAAAGTCTAAAATCTCTAATGCTGTAAAATCTTCTATTCCTGTAATATCAGCAATCATTTTAGAAGAAATGTCTAGAGAAGTAACAGATGAAATTTTCGCAGTAGTAACATAATCATCGTTAGCAATTCCATTACCCATACTAGTAACATCCCCAACACTTACCAAATTACCATTAGCATCGTGTGTTTCTAAATAGTTTTCGAAGTTATCATCGAGAACGTTTGTCCAAACACAATCTTCGCTAAAAGAAGTTATTGCAGCGTCTACATTCCATAAAACCAGGCTAGATAGCGAAACATCATCTACAGTAATACATGTAAGGTTATAATTTGCAATTGCATCAAAACTTTGTATAAAGCCATTCATGCCATTTCTAAAATCAAAAGATGTCAAATTATTATCCGAAACATTTACTCTAAGCAAATTGGTATTAGCAGTTAGATCCAAACTCGTTAATGAATTAGAAATTGCTGTTAAATCCGTAAGTGCAGTAAAATCTTCTATACCTGTAAGATCAGAAATTCCTAAACCACTTATATCTAAATCAGTAATTACCGCTATACTGCCAGAAAGAACCAGATTATCATTATCAATATAATTACCTGCACCGATACTTTCGAGATACGCTTCGAAGTTATCATCTGGCACATAAGTTTCTTGACTGAATGCAAAAAACTTTATTAATAAGAAAAAAACGAAAGGTAGTTTTTTAACCATATAAGGGGCTTCAGGATATATTCTATTGGTGTACAAAAGAACATTGTTAAAATTTGCCGCAATAATACTCCAAAATAATTTTATTCAGATAATTTTAACAGTGACAAAAAGTGGCAAAACCAAGAAATAACAGTTTTTACCAGCAAAACAAATCAATTTTACAAGTATATGTAAGTTCTTAAATTTCAAATTATTGACTAACGTTCTACCATAATTTTCTCAATTATCAAACCTTTCGGTGAGAGATATATTTTAACCCAATACATACCCGTAGCTAACTTTTCCAAAGACATTGGTGAATTAACAGCCTCATGAATAAAAGTTTCTACTTTTCTTCCTCTCATATCATACAACTCTACAGCTTCAATTTCTCTATTGGTATTTATAGAGAAACTATCTGTTGCCGGATTAGGATAAATGGCAATAGGTATATCTTCTTCTGAAATAGTATCTGTACCTTCAACGATTACCGTTCTCAAAACTTGAGTTCTCAATTCACCTAATGAATTCATTGCATTGTATCTTATACTATAAGTACCAGGAAAATCCATAAAATCAGAGGTGTCTATTACCAATTCGTAACCATCGCTTATAAGCGCTCCTAATTCTGTATATCCAGTTCCATATGTTAACATTTGAGGATTATCACCTAATAATGTGATAACTGGTTCTACTGAATCTATTATTGTTACTACCGAAGTACACATTGCACTATTTCCAGAAACATCGGTGGCCGTTAGTGTTACTATATGATCTCCTATATCTGCTGTAGTAAATTCTGTTCTATCCAAGGATAAAGTTAAATTTCCACAGAAATTATAAGAACCATTATTTATTTGATCTGGAGTAATACTGATACTCCCTGTTTCATCCAATTGAACTGTAATACCCTGACAAATTGCAACTGGCAATATCGGATCGATAACCGTTACCTCTGCGGTACATCTCGAAATATTACCATTCAAATCTGTGACCGTCATTAGCACAAAATTCCGACCCACATCTGAACAATCAAAATGACCTCTATCAATGGTAATATCTGCAATCCCACAAATATCTGTTGAATCATTATTGATTTGATCAGGAGTAATTGTAGCATTACCAGTATCATCTAACTGTACGGTAATATTCTGGCAAATTGCACCAGGAGAAATAACATCTTCAACAGTAACGATTGCAGAACAACTGGAACTATTTCCATAACGATCTATAGCTGTTAAAACCACAGTATTCTCACCTATATTAGAACAATCAAAAGTATCTACATCTATTGATAATGAATCTATTCCACAAGAATCAAAAGAACCATTATCCAATTGATAGGCTGCAATAGATGCATTTCCATTAATATCTAATTCAATGGTAATATCTTGACAAAGTACGGTTGGACCTACAGAATCTTCGACAGTAACAAGTGCTGTACATTGCGTGCTATTTCCATTCGTATCTACTGCAGTAAGAATTACAGTATTTACTCCTATATCATAGCAATCAAAGGTATTTTGGTTTAAGGTCATTGAAATAACTCCACAAGCGTCATTGGATCCATTATCAATCTGTGCAGTAGTTATTGTTGCATTTCCTGTAACATCTAATTGCACTGTAATATCTTGACACACTACCGTTGGTTGTACATTGTCTTCAACGGTAACTGTAGCGGTACAACTATCAGAGTTTCCATTAACATCTATAACCGTTAAAGTAACCGTATTCGATCCTACATCTGAACAATCAAAACTAGTAGTATCCAATACCATAGAAGCAATTCCACAAGCATCACTAGATCCATTATCAATCTGTGCAGCTGTAATCATAGCATTTCCAGTAGCATCCAATTGTACTGTAATATCTTGACATACTACCGTTGGTTGTACATTGTCTTCAACGGTAACTCTAGCAGTACAACTATCGAAATTCCCATTAGTATCTGTCACCGTTAAGGTAACTGTATTCAATCCAACATCTGAACAATCAAAACTAGTAGTATCCAATACCATAGAAGCAATTCCACATGCATCATTGGATCCATTATCAATCTGTGCAGCTGTAATTGTTGCATTTCCTGTAGCATCCAATTGAATCGTAATATCTTGACATACTACCGTTGGTTGTACATTGTCTTCAACGGTAACTGTAGCGGTACAACTATCGGAGTTTCCATTAACATCTATAACCGTTAAAGTAACTGTATTCAATCCAACATCTGAACAATCAAAACTAGTAGTATCCAATACCATAGAAACAATTCCACATGCATCACTAGATCCATTATCAATCTGTGCAGCTGTAATTGTTGCATTTCCAGTAGCATCCAATTGAACTGTAATATCTTGACATACTACCGTTGGTTGTACATTGTCTTCAACGGTAACTCTAGCAGTACAACTATCTACATTTCCATTAGTATCTGTCACCGTTAAGGTAACTGTATTCAATCCAACACCTGAACAATCAAAACTAGTAGTATCCAATACCATAGAAGCAATTCCACATGCATCATTAGATCCATTATCAATCTGTGCAGCAGTAATTGTTGCATTTCCAGTAGCATCCAATTGAACTATAATATCCTGACAAACTACAGTAGGTTGTACATTATCTTCAACCGTAACTGTAGAGGTACAACTATCGGAATTTCCATTAACATCCGTAACCGTTAAGGTAACTGTATTCAATCCAACATCAGAACAATCAAAACTAGTAGTATCCAATACCATAGAAGCAATTCCACAAGCATCGCTCGAACCATTATCAATATCTACAGCCGTAATCGTTGCATTTCCGGTTGCATCCAACTGAACCGTGATATCCTGACATACAACCGTAGGCTGTATAGTGTCTTCTACAGTTACAATCGAATTGCACGTAGAAGTGTTTCCTGATGAATCAGTCACTAATAAAGAAATTGTATTCATTCCTACATCAGTACAACCAAAATCTAAAATTTCGTCAAACTCTATTTCAAAAGCCAAATCTCCCCAAACACAACATCCAGATGATGTATCATATCTCCATATAAATTCACCATCGCTATATCGATCGTTCCATGCATAATATATATCCGTATTTCCTTCAATAGCAAAAGCGTATGTATTTCCTGCAATCACTGGAAATGGTGTTGATAAAATAACCTCAGACCATATACTTCCTCCATTACTATTAATAAGAGTTACTCCTGTTTCTGTATATACCGGAGTTCCTATATTATTTGAAATTCCGCTACCAGATCCGTTATAAAAATGAACTGTTCTATTAGTATAGTCTGAATTTACCAAAACACGCACTTTAGTAAGCACTCCGGTAACGGTTGCAATAAATGATTGCCCATGTCCTCGACTATTGTTATTGGTATTGTATATGGTTTGTGAAATCAATGGAGATCCGGTAAAAGAAAATAATATATCACAAGTATCAGAGCTTCCGTTATCCAATTGAGATGAATATATAGAAGTGTTTCCAGTTGCGTCCAATTGTACAGTAAAATCCTGACAAACTGGGGTTGGATCAATATTATCAATCACAGAAGCCGAAAGATCATATGTAAAAGTACCTATTAAACAATCATTAGAATCAATCTGTACATTTCCATTAAAATCACTTGCAGTACAAGAATTAGATAAAAATGAAACATCAAAATCTTGTGAAGTACCTGTCGCAATATTAATAGGAAAAGTATGTGTACTTGCTAAAGAAAATTCGCTCCCTGATATAGTTATTCCTGTTATTTCTAAAGTGCCTCCACCATTATTACTAATGGTAAATGTCTGTGAAGCCGTATCCCCTGTTGACACTGTTCCAAAAGCACTACCATCCAGTACATCTGGTATAGTATCACCATTAGTAATCAACTGCCCATTTCCAGCTACCGTAATTTCCGGAGCCAATGCGATACAACCAGTGCTATTCACTCCACTTCCAGGAGCAATCCAATTTGAAGTTGTCCCACTTAACGTAGTATTGTAAAGTGTAGCGTGGTATCCGTTTGGTCCCTGATCAAGGACTTGTGTTTCCAGGCGATTATTTCCTCCGGAAACTCCCTGTTCAAAATCATAATATGCCAGTAAATCTGTTTCTGACCCAGTCAATTCGCAGTTCATCTGATCTAGAATTTCTCTACACGTACGAGCGTAGTCCCAAATACGAACCTCATCGATTTCACCTCTAAAATGTTCACTCAAACCACCGCTATCCAACTGAATATTTCCAATTCTGAAATCTGTTAAATCTGTATACGCTGCATTGTTAGAACGAAGGGTTAAGGTTCCTTCTTCCACACCATCGATATACAAAGTCCAGATATCACTAATTTTTACAGCTGCTACATGATGCCACTGGTCATCCTTCACATTCGTAGTACTAAAGACCTGCTGAAATCTATTAACGGTGTAATCATATTGTCCCAAACGAATAAGTCCGGCACCACTAACTTCAATTGAAGTTTCCTTATTAGCTCCTGTTTTCTGCCAAACCATTATTGCTCTATACCCACTGGCTCCGCTATCGGCTTTAAACCAGGCTTCTAATGTGAAATCTGTAGAGGAAGAATTGATATTTGCCAATGCATAATCGTTTGTTCCGTCAAAATTAAAAGTTTCTCCTGCTACACCCGTTTGTCCCGTTATAGAAAATGTATAAGGATCTGCGTCACTATCATTGCTCTCTATAGTAACAAGTGCGTCAAATGTTCCATCCGTTGCAGGAGCAAAATCAATATCAAAAGTTTCAGATGTACCTGCTGCAACTGAAGTTGGAAGAGCTCCCAAAGAAAATGCCGCTGCTCCTGTACCGGATATAGAGATGTTGGTAATATGTAAGATGTTAACACCTGCTGAATTATCAATAGTAAATGTGCTAGAAGACGTTCCTGTAGAAACTACTGAAATGAATTCTGTATGATCATTTATGTCAGGTGTGATATCTCCATTAATAATAGAAGTGCCATTACCTAACACATTCATGACAACCCCATCTTCAACATTTACTTTAGCGGTACAACTTGCACTATTTCCTGAAGCATCTTCTGCTGTAAGTGTTACCGTATTATTTCCCAAGTCTGCTAATGTAAAACTTGATTGATCCAGGCTTACATTATCAATACTACAATTATCAGACGAGCCATTATCAATCTGAGCAGCGGTTATAGTAGCATTACCTGTTCCATCCAACAGAATGGTAATATCCTGGCAAACCATTATGGGTAATACGTTATCTTCGACAGTTACTATAGCAGTGCAGGTGTCATTATTTCCTGCCGCGTCAGTAACTGTAAGTACTACATTATTCGCTCCTATATTAGTACAATCAAAGGTGCTTATATCCAAAGCCAGCGTATCGATACCACAATTATCTGTAGATCCATCATTCACATCAGCAGCAGTGATTATTGCATTTCCGGTTGCATCAAGCTGCACCCTGATATTTTGACATATAGCATTAGGGGCTTCGTTATCATTAACTATTATGTCAAAACTACAAAAGGATTCATTGCCTGAACTATCCGTTGCTTTGAATTCGACGGTTGTTGTTCCTACAGGAAATAATGATCCGCTGGTTAACCCATTCGTTTGAGATATTAAAGTTCCGTCACAATTATCTAATCTATCATCAACTACAATTTGATAAGAAACCCATGGGTCTGCAGTAGCATCCTCTCGCAAAAACACATACCCATTAGCATAGGCAAAACCATAATTATTAGGAGTAGGAGCTCCTGCTGGCATATCTAAAAAATCCCCGTAATAGGTGGCGGTTGCCTTATCAATAAAATATACTCTCGCATTCAATTCGCTATAAATAACAATTTCAGCTCCTAGAACTCCTGTATACCCTATAGAACGTGTTGTAATATCTCCATTAGATGCCTCAGGAAAATTTACAATTGCTCTATCTGACACTTGATTACCTTGCATATCATAACTATACAGCCTACCACCATGATAAAAGAGAATCTCATTAGTATGGTAATCATAGGTTCCATTTGATTGGTTATTAGGTTGATTCGCACCTACTACAAAATTTACACCCCCGTTAGTAGCATAACCATTTCCATCTAAAGTCACCGTGCGATAACCAGAAGTTCCCACACCATTTCCTTGTAACTCACCTGTATTTGGATTCCACCATAATCCACGGAAGTCAAAACCCGTTTCATTCGTAACCAAGGTATTACCCTGATCATCATAAGTTCTAAAAGGCATTCTTGTATTACCTGCCCTAAATGAGTAGTATATATTCAAGTTTGGGTTATAAGCAACGACAGACCAATTAGTTGCTCCCCCGCTTGTTGCCAAGCTTGGCCCTGCGGTAAGCGCCCCAGTATTAATACGTAAACTCCCATCGGTGGGTACTGTAAAATTAACTATAGCCTCGCATACTCCAGGGTCGTTATTTACTGTAATATTGTTAGGGCACGTTATGATTGGTGCTTCTGTATCTAATACGGTTACTATAGCTGTACAACTATTGGTATTTCCACCACTATCTGTAACAGTAAGCGTCACTGTATTTGCGCCAAGGTCGTTACAAGAAAAACCTGTCTTATCGGCCGACAATACAATTGTACAGTTGTCACTACTTCCATCATCTATATCTTCGGGAGATATACTTGCACTTCCTGATGCGCCCAAGTTTATAGTAATATCCTTACATATTATTGTTGGTTGTATCGCATCAACTACAGTCACTACAGCGGTACAACTATCACTATTCCCTTGAACATCTGTAACTGTAAGTATAACATTATTTGCTCCAATGTTAGTGCAGTTAAAACTTGTTACATCGATTACTGTTGTTGCAATTCCGCAATTATCTGTAGACCCATTATCCACATCGGCAGCTGTAATAGTTACATTACCAGTTCCATCTAATTGAATAGTGATATCTTGACAAACTACGGTCGGATTTGTTATATCTGGAGAACAGGTTTGAGCCGAAACTTTATTACATACAAGCAATAAAAGTATCAATAAAACTATTCTTAAATACATTATAGGTAAGTAATTTTTTATCATAAAAAGGGGCTTTTCATTCAGTAAATGATTCAAACATTACTCTATAAAATCTAAAAAGTCACTTTTTAGATTTTATAAATATCATAAGCTATAAAGAGAGAAATTGAGCTGTAAAGTCAATCTGCTAAGAAACCGAGAGGTTCATTTTTTAAGTCTAAATTCAAGCAGTAAAAGTATTTTTTTATCATGGGGTTTGGTTTTCTCTGTTACTCTTAATAATAGCACAAATATATGTTAAGACTTTATGAATCAAACTAATAAAAGGGAGACAAATGGGAGACTTTGGAAAAAAGAGAATTTTACAAGGATTGTATAAATTGTTCTAGTTCTTCTTTTGCAGACAATCCCATTTTTTTACGTATGCGATATCTAACAGATTTAACAGCATCTTGAGAAGTATTTCGGATGGTCATAATTTCTTTGATTGATAAATTTAATCGAAGTAATGCACAAACCTCTCTTTCCGTTTTGGTAAGTTGAGGGTATAACTTGATAAGTTTCGTATCAAATCCTTGATTTACCTCAATAATTTTATGCTGAAGTCCTGATAATTTCCCTTCAGTTTGAATTTGAGATTTTAATTCATTAGTTAAAGAATTTAAAGCAGATTTCAACTCCTCTGGATTTTTCTCTGCTAATTCGTTTTTCAGTTGTTCTAAAAGTTCTTCCTTAAAGTTTAAACGCATTGTATTATCTGCAATGAGTCGCTTGATTTCTTCTTCTTTGGCGATTACTTTTTGATCTAATAATTCTTTTTGTACTTGTTGCTTTTCTAATTTTTCAGCTATAATACTTGCTTTACTCTTGTAATCTCGACGGATTAATAATGTGATTACCAAAGCAGCTACAATAGTAATAATAAATAGGACGAAGTAAAGCCTCTTTTTTGAAGATTCGGCTTCCCCCAGAAATGCAACTTCTCTTTTTTCTTGTGCAAACGCCAGACTATCTGCTAGTTTTTCCTGGCTAAATTTATGATTTAGTTCCAGCGCCTGAATCTTTTTTATATTTTCGATATTATAAATCGAATCGGAATGCCTATTGAAAGTACGGTAGTTATCATAGGCTGCTTTGTAATCTCCCATTTGAGCTAATAGGTAACTTTTCCTAAGATACGCTTTTGCGATTCGCTGTCTGAACCGTTCTTTTTTTGCAATCATCAAAGAAGAATCTACATAAATCAGCGATTTATTAAATTCTTTGGTTCTTTTATAAATATTAGAAATATTGTAATATGCTGTGCACAAAGAAAATGCTCTACCATTCTTTTTGGCATATCTAATATTTTCAAACCCTAATTTAATTGCCTCATCTATATTACCTAATTCTCTGTATAATGCTCCCAAATTATTGTTTACTCTTTGTACATCATCTGCACTCTTAATCAATGAAAACAATAATTTTGCCTTGTTATAGCATACTTTAGCAGAATCTAACTTATTTGTTTGTCGATACGAAACACCCATCATATTATATCCGGCTGCAATTCCATGTGTATCTTTTAAGGGCTCTTTAATCTCAATAGATTTTTTATACAAAGTAATAGCTATATCATGAGCTTTTTGATATCGATAAACCATTGCCATATTATGATAAACATCAGAAACATGCCAGATATCGTCTTCTGTTTCATAAATTTCTTTGGCCTTTAAATAAAACTCAAGTGCTTTGGGATAATTTCCTTCTCTTCGATTGATCACTCCTTTTACAACATAGGCTTTTGCCAATTGTTGTTGATCTGGATTAGCCTCAATCAATGCTAATGCTTCATCGACTAGTAACTTAGAGATTGTAAAATCCCGATCGTATTGAAACTCTGCCAAGGATAGTAAAGAATTAATCTTTATAGAATCGGTTTCAGCAAGATCTACTTCTTTTTGTAAACGAAGTAGGGTTGTATCGATATCTTGCCCAAAAAATTGCAAAGAGAAAAAAAAGGCAATAGCAAAAAGCATTGGATTACGCATACACAAACTTACTAATAAAGTTTTGAAAATATTTACCAAATCACACCTGTCTCTACCACTATAAAAACAGGTATAAATACGATGTTTTTTCTCCTTCTAATTTTATAGTTTTAATAACCTTAAAACCAATTCAAAATTCCAACATTATGACAACTACTCTGGAGAAGAATAAGCCAACAAATAATCCTGCAGAAACAAGCACTCCCAAATCAGAAGTAGTTCCGGGAATATCCAAGGAAATTATTCATAACCTTAGTGATGAAATAAATAATATGTTATCGTATGCAATTTTTAATGGCATCACAATTAATACCGAAATCAATACACTGATCCAAAATAGCTCAGTAGATGACTTGATCAATGCTCATAATTTATTATGCAAAAATATTGCTCCTGCAACTCCAAAGTCTATAGAGTTCATTAGAAAAATNAGAGAGCAAGGAAAAGGGAAAAATTTTTTTAGCAAATTACCTATTCTAAGAAACCTAGTGCTTTTATCACTACTTTTTCTAATTGCTTTTATCGTAACTGGAATTTCTCCTGAAGTGAATAATGACTCGTTAGACAAAGGTATTATGGAAAATCAAGGTATTTCTTTATTATTAAATCTAGGGTTTTTGACCTCCATATCCGGTTTGGGCGTACTTTTTTATTTACTAAAAAATGCCAGTACCGCCGTAAAAAATGGAACATTAGTTCCTGAAGATACTATTTACTATGCTGCATTAATTATTTTGGGAATCATTGCCGGTATTATTTCCTCAGAAATCATCTCCTTCTATCAGGAAGATGGTAAGAATATCAATTTATTTAATAAAAGCCTATTAGCTCTCATAGGAGGATTCTCTTCAGATGCAATTTTTAGTATTCTGCAAGGAATTATTGATAGAATTAAAACCATTTTTATTCCTTCTACTACAACCTAGTGCCCAAAATTAACGCTTCATATATTTTAATCTTTTATTAACTATTTTTGGGTGTTTTAAGAATACCTTACGAATGAATTTATCTAGTAGACCAAGTTGATGCCAGTTGATACCCATAAGCATTCTGAGCATTGACAAGTCTTTTCACAAAACCTAAAGTCAACCCATAGTTATTCATGAGAATATTACATATTGATGAAAACCATCCTTTACTTATTCAACAATTAAATGAACTAGGATTTGAAAATAATGAAGACTATCTTTCTTCAAAGTCTGAAATTGAAGAAAAAATAGCAGCTTATAACGGTGTTGTTATAAGAAGCCGTTTTAAGATTGATAAAACCTTTATTGACAAAGCTAGCAACCTAAAATTCATAGGTCGTGTAGGAGCTGGATTAGAAAGTATTGATATCGCTTATGCCAAAACAAAAGGAATTCATCTTTTTTCTGCTCCAGAAGGAAATAGAAACGCTGTTGGAGAACATGCATTGGGAATGATTTTATCTCTTTTTAACAAACTTAACACAGCAGATCGACAGGTAAGAAATGGATTATGGAATCGTGAAGAAAATCGCGGGATAGAATTAGATCTAAAAACTGTAGGAATCATAGGCTATGGAAATATGGGAAGAGCGTTTGCCCGAAAACTTAGAGGGTTTGATGTAGAAGTTATTTGTTATGACATTAAAGAAGATGTAGAAAATAGTGATGCAACCCAAGTAAGTTTAGAAGAGTTTTTTGAAAAAACAGATGTACTAAGTCTGCACACACCATGGACGTCATTGACCGACAAAATGATCAATACTACATTTATCAATAAGTTTAAAAAACCATTTTGGTTTATCAATACTGCAAGAGGCAAAAGCGTGGTAACTAAAGATCTGGTGGAAGCACTACAATCAGGAAAAATTTTGGGTGCAGGATTGGATGTTTTAGAATATGAAAAATCGTCTTTTGAAAATCTTTTCACATCAGAAAACGAAATGCCAGAACCTCTTAAGCAATTATTACAATTAGATAATGTGATCTTAAGTCCGCATATTGCTGGATGGACTGTAGAATCCAAAGAAAAATTAGCACAGACTATTGTCAACAAAATCAAAGCTGAGTTTTGCTAAAAGAAGTTTTTATACAACTGGTTTCCAAATACACTAATGATTCTAAATTCATTAATACCCTATGGAATCAGATTGACAAAAAGCATCGTAATAAAAATCGCTATTATCATAATTTATCACACTTAGAAAATGTATATCAAAAATTACTTGTTGTACAAGACAACATAGCTGATTGGGATATAATTTTGTTTTCCATTTTCTATCATGATTATATTTATAATGTTCTCAAAAAAGATAATGAAGAGCAAAGTGCTTTAAAGGTTAAAGAAATTCTGGAATTATTAGGAATAGATTCACAAAGAATTGAACTCTGCACAGAAATTATTATTGCTACCAAAGGACACCAAGTCTCAAAAACGGATGACATAAATTATTTTACGGATGCAGATTTATCGATTCTCGGAAGTAGTTGGAAAACCTATAAAACCTACTACGAACAGGTAAGAAAAGAATATAAGTATTACCCAAGTTTTATGTACAATAAGGGAAGAATTCAAGTACTTAAGCATTTTTTAGAAATGCCTCGTATTTTTAAGACCGATTACTTTTATAATAATTTTGAAATTCAAGCCAAAGAAAACCTACAACACGAAATTGAAATTCTTTCAAAATAAGATATTGTCAAAACATTTCTAAAATCAATTACACTTTAGTTTTGTTACATATATAACGTGAAGAAAACCATTCCTACTTTGGGTGCATTAATCACGCCATTATTTATACTTTTCCAATGAAGCACTTACATCCTTTTTGGTAACACTACAATAGAATTTGTGACAGTACGAATAGTATTTATCTTTTTATAGTGGGAATTCATATTAGCAAAAAAGTATTCCAAAAGTATACGTTGTATTTGCATATGGTAATATGGTAGCTAAAAAGAAAGAACTTTTAATCAAAAGCATTACGACTCATACATTTTTCTTTTAACTGCATTCTACTTAATTTCAAGAGCTCTAAGTAATACTCTACACTATTGATTTCTCTCAAGATTGTATTGCACGCCACTTTTTGGTTAGGTAAGCTATCCAACTGGTCGAATGGATGTTTACTAGGCCCACCATCCTCTTCTTTTATTGATTCTTTATACTCCTTGATTAAACATCGAAAAGCCGTACGATCTGAAAAATAGATTCTTTTATCAAATACTTTTATGACATTCTGAATATCATTAGATTTATAACTAGTGTATCTGTCATGACCCGATTGAAAACAAAAAAACAATTCATTATCCCAGAAATAGTATTGGGTAAGTATGGCTGAGCTTGCGTATGGTTCGTGCTCATGAGTAATATATCGTAGTTCTTTTCCTTGATAATAATACTTAATTAAGCTGGTAGATACGTCTTCATTACCTTCCTCATCATCGTGACATTGTTCATAAATCTCAATAGTTGGGTTTCTCATACCTTTTTCTAACCATTGTTTAACCAACTCATGCTTTTTTCTTATATCGTTAATCATATCTTCTTCAGATTGAGCAATGCCAATAAAAAATTGTAACATAAAAAGAGTTAGCAGTATAGATCTTACGGTCATCATTTTAATTTTTAACGTAGAATTGGTTTTCCATTTTGTAGGTATTCTATGAGCTTTTCCTCATCTATTTCAGCGTCATTCTTAGTATAGTCAATGTGGTTTAGAACTTCTTTGACTACATCTTTTAAACCATATGTATATAATGGATGTGTGGGAGAAAAGTCTGAAATATCAATCCTTATATCACCATATATTTTTTGAGTATTAATCTGCTGACCATTATTAATGAGATAAGGTGTAGAGAGCTGTCCTAAACATTGTATATATCCAAAAAAGCTATCGGCGTATAAATAATCAGAGATAAATAGATCGCCGTCTATATGAATAAGGGTATCAAAATTTATAACATATGAAGTTTTTACATCTTTAGTGACATATAATAACTTCTCCAGGTGTTCCGTATTTTTTATTCCTTTAGTAATCTGTAAGTTTCCATCTACGATAATTCCAATACAATCATAACTGCTATGTTTTGAGTCTTTGTCTTCCCAATGTAGTTCTTGTAAGGTTGTATCTCCTTTATACAAGATAAGCTTATCATTATCTTCATATTCCCGATCTATATCATCTACATTGCTATGCCTCATAAGTTGTTTAATATCGTACAATCTATCCGCCTCCTTAAAAGATATATATTGCACCTTATCAGTTTTATCCTTAGGTTCTCTTTGAACAGTATAATCTTGTATTGCGTTTTTGGTTTTGCCTGAGCGATACCAATGTAATATAGCATAAGATATCACAATTGATCCTGTGATACCCCAAGATTGTAGTAAAGGATGGTTGACATTCTTATAGACTATAAAACATAATATACCTATCAAAACAATTTCTGAAATGGTAAAGAAAATTGCGAATTCTTTGAATTCTTCTAAGCGGTCTTGGAAACCCCTATTGGGATTGGTGGATAGCGAATCATTGTTTGCTACTGACACATTCGTTATAAATTCTATAACCAGATAGATAATTAGTGTAATTAAACCATTGGAAATAATCCTGCTATACTCATTATCCAAATCTTGTTCCACCAAAAATATATGTATATAAGGATCCATAAAATTATGAGCTGCAATGGCTATCAGCACACTTATATGTCTGAATCCTCCTAGAATGCCAAAATTTGATAGAAAATTAACCTTCATCGCCATTGATCATTAAAGAATATGAATGTTTTCTAATACTAAAAAGTAACTACCATCTTGATGGACTATTTTAAAACTCGCTGTTGTATCCACTAATTCTTCATCGTAGACGATATATACAAAAAACGATTCATTGACATTCTTATCCCAGACAAATTCTTCAGCAATACCTATCCTGTCTAACCAAGAAAGATCATTCTTCCAAGCATCTGATCCATAGGTGTTTTCCTTAATTTCTATACCTTGGTCTTCGTTATAAACAACATAAGTATCATACCAAAGATTAGATAACATACTGTCCCAAGAATCATTATGTATAACTAATTTTTCTGCCTTGTTAACCTCTTTCTTTTTTAGATATTCAAAAAATGTAATCACAGTTTTTTCAATTTCCTTTTTGGAAGGAACTTGTTTCCAGATTTTTGTTTCTTTAGTTAATTGGTATGGATTACTATTTTCAACATTTATATTTGAACTATTCATCAAGAAAGTATTGAGATTCGGGTAATCTGGATCTATTTTTTTGATAGCCTCAACTAGTTCAATTGCTTCTTCTCTTTGATTTGTAATTAAGAGCATCCTAATTAGTCGATCTTGTCGTTGTCGTCTACCAGGTATGGAAGAATCTAACGGAAATTGATATTTATTTTTGTAACAAGATATAATCTCTTTAATCCTTTCAAAATCTTCTTCGTCAGCATTGTCTTTATCTAGTAGCGTTTTACTATCTAATAAATTATATAAATGATCCCCCCTATACACCAAGATACTATCTAATTTATCTTTTTCTCCTTCCGTTTCATTACTTACTATTTCGAATTGATACGTTTTTGTAATTAATTCTTCTGAAAGTTCACGAGACTCTTTTGCTTCAAATGAGTTCTTCATGATCTGTTGAACAGATTGGTCAAGGGCCAGGATAGCGGTCCATAAGGCCCAATAATGTTTTGGATCAAGGTCTAAGACCTTATTCATAATATTAATTGTCTCTTCATATTTATGATTGCCGTATGCGACATATCCTTTCTGTAGCAAACTATCAATATCTTCACTTTCTACATATTCAGTATTAATAAAGTTTTCTCCAGTTGTCAGTTTATGGATGATATTAAGAAAATCAAGCATCCCATCTTTGCCAATAACAGATCTACTAAATACTTTTTTTATCTTATCTTTTTCATAAACCAAAAGCCCCCAATCTTCATCATCGGATTGACATTCAAATCCATATTGTATGGTGCAGGTTATCTTTGATTCTAGCTTTTGATAACTAATTGCAGCACCGGTAACTCCAATACCAGACATTAGGTTTTTCACACTCATCTTACCTTTAACCTCAAGGGTTCCACTTAGCAGTACATTAGCCGCGTTAAAATCCCCTTCAACCATCAGCATTGCAAAATCAATGTCGCGAACATAGCCTGCAACCATTAGATTTCCTTTAACCAAGAGCAAACTAATATTTTCTTTTTCGAAGTCTAGGTTTCCTTCAATTAGAAGATCCCCATCAGCAATTAGTATATCTTTGTTAGACGCAGAATAATTGATTAAAGCGTCTTTTTGCAACCAATTGTTGTTCATTTCTTTTTTAAAGTCTTTAAACTTTATTTCTTCTTTGTTTTTGCTTTTACAATGATTCAATAACATATATCTAGTCAGTTTTAGGAGATTCAACTAATTTATAAATCCAAAAAAGTTTCGAGATTAATAAAATCATCGATTACATCTATACTATTTGATGTATAATAATTATTCAAAGCCTTACATAATGATAGTAAGTTTGGAGATATACTTTCTCGATCTTCATCATCATGCCAAAATTCTAATAGCTGTCCTTTTTGACCAGTAAACGTTCCCTTCGTATCATAACAAATATGATCGCCTCCGCCATTATCAAATACGGGAAACCAATGCTTGTTCCACCAGTTTTCTATCTCAAAATCTTTTCCTATCATAGCATTAAGTTCGCTTTGGGTTTCTAACATTTCTCTTAATGATAAAAACATACAATTGTTTGCAAAAACTTCAGAACAGTTGCTATTTTGTCCGTTTTTCCATTGATAGAATATCTTTAGATCTTGAGGAATTACAACCTTATACTCTTTTTCTAATGTTTGAATATCCATTAAACTCAGAGGAGCATTTAGTTCTAAATAATACTCAGGACGTTTTTCTTTGATGTTTTGATCCAGCTGCTCAAGAACAGTGATTATTTCGTTTACATTAGTTGATGAATTTATAGTAACAGTGGCAGTGGTTTTTTTATTTTTTTCAGGTTTTGTTGCTATTACATATCCTTTTTTTTCATACCGTTGTATCATTAAAGACACTCTTTCCTTACCATGTTCCGAACTGTCATATTTGGTGGTTTTGGATTGTATTTCGGATCTATCAAAATAATCTTCAACCAATCCCCATTTCATTTTGAAGTTCTTTCCTTTCAATTCATACTCCCAAAACTTATGCTCTGCATCATTTTTTAGTTCGTAGTAGTCTTTCATTTTGTTTTTTCAGTTACAATTTGTGAGTCTTAAAATCCGTTCTATTTCGTTGTTCACTACATTGGTGACATGTCTGTCAAATCCATTATACTCACATGGTTTTATATCTGAATCATCCAGCATCCACTCCCAATCACTTTGATTAAAATCCAACACCATTACTTCTTTGGTTTTTTCATTGATCGTATTATAATCAAAACAATGATACCAACATAGTTGAAGGTCTTCATCCCCCATAGCGAAATAATAAATCTTATCCATGATGGTTTTTGAATTAGGGTTGTAAGAATTCCAGGAGATGTCCCAATCGATTTCTAATGCTATTGATAAAGTTCCTATTTCATTGGGATGTAATAACCTGGAGTAGTTTTGGTTTTCTGAACCTAACTTGAATAATCCACAAGTCATAATGAAATCTTTATAACTTGGAGGAAATTTTACACCTAACTTATTCTCAGCACCAACAATCTCATCAACAGTTATTTTTTGAAAGAAAAAGGGCTTAGATTTAGATAAGTCGATAGGGACTGAAGAAACTTTTAATTGTTCTTTCTGAATTATTTCTATTATTTTTTCTAGTCTGTTAAGTGCCTCTTTTGCAGTTTCGCCCTCTACTCCTTTTTTTAGTATGGCTGTTAACTCTTCCATATATTTTATATTAAAATAAGTTATTTGATTTTTAAAACGGTACTCCATTTTTTTCCATCAAATTGTATGACATCTTTTTCACCAAAAGAGCATAGGATTCCGTCTCTGGCACTTAATTGATGAAAGGTTTTCGGACGAGCTTTTTCAAAATCTACCTCTTTCAATGTTTCTCCATCATAACAATACAGTCGATTTGTAGTACTGCAATACAGTTTATCCTGAAAATAGGCCATTCCATAAAATGTATCTTCGGTTAGATCGTTTGGGACGATACTGCATTTTTTGTTTTCAATTTTGATCAAAGTACCCATTTGTCCACAGGCATATACGATACCATCAGAGCCGCATCGTATTCGGGTAAGGTCCAGATGAGTTGGGCTATCTAATTGTTGCCAGGAATTACCATTATAGTGCCAGAGTTCACCCAGCCAACCAGCGACATAGAGATCATCTTCGACAAATCCATCAACAGACTCCCAGCAAGTATCTAATGGATCCAGATTGTCTGTATACTGCTGAGCCGTTTGATCAATTTGCACCCACGTATCACGGCCCTCTCTACGATAAGCTTGTCTGCTGCTACCCACAACAAATGCTTTTCCTTCATTGACTCCTCGTATTTCTCTAAGTAATCCTCCGTTTATGGATATAGAATTTTCTCCACCTGCTTCACCACCACCAATTACTATTACTTCACCAGTAGTTCCTACAGCTGTAAATCTTTCTTCCGGATCATAGCAAACAGATGCTGAAACAAGGTTTATATCTAAATCGTCATAAGTTAATTCTTCTCTGTCCAATACATATAACCTAATGTGATTGTCTTTATCATTTGTAGCTAGGAAATAATACAAATCATTATATCTTACAACTCCTTTATAGATGCTATATCCCATTAATTCTTCTAAATCTTCTTTATGTATTTTCATTTAAATTATTCTTCATAAGGTTTATATACTTTATCTACTTGCAATTCGCCTTTTATGGTGGTAAGGGAATCATTGTCTCGAAGGGTTTTTGCTTTTAGATTTCCACTTATGTACACTTCTGTTTCAAAGGTTTGGTAATTTTCAGCCTCCACGTTCCCTATAATGATCAAGCAAAATAATCTATCCGATAGTTGTAAATCGCCTTTAACTTTTACATTTCCTTGGATGGCAATGGTGCCTATTTCGGCGTCTGGGAATTGATCTGCGATATTATAAAAATTATCATCAAATAACCAATCACCCTCTAGTTCCAGATCACCTTCATAATAGATGCAATCGAGTCCATAATCTCCTTCAGATTGAAGCAATTTTTTGGTATTGATGAGTTCGTTTAGTTGTTCTTCGGTTACTAGTTTAAAATCTGTCATTGTAATATTATTTTAAAACATAATTTAATTTTAACCATTTCCTTATTTTCAGGCATATTTTATACTACTACTAGGAAATAGATACTTTTTCCCAATGTTTTCCATCTTTCGTTCTCATAATCAGTTTTCGTCCTGCTGACCATAACCAATTTTCTGAACAAGACAATACATTAAAACTAGCTCCTGGAATCAACTCATTTTCAGGTAGTTTAGTTACTTCTTTCATACCTTGAGCTTCTGTATATTGAAATAAACCTTTTGAAGTAGATAAATACAGCTTATCCAAAAACCAAACAGCAGACAAAAAGGTATCTGTTACTACCTTTTGATTAATGATTTCCCATTTGTCATATCTTCCAAATAGTAGTGTTCCGTTTTGTCCACAAGCATATACCTTACTATTTGGAGTACAGACTACAGCGTTTAGAATCAATTTTGTTGGTGATTTTACTTGATTCCATTTATTACCATTGTAATAAAAAATTTCCCCATCAAAACCTACTGCGTATAGTTCATCCTCTTGATAACCTCCTATTGCATTAAATCCTACACTACCTTCTGCATCTCTAATATCATAGTCATGACGTATCCATGAACCAACATCATCATTTTTATAAACGGTTCTTCCCATACCTACCACATAGACATGCCCATCTATAGTTGCTGTATTTCGTATGTTTCCATAATGCTGAGGCCCTTCTTCAGAAATATCTATAACTTCTGGGGAGAACCCATTTTTCCCCCATCTAAATAAGTTGCCCATGTTTCCGATAATGAATACTTGAATTTCTGGTTTTTCGCAAACGGCTATGCTTACTGCTTCTAACTGAAGTTCTTGTTTGCTCCATCCATCTTTCCACCGAAAGAAATATGAAAGAGATTCACTTTTACTATCAGTGTGTTCAGATTCACTGATGCTATATGCGATGTCGTCATTATAAACGAATATTGACCCTATGTTTAGATTGTCTGTTTCCATGATTTTAAGACTTTTATCTATTCTTCTTCTGTTTTTTTCTTTTCTTTTTACTTGAATTCACCTTGGATTCAAATAACTTGTCCAATTCTTTTAATCGTTCCCATTTTTCTTCTTCTTTTTGCTGTAATAATTTTTCATTGCGTTTATTGTTACCATTGAATTCTAAGATTCCAAAAATGACCAAACCTAAGCTTAAGAAAAATAATATCGGGCCATAAACAAGCCTATCGAAAAAAACAGAAATACTACTTTTTACTACAAACAAATCGATAACAAAACGATAGGTAACCCAAATACTTAGTGTCGTACCCAATACAATATAAAGTAATGCCAGTTTTGTTCTTAATTTATGTTTATGAACCTTTTTCACCTTTGCCGTACAGTTTTCATAGTTTTTTATTTTAGCACAGAAATTCCTTTGGACTGCGCTTCAAAAATTTTTTCCTTTTCTATATACTCTCCATCCAGAAAATCTTCAGAAAAGACATCGATTGGATCTGCATTATACCTTTCGACAAAATGGCTCATATCAGCTCCTTGCCGGATACTATTTTGAAAAGAATATGCTTTATTAACTTTAATGTTGCCTCTAACCCAAGTTCGCATACCTTCTTCAATAAGAGTTTTAGCCTGAAGAGATCCAAAAACATGAAACGTATAATTATTAAAGGAATTGAGGTAGATCAACTCTTCCACACCAATGTTACCCATAACTGTCATCTTGCCAAGGATATGTATATTCTTTGAGATTACATCTCCCAATACGATAAGCGAGGTAGCGTCTGACAATTCACAATCACTTAATAAGCCATTTACCCGAAGTGTACCATTGATCAATATAGTTTCCGATTTTACTGCAAAATTTTGATCAAAAGAGACATCTCTGTCATACAAATGAATCTTAGACTCTCCATTTGAAGTTGAATATTCGTCTAATTCAAAAGGATTGGTGTCTGCTATTTCAGGATACTTTTCTAAAATTATTGCCTTTGCCTCTTCAATGGAAATCTCTTTATAATCTGTACTAGAACTCATAGATATCTTTATTTAATGATTTTATTTTTGATCTAATTCAACCAAAATTTTCTTATACTCAGAAAATTCTGTATTTGCATATTTTTTAAATGCTTTTTTAAAGGTATTGCAACTTTTAAAACCCAGTTCAAGACCAATAGCCTTTACTGTATAGCATCTTAATTTGCGATCACTATGGTAGGTTTTTAATAAATATTGAATTCTCAATTCGTTAATGTATTCTCTAAATGATCGGTGTAAATAATGATTTACAATCCTTGACAAATAGGTTTGGTTTGTATCCAACTTTTTTGCTGTACTATACAGATTACAGCTACTATCTTTGTAGTAGAGGTCTTTTTCCAACTCAAAAAAGCTATTAAGAATGTATTTAACCTTATCATCAGTCATCTTAAGTTTTGTTTATTGATTTACTCCTTTTTTATTCTGTCCATTTTATCTTGGATTTTATAGAACTGAGTTCTTCTGGAGTTTCATAAATCGGGTTATAATTAAGTTTTACCATTTTTAGATGTTTCAACTCCAGAATTGATCGAGGGATCTCTGATATATCATTATACTCCAGATCTAAGATTTCAAGCTTTTTGAGTCTTGAAATTTCTTCAGGGATTCTTTTTATTTTACAATTTTTTAGAGACAAGTGTTTTAAATTCGTTAGACTGAAAATTTCGGAAGGAATTTCTGAATTTAAAGTAAAAAATCTGATTTCTATTTTCTCGAACTTTTCCGAATGTCTTGAACGGATTTTAAAATATCTTTGGGCGATATCATATAGATAGTTTTTACTTGTGTCTAGTTTTGGTAGCGGAATATTTTCATATCCTTTATGAAAGATAGATTCTTGTTCATATAAATCTTTTATACACCCGTAAATAGATTGTACTAATTCATTTTTAGGATATTTTTTGATTAGATTTTGTATCTCTTCCAGGCTTGATTCTAAATGTTCGTAACTATCTGATAATCTTTTTGCTCTATTTTCAAAGTATGTAGTAAGTTCTTTTTCAAAACTCAGTTGTACTTCATCATAGTGGTCGAAGAAATGAATGGCCAGTTCTATCGTGAAAGCAAATTTCTTTGCGTAAGATTTTGCTGATAATTCTCTGTCTTTCGCCTCCGAAAATTTACTTAATTCGCTTATTTTATTTATAATACGGTTTTTAGAAGATTCATTGTCAATACGAAAAATTGGGTGTATATCGGACTCTTGTTTAATTAATGTACCTTTTATAGTGATTTCTTGTAGATGTTCGCTTGTAAATCTGTTTTTAGGGAGTGCTGTAATAAGATTCCAGTCTACATTAAAAGACTTTAGATTAGACAGTTTTGCAAGTATTTCAAGAAAATTAGAAGGGATAAGAGACTCATAATCAGGAACATCCCACATTCCAGTTTCTTGTTGTCTAAGGTTGACTCTGCTTAATAAGGTACAATTGGATAGGTCTTCGGGTAAATTGATCAAGTTATTCCTTTCTAGATCTATGGCTACTAGATTTGTTAGCTTTCCTATTGTTTTAGGAAGAGTTTTAAAATTATTACCTGCAGCGTGTATATTTCTCAAAGAATGAACCTCGGTTACAATTTCAGGAAATTCCTTAAAACGATTATTGCTAAAAAATAACCGTTCCAGTTTTGAAAAACTCTTTAATTCTACTGGGAACTCGCTAATATTATTTCCTTTAATATTAAGCTCTATTAAATTTTCAAACTGAAATATTTCATTAGGGAGTTGCTTAAGTCCTTTGTTTTCTAGGGATAATGTTTTTACTCTTTCTGGACTTTCAAGTTTTTTCTGAAGTAATTTTGTGATTTTTTCTTTGATTGTTAAAGCATTATCTTTTATTAAAGGTTTGTCTTCATACATTGCCTTTAAAAAATTATTAATGCTTCCCCCTACTTTTAATAGATCGTTAGCATTGTATGTTTTGTCTTCTGCTCTTTGATCATTGATATAAAAATAGACTTCATCATTCCTAATAGTATAGGTCAAACCAGAATAATTGGCCAATTGTACTGCTTGCCAAAATTCGTAAACTGCTAATTTCGCCTTTGTTTTTCCCTGAACTTTGATATAACCGTGATTGTATTTATGACCAATGTAATCCGCTTGTAAATCTCCTTTTATAATTATTTCTGAACCACTGCCTAAAAGACTTTTTACTTTTAAATTACCTTCAACGAGTAAGAATGGGCCAAAATCCATTTCACCATTATAGATGGCTCCTTCTACAGTAAGATCTCCTTCGGCGTATATCCCTGCAATCGACCGTTCTTCTGCATATAAAAGTTTTTCATGATAATCCAACAAGATGCTATGTGGGATGACCACATTGTCTTTAAAAACGATGCATTGTTCGTCAGGACTTAAACTGTTTTGTATACTATCAAGGATTCCTAATTCTCCACAAGTTTTAATTTCAAAAGGAAGATCTTTTGATAGGTATCCTCCGTCTACTTTTTTGAATACTTGTTTTTGATAATATGCACTCGCTTTTTCAGGTGCTTCAAAATTTTTGGTTTGTGTTTTCCCTTCGGCTCCTATTTTCCCAAAAGTAGTAATGATAGAATTTTCTTCTTGTTCTATTTGCCAAAACTTTTGGCTTTTATTGTCTTTATATTCCAGATAATGTTTCATATACTATTTAAAAACTGGTTTGTTTTGTGCTACTCGTTTGATAATGTCATCCATGTTTAAAAAATCAAATAATTCCTCTACATCTTGTACTTGTCCTTCATTTTTGTAGTCAAAAAAATCGGGATCTATGAGCTGTAAAACATCTTCATGGAATAATGCTAAGGCATCATCAAGTTTCATTTTATAAATCTTAAAAACTTCGGGGTTTTGATTGTTGTTTAATCGATACGAGTTCCCTAATGCGTAATTAAAATCTATGGAGCCATGTATCGTAAAAAAATGTTCTTCAGGATAGAAAAAGGGAGTTTTTGCATTTCTATGTACGGATACAAAACCATGGTTATAATCACCAATAATAAATTCATTGGCATTTAGGTCACCTCCCACCTCTAACATACCACTATTTTTGAGTGAATTGATAGTAAGATTTCCTGTTACTAATAAAAAGGTTTCAGGATCATCATAAGTAATCACTTTACCGTTAACAACAAGATTCCCTTCAACTATTAAACCTGATATTCCTGATCTGAATAAATCAAGATTCCCTTGGACAGAAAAATCTCCTTTATGATATAAAATAATATCGCGATGCTTAACAAGCTTCTTAAATATGTGAGGAAACTCCCAATTGTTATTTTTTATGAATTGATCCAGTTTCTCTATTATTTTCTCATAATTATCCTCACAAATATTGATACACTTCTGAAGTTCTTTTTTCATAATACGTTATTTTTGGTTTTTGTTGAATTAGATTAATTACCGCCTTCAAAATAATCTAAGACAATAGCATCGATCATACCTGATATGAATAAGTCAAATCCATTTACTTCTATTATTTCTGGTTTGTACTCTGCATAACTTTGAATTTCATCGTCTTCAAAAAGAAGTTCAGACACCTCCATTTCATTAGTTTGAGTGCTACGACTTCTAGCATCAAAACCGAAATAATCTTCTTCTCCTAATTGGGCAAATGCTATGAAGTTATCTAGTGACTTTAGCGTTGATTCATCAAGGTCCATATCATCTGCCAGGTCTTTTACACTTTCGACATCGTATTGTTCAAACAATAGCTCCTTTGCATTAATAATTTCGGCTAAATCCCAAAGCCTAAAGTACATTTGAGGAAGGAGGGTATTATTACCGATACCAAACAATCCGTGGTTCGTTATAAAATCCACATAGCTTGGAGGAAGGCCTATATCTAGGCGCTGTTGAAGTTGTTGAATCGCTTCAAATTTTATAGGAGAATCTGAAAAGTGGAGTTCGTATTTATGATAATAGCTTTTATCCTTGATTTCTTCCAAAAATAATTGGTATCGTTTTAAAGCTTCTACCGCGGTTTCTAATTCGGAATCATTAAGAAACTGTTCTACAGGAAGGTTTACTTTTCCATTTAAATGATTTCCTTCTTTATCATAAAGGTCATAGGTCGGCGGAACTGTTTGGGGAATCACTAAAGAAGCTTTCCATACATTTTCTTCTCCGTATAAAGGGAAAATTTCTGTAGTTTTTTCGGTAGAGCGTATCCAAACACGTTCAATCCACATATTATTTTTTCGTTTACCATATTCAGAAACTTCTCCATTGGGATGAAAACGTTTAAGGTTTATGATACCTCCTTGATTATCTAAAAAGACATGACATACCAAATGTCCATTAGGAGCCAACCACCATTTCCATTCTCCTACATGTTTCCCCTGTTCATTTTTTTGTCCTAACTCCCATTTATTTTCAGAGGCGTTCCAAATAGCTTCTACAGGAACAGTGTTAGGTCTTTGCGGTTCATTGTTTGCCCTATTCATTATTATTGGAGCTTTACTACTATTTGTTCAAAATTCAAATCTTCTTTAATTTCATGCTTGGTGCTCATTTCTTCACTTGAAATGTCTTCCCCAATTTTATTGTCTTTATTTTTCATTTCTAAATGGGCATTTGCTTGATTAAAAAATGATTTAGCCACAATTTTGTTATGAAAAATGGCACCTCCTCCATCGGAAATGTTATTGTAAAATAAGTTTTCAACTTCTGTATCTTTTAAAACACTTAGAAACGCTTCTCCAGATAATAAAAGGTTTTTACATTGTAAATTTCCATCTATAGTTAAGGTGTTATACATATCAGAAACTTCTATAGCAAGAACTCCATTTATAATAATATTACCCTCTATCACAAAGCAACCATATTCATAAGGCAAGTCAGATAGTATTAGACTTTCTTTTATATGTATATCTCCTTTGTAGTAAAAAACAGTTTCAGGTTCATCACCAAATAAATCGTCTGCATAAAAAAGATTGTTTGAAGCTTTTTTTATTTTATGCTTTTCTTGAATTTCCGAATAAGGTATTTCTTTGAATTCAACTAGATCTTGAATGTTTTGAATTTTCATATATAATTTTGAATATGATGTATTACTGTATTAAAAGTTTAGGTTGATTTATCAACAATGATGAAGGTTTAAGAAAGTAGAATACTTCTTAAAAGAATAAGATATTGGCAACTATCATCCATGCTCCTACGATAAGTCCAAAAACACCAAATTTACCTTGTTTGGGAGCAAGTTTTTCTCTTAACTGTTCACCCTTTTCCCTCGCGGCTTCATTCTTGGATAAAACGAGCTTACTGATCATTCCATAACCGAGCATAAATCCTAAGATAGCTTCAATAATACTGCCGACAAGGAGGGTCATCCACCAGACAGGAAAATCTGTTAACCAGCCTACATTGAGAATTGAAGTGATGATTCCCCAAATTCCCCAAAAACAAAAAATCAGTCCGATCCATCCTTGGTAAGGAGTGATTTTATCCAAAAGCTCTTTGGCATTTGGTTTTTTGGATAATAATAATAATGATGGTACAGCCAAAATGCTAAGTAAGATTAAAGAAATTCCATAAATCATAGTTTCTGTTTTTAATTAATGTTTCTCGATGAATACAAAGTTGTAATACTTATGTTATGAAAACATCCCTAGTATTGTTACAAATAGCACCCCCTAATAGTAGGGGGATATCCATGTCATTTTTATCGTAGTTTTGTCTTGTTTTTAGTTAGAAAGATGAAGTGATATATATATTTAAAAAAATAACCTTGGTATCGTTTTTTATTGTTTCAATAGTGGGCAATAGCCAGATTGATGATAATAAAAAAATGGATGCGCTTTATAAATCAATCTATCAAACCAATTCAGATAGTATTTCAGACGCGCTACATAGAATCATAAAAAAAAATAAGGGAATTAATATAACTACAAAAGCGTATGGCCTTCTAAGTCATCATTACGATAATAAAGGTATATTTGATTCCGCATCCTTCTATTGTAGAAAAGTTATTCAAGAATTAAAAGACTCCAAGGACTCACTATACTTAAGTAGGATCTCCAGTGCTTATAGAGTGTTAGGTAGTATCAATGAAGATTTAGGTACGCGAACAGATGCTTTGCACTATTATTTAGCGGGTTTAAAAATCGCTGAGGATATTAAAGATGCAGAAGCAGTGATTACTCATAAGAACGGCATTGCTAATATTTATCTGGAAAATGAAGAATACAATAAGGCACAAAAAATCTATGAAGAAAATTTAGCTAATTATAAGGGAGATAATATTGGAGTGACCTATAATACCTATATAAACTTAGGAATTATTGCCTATGAAAAGAAAAAAACTGAGGAAAGCATTTCATATTATAAAAAAGCGCTAAAGATATGTGAAGACATAGAAAATTACAGATGTATATCTAAATTGTATTTGAACATAGGAGCTGCTTATGACGTAGATAAAAATTTTGACAAGAAAATTACCAACTTTAAAAAGTCAATTCAAATAGCTGAAGAAAATTCAATCCAGGATTTAGCATTATTAGTGACCTACAATCTCGGAGTTAATTATAGCAATAAGGCACAATACGAATTAGCACTAAATTATTTTCATAAAGCCTTGAAAAAAGCGAATCAGCAGTCTAATTACCACGTCGAACAATATATCTACGAGGAATTAGATAAGATTTTCGTTGCCAAAGACAATTACAAAAAAGCTTATGAGTATCAAGAAAAAACACAAGAAGTCATACGAATTGTTGACAGCATTCAAAGTAATGTTGAGATAGAAGAGCTTCAATTAAAATATGAGACAAGTGAAAAAGAAAAAGAAATTTTAACTCTGCGCGAGGAACAGTTAATAAAAGATAACCATATAGCAAGGCAGAATACGGTTAAATGGGCTATTCTAATAGGTTTTGGGATACTTTTGATACCTATAGGTTTTCTAATGAACACCTATTACCAGCGCATGAAAATGCAGCGAAAATTAAATAATAAATTAATAGAGGTCAATCAACAAAAAATCGTAGGGTTGATTAAGGATCAAGAATTAAAGCTAGTACGAGCATCTATAGAAGGGCAAGATAGAGAAAGGAAACGAATTGCCCAGCAATTACATGATAGTGTGGGAGGTAATCTATCAAGTATCAAGTTACAATTAGACAATATGCAGCAAGGAAAAACGTCGCATAATAAAGTAGTCCACCAAATAGATGACACTTATGATTTGATAAGAGAGATCTCGCATAATCTGATTCCTAAAAAGTTTTCTCAAAATCCATTTACCTCGCTTATTACAGAATATCTAAACAATGTTCAATCTTCAAGTGATTTAACTATTATTTTTAACCCTTATCCAGAAGATAAATTGAATCAAATTCAACAGGAAATTCAAGTAGAGTTGTTTAACATCATTCAAGAATTATTAACCAATGCATTAAAACATGCCAAAGCTTCCAGTATTGCGATTCAATTGGATCATCTAAATAATGAAATCAAGCTTATCTTTGAGGATAATGGCATTGGTTTTAATGTTGATAAAAATAGCAATGGAATTGGCTTATCTAATATAAAAAATAGACTTCTGAAGTTTGAAGGAAAACTATTTATAGATTCAAAACCAAATCACGGTACAGTAATTAATATCGATATTCCAATAATAAAATAATTAGCACATGAATAAAATTGTACTTGTTTTAGTTTTATGGCTTTGTATACATACGGTATCCAACGCTCAGGTGTACGATACCGAATCGGATTCCTTAAGACTAGAATTCTTGTATAAAGAAGCAAATCGATCTAACGCCGACAGTATTGCTACTATATGTCATAAAATCTTACAGAATTCTAACAGTGTAGAAAGAAAATCATTTGTTAATATGGTATTAGGGCTTCATTATGAAAGAAAAGGAAGTAATGATTCTGCTTTGCATTATGCTAATAGAGTAATCGAATTAATAAAGCATAAAAAGGACACTTTGAATCAAAGCCGTATTGGTTCAGCATATAGACAATTAGGTGCTATCTATTATAGTAGAGGAATGTATAGTAAAGCTTTAGATCATTTTTTAAAAGGTTTACAAATAGAGGAGAGTGTTGGTGATGAAGATGGGGTTCTAGCTAATAAAAATGGCATTGCTAACATTTATTTAGAGACCAAAGAATTTGACAAAGCAGCAGCCATTTATAAAGAAACTATTGCTACTTATAAAGGAGACAACAAGGCTGTTATTTATGGATCTTATATAAATCTTGGAGGCATAGAATATTTAAAAAACAACTTTGAGAAAAGTGCTGAATATTATAGCAAAGCACTAGAATTATGTGAAAAAAGTAAAAATTACGATTGTGTTGGATTCCTTTCTGTAAATCTTGGTGCCACCTATACAGAGTTCGATAAAAAGGTAGCCAGCTATCAAAAAGGTATTTCTATTAGTAAACAATATGGGTTTAAGGAAACGTTATTACAAGCAACCTATAATTTGGCTGTTTTATATAGCGATGAAGCCATGTATAAAAAAGCGATACTGCAATTTGATGAAGCATTATCCATGGCAAAAGAAGAGGAAAACTTTTCTTATTTGAAAGATATCTATGAAGAATTGGAAATGTTATACATAGAGACAAAGAACTATAAGAAGGCCTATGAAAACCAGGAAAAAAATAGAGAAATCATTAGGATTATGGATAGTATTCAAAGTGATACTGAAATAAAGGATCTTCAATTAAAGTACGAAACCTCGGAAAAAGAGAAAGAGATTTTGGCATTGCATGAAGAACAATTGATAAAAGATAATCAAATTGCTAATCAAAATATAATCAAGTGGTCAATCATCATCGGATTTGGAATCCTTTTGATCCCAATTGGTTTTTTACTGAACACCTATTATCAGCGTATGAAAACTCAGCGAAAATTAAATGATAAACTCATCGAAGTAAACCAACAAAAAATCGCTGGATTAATTAAGGATCAAGAATTAAAGCTAGTACGAGCATCTATAGAAGGACAAGATAGAGAAAGAAAACGAATTGCCCAGCAATTACATGATAGTGTTGGTGGAAATTTATCGAGTATTAAGTTGCAATTAGACAGTATTCAGAAAGAAAAGACTTTATATAACAAGGTTATTGATCAAATTGATGATACCTATATGTTAGTGCGAGAAATCTCCCATAATTTGGTGCCAAAAAAATTTTCTCAAAATCCGTTCACTAATCTTATCAAAGAATATTTAAAGAATGTTCAATCTTCAAGTGATCTCACTATTATATTTAATCCATATCCAGAAGATAAATTGAATCAAATTGAGCAAGAAATTCAAGTAGAATTGTTTAATATTATACAGGAACTCTTAACGAATGTTTTGAAACACGCCAAAGCTTCTAATATTACAATTCAGTTGGACCACTTAACCAATGAAATCAAACTTATTTTTGAAGACAATGGATTAGGTTTTAATCAAGATGTGGAAACAGAGGGTATTGGTCTTTCGAATATAAAAAATAGGCTGCAAAACTTCAATGGAAAACTATTTATAGATTCAAAACCAAATCGTGGTACCATAATTAATATTGATATTCCGATATCCTAAAAACGATTCATATGAGTTATAATATTATCATTGCAGATGATCATAGTATGTTTTTGGATGGACTTCTCAGTATTTTTGATGACCTCCATGATTACAATATATTATTTACAGCCAAAAACGGAGAAAATGTTGTTAAGTACCTTAAAATTAATCAGGATGAAAAGGTAGATTTAATTATCTCTGATCTAAGCATGCCAGATATGGACGGAATTACATTAAATAAACTAATCAAACAAGAACATCCTTCCATAAAAGTGTTGATCGTAAGTATGCACGAAGACATGCGGATGGTCGAAACCTTGATGAAAGACAATGTAGACGGGTATATCGCTAAAAATTCTAAAAAAGAGGAACTACTAAAAGCCATAAAAAATATACTTGATGGAAAGACTTATTTTTCAGAATCTATTAAAAATGCGTATACTAGTTTTCTCTTTGAAAAGAAAAAAGATGCTATCATACCATTAACCCCAAGAGAGAAGGAAGTGTTAAGGTTAATTGCTCAGGAATACTCAACATTAGAAATAGCCGAACATTTAAGCTTAAGTAAATATACTATAGAAGGTTATAGAAAAACCTTATTAGGAAAACTAAATGTAAAAAATCTTGCCGGACTAACAAGATACGCTATAAAATTAGGTTTAATTGATTCATAATCAAGACACCTTTTTAGAGTTATTAATTTCTATTAAAATTTTTGTATGAAGAAAAATTTGTCCTCTAAGAAGGACTAACCATTTTGGTATAAGTTCCCTAAATTACAAAATGAATAAAACGTAATTAACCTCATTTTTCTTGTTAATAAAAGAATACAAATACGATCCTGATTTACGTAACAAAAGCACAATCGAAGTATTAAAACATCTTATTAATATGTCTAGGGTTTTTAAAACCCATCAGTCCCGTAGCGTTTTAGAAAATCAGGTTAAAAATAATCTACATCAAGAAATCACTTTGCTTTCAAAATAAACTTCAGTTTTGTTACATTTATCTTGTGAAGAAAACCGTTTTCATTTTTGGAGCTTTAGTCCTTGCATTGCTTACACTTTTTAAATTAAGCAAATACAGTTTTATTTCTGGTACTACTTCGATTGAATTTATACTAGCTGGAATTGCCATTGTCTTTTTTATTATTGGTGTAATAATCAATAAAAGAGTATTACATAAAAATAAAGCTGTTGTTAAAGAAATTGATCACAAAAAAATAGAAGAACTCGGATTGAGTAAAAGAGAGTACGAGGTTCTTTGTGAAATCGCTTTAGGATTATCTAATAAAGAAATTGCAGACAAACTTTTTGTTTCAGAAAGTACAATCAAAACTCATGTATCTAATATTCTGGTTAAACTAGATGCGAAACGTAGAACCCAAGCGATACAAATAGCGAAAGAACTGAAAATCATACATTATTAACCTATATAGTACCAAAGTACTAGCTGTTTTTTGTAAATAATACTCCAATTTTTAGCTAAAAATTAGATTTCATACTTTAGTATGAGCTGTTTTTTGAGTGCCTATTTTACATTTGAGCTCAACCTTTTAAATACATATACAGATGAAAAACACAGTTGTACGTTACGGAATTTATGGTGCGATCACCATAGCTATATTATTCCTTTTAGCACTTACTCTAGGCAAAGATCTCTCCTATTCTGCACAAGAAGTTATTGGATATACCAGTATGGTAGTCTCTTTACTATTTGTATTTTTTGGTATCAAACATTACCGAGATCATGAGAATAATGGAGTGGTATCTTTTGGAAAAGCATTACTTATAGGAATACTCATATCATTATTCGCCGCACTAGCATTTGGAATCATCGATGTAATCTATATCATGTATATCAATCCAGATTTTGCTGCCGAATATTACGGTCATATGGTAGAACAAATGCGAACTACACTTTCTGAAGAAGAATTTAAAATAAAACTTGCTGAACTTGAAGCTGAAAAGGAATTATTCTCTAGTCCAGTCATGAACTTTTTATTAATGTCATTTACTGTTCTCATCATTGGATTCATTATTTCATTAATTTCAGGACTTATATTACAAAGAAAACCAACCACTAATAACTAAAAAGAATAGATCATGCAGTACAAAGCAAGTTCACCAGAAGAATATATCGAAGTAATTCCTGAAGAACGCAAGGAAATAATGCAAACACTAAGAAAAGTAATTTTAGACAACCTTCCTGATGGATTTTCAGAAGTAATGAGCTATGGAATGATAGGATATGTAGTGCCACACGAATTATATCCAAATGGATATCACTGCGATCCCAAATTACCACTACCCTTTATGAATATTGCTTCTCAAAAGAATTTTATTGCGGTATATCATTCCGGAATATATGCAGATCAAAATCTCATGAAGTGGTTTGTAGAAGAATATCCAAAATATGTAACCACAAAACTAGATATGGGCAAAAGTTGTATTCGATTTAAGAAAATCGACAAAATCCCTATGAAACTTATTGGAGAGCTTGCCTCTAAGATGACACCAAAACAATGGATAGATTTATATGAAACTAATTTAAAACAAGCAAAAAGCGCAAAAAAATAAAACCAAATGAAACGAACTACAATGTAAATTTTAACTCATAACAGAATGAATATTGGTGAGTTCCATTTAACCTCTAAAACAATAGTATAAACAAATGAAAAGAGTAACAGGATTAGGTGGATTTTTTTTCAAAACAAAAGATCCAAAAGCAACCAAAGAATGGTATGGTAAACATCTCGGATTGCCTGTAGATGATTATGGATGTACTTTCTGGTGGAAAGATAAAGAAGGAAATGATTGCTCTACACAATGGAGTCCATTCAAAGAAGACACCAACTATTTTAGCCCAAGTACCAAAGAATTCATGATGAATTTTAGAGTAGAAAATCTAGAAGAACTTCTTAAAATTCTAAAAGAAGAAGGCGTACAAATAGTCGGTGAAATCGAAGAATATGAATACGGGAAATTTGGATGGATTCTAGATCCAGAAGGAAACAAAATTGAATTATGGGAACCTGTAGATAAAGCCTTTTTGTAGCAGAAAGGCTTTATAAACTAACTTCTCCAGATTCAATACGTTCGATCATAGTTCTCCAAATACCATAGTGATCGCTATCTGCTTCTATTACCTGAACATTTTTTGAAGCCAGAAAATCCAATTCGTATGTTGATGGAACGCCCACATTTCTATCTTTATTTCCATAGAAAAAAGTAATATTGGACAAATCTTTATCTTTCAATAACCGTGTATAATCATAATCTCCTAAAGCTGCTTTCAAGAAATTTTTTGCAGTTCGTATTTTAAAATACTTTTTAGGGCGATTAGGATTTGGAGGTCTATTTTCATCAGGGATTCTTATTTCTTTACCACCTTCTAGAAAAATAGTATTGATATCTTTTTTCTGATAAACCGTTTGAAGCGAATCTGCCTTAAATCTTCCTCCTGTGATGATATACTTATCTGCCAAAGAAGGATAATTAGCAATATAATTCGGAATTACAAATGCACTATAAGAATGTCCTGCTACAATAACATATTTACCGCGATCTTTAAAGTATTTAATAGCACGATGCATCATTTCTACTGTGTTTTCAGTTTCTTTCTTTGCCATATCTAAGGTAAACTCATACTTCCAATTAAAAATATCTCTATTAAAAGTAGTTGCCTGATGCAGATTTACATTATAGTAATTTTTAAAATTTGGTAAATAGGCCATAGCTATCTTACCATTAAATTCATAATCTAATAAATTCTTAGGTCCTCCATCTCCTAGAATCAATACAGTATCACTTGCCGTTGAACCTTCTGCCAACCACAATTCTGTGGTATCTTTAGAAAACACTGTGGGCGCATAGTTATATTCCTTAGGAGCTTTAGCTTTATATTCTAAAACAGCTTTGTCTTGACTTTTTTGAGCGGGTTCGCATCCTACAACTAAAAAAGTAACTACTCCCATTAACATCATAAATAATTTACATGTGATTGATTTCATTGTAGTATTTTTTAAAAGTTAAAAAGTATCTTAATATTGAGATACTTTGCAAATCTATATAAAATATCTTAATATTGAGATATATTTTGTAAATTTATTTCTGAAAAACAGATATTTAACAATATTAAATGGATAAAAAAGACATTATTGACCATCTAATTTCGRACTGGAATAGCCAGCGACCTGAATTAGACCCATCAGCTATGGAAATCGTAGGAAGAATCATGCAACTTGGCAAAAAACTAGAAAAAAGGGCTGGAACTGCTCTAAAAGATAGTGGTATCTATTACACAGATTTAGATGTTTTAGCGACCTTAAGGAGATCTGGAAAACCTTATTTACTAACACCCACTCAATTAAGAGAATCCGTATTGGTAACCTCAGGAGCGATGACAGCTTTATTAGACAGATTAGAAAAAATGGAATTAATTTCTCGTTCTCCAGACCCTCATGATGGGCGTGTAAAAGCAGCAGTTCTGACTAAAAAAGGGGTTAAAGTAATTGATAAAGCAATTGAAATTCGCTTCGAAGAAGCTACCCAAGCCGTTAGTGGCCTTTCCAAAAAGGAACAAAAACAATTAATACCCCTACTTAAAAAACTGTTATTTTCTATAAGTTGAAATACGAAAATGACTTACCATCGATGAAGATCAAATTTGCTCATATGTAAACGCTTCATTATTTTTTTTGTAACTTTCTACTCACTAATCAATTATACATAACTATTACTTATGAGTGAAGAAAACAAAAACCTTGGTGATGACCTAAAAAAAGGAGCTGAAGAAGCTTTTGACAGCGCTAAAGATGCCGCTAAAAACGCATCTGAAAAAGCTGGTGATTTTGCCGAAGATGCTAAAGAGGCGATCAGTGATTTTGCTGAAGATGCTAAAGAAACCGCAAATGAATTTGCAAAAGAAGCCAAAGAAACCTTTAATGAGGTAAGTGGTGAGAATAAAAAAATACTCGCAGGTATTTTAGCAATATTATTTGGTTCTTTAGGAATTCACAAATTCGTATTAGGATACACCAAAGAAGGATTAATACAACTAGTAATATCTGTTATAACTTGTGGAGCTGCAGGTATCATAGGCTTGATCGAAGGTATTATCTACCTTACTAAATCTGATGAAGAATTCTATCAGACCTATCAAGTTGGTAAAAAACCTTGGTTCTAAAAATACTATAGCCGAAAAAATATTGATTTCGGCTTTTTTAATTCGTTTTATTATCGTAATATTGCGATATAATAATATTAATATGGGTATTACCAAAACACAAATTTTTGACAAAAGACAAAATGAATTAGCACAGCTTTTCAAAATTCTTGGTCATCCGGCAAGAATTGCAATTCTTCAGTACATAAGCAAACAAAATGCTTGTATCTGTAATGATCTTGTAGAAGAAATTGGTCTAGCACAAGCCACCATTTCTCAGCACTTAAAGGAACTCAAAAGCATTGGGTTATTAAAAGGAGAGATCGAAGGGAAAAGTATGTGTTATTGCATTGATATTGATAATTGGAATGAATTACAACAAAATTTAAATTCATTTTTTAATACCACTAAACAAAATTGTTGTTAAACTAAAAACAAACAAAAGATTATGAATACTTCAGAATTTATTTCTCTATTAGGAGAACATCAGGATAAACCCTTACTATTTGAGTATGCTCCTGGAATGTTAGTAGGAGCAAATTATCATATTACCGAAGTTAAGCATGTTACTATTGATTCAGTTGATTGCGGTGCTGGTACAGATTCTTGGAAAGAAACTATAATTCAATTGTGGGAAAGCCCACAAGAATTAGGAAAAACTGACTATCTAACTACCTACAAAGCTTTAGGAATACTAAGAAAAGTTGGAAAAATGTCTGCTTATGATATGGATGCAGTAGTGAAAATTGAATATGGTAACCCGATGTTTCATACTGCACATTTACATGTCACTGGTTTTAGTGCTCTAGAAGGAAAATTGATCATAAAATTAGCCGTGCAACCTACAGATTGCAAAGCAAAAGAAGCTTGCGGTGTTCCTGAAACAACTGCTACTGCTAATGCTTGTGCACCTGGTAGCGGATGTTGTTAACTAATGATTGCCAAAGTCGAAATAACCAGTTTTACTGAACAAGATTGGCCAGATATCTCCACAATCTATAAAGAAGGTATTGATACTGGCCTAGCTACTTTTGAAACTAAAATCCCTGAATGGGATCGATGGAACCAATCACATATCAATAGCTGTAGATTAAAAGCAGTCATAAACAATGAAACAGTTGGTTGGGCAGCATTGTCTCCTACTTCATCCAGAAAGGTGTATAAGGGAGTAGCCGAAGTTAGCATTTATATAACATCAAAACATCGTAATTTAGGTATAGGAAGACTACTTTTAGCAAGTTTAATTGAAGAAAGCGAAAAAGAAGGTTTTTGGACATTACAAGCTGGTATTTTTAGTAATAATCATGCGAGCATTAAATTACATACGACTTTAGGATTTCGCATTATTGGATTTCGTGAAAAAATAGGAAAACTTAACAATATCTGGTATGATAATACCATTTTAGAAAGAAGAAGTAAAAAAATAACATAACCACAAAAAACACCACAGAAATGAATATTTTAGTTTTATGTACAGGGAACTCTTGCAGAAGTCAAATGGCAGAAGGATACCTGAAACACTTTGTAAAAGATAGCGCAATTGTCTATAGCGCTGGAGTAGAAACGCATGGGGTAAATCCGCGAGCTATTGCCATTATGAAAGAAGATAATATTGATATCTCTAATCATACATCAAACAACTTGGATGAATATTTGGACATTGAATTTGACTATATCTTAACGGTTTGCGATAATGCTAAAGAAAGATGTCCGTTCTTTCCTGGAAAAGCAGAACGTTTACATTACAACTTCTTTGACCCGTCAAAGGTTGAAGGAACAGAAGAAGAAATTCATGCAGCATTTACAAAAACAAGAAATCAAATCAAGGCATATTGCGAAGATTTTGTTACCAAAAATGTATTGCAAACCTCTTAAAAAAAAGAGCAGATTAGATTATCTATCTATTTTAAAACCAGGTTTTGCATAGTTTTCGGGAATATTTGATGGAGGAACGGTCAACGAATTTCCATCTCTTACAGCATGATAATGCGGTGATAATATTTCAATACCAGCTTCATGTAGTTCGTTTTTAATATTCTCGTGTAGTATAGAGTATATTCTGGATGATTTTTCTGGATTTTTGGTATAAACATTCAATTCATAATTCACATAAAAATCATCCAAGCTTTTAATTAACACAAAGGGTACAGGTTCTGATAGAATACTATCTGTACTCTTTGCTCCTTTTTTTAAAGCGGCAATAACTTCATCACTTGGCACATCATATCCAATAGTTACGGATGTATGTAATATTACTCCAACATCCTCTGAAGCGTTCTTAGTAAAATTAATAATATGATTGCCTAATATGGATGAATTTGGAATAGTTACATCTAAGTTTTTGATGGTCCTTATTCTGGTAACTAATAAACTTCTTTCCGTGACATCTCCTATGGTATTTCCAATTTCTACCCTATCTCCTACTTTAAATGGCCTCATATAAGTAATAACAACACCTGCAACGATATTGGATATTGCTGATGTAGAACCTAAAGAAAATAAAATACCAAAGAAAATTGACAACCCTTTAAAAGCGGGAGAGTCTGAACCTGGTATATAAGGAAAAACGATAATCAGTGCAAAAGCAATAATAAAAACCCTTAATAAATTAAAAGTTGGCCTTGCCCAATCGGCATGAAACCCTTCTAATCTAACGGCTTCTTTCTCTAATTCGGCCGTAACGTATTTTAAAAATCGAATTAGATATTTTGTTACTAAAAAAATGACTACGATAAAGAATAAATTGGGTATAAACCCTATTAAACCATCATATAAAAAAAGTAATGGTTTCTTGATATATCCTAATACCACATCTGCATATTCTTTTGTTTGTGGAACCAGGCTAAAGAGAAAAGGAAGGTAGAAAACTAGGAAAATAAAAATGACCGTAAATTTGAGCAACCTAAGTATAAAAGACAATATATGTCGTTCTCTTCTTGGTGTGATAAATCGGAAAAATTGCGAAAACTTAGTTCTCCCGAAGAAAATATTATTTTCTATGTTACTTATTTTGCTTTGTAACCATTTAAAAAGTTTTTTGTTGAGAAAAAGGAAGAGTATCACTCCCAATAACGCAATTGCAAAATAAATATATTGTACGACCACTTGTTCTATATTTTAACCTTCAAATTAGGAAAATATATCAGTATCTAAAAAAATTAGTTGGTCAAAAAAAGGGAATATTACGATCAAGTACACAAAATAACTACCAATAACCTTACTTATCAGCATTCTTGAAATACTTTTGCTCCAATTCAGCTTGAAATTCTTCCATAACAGGTTTCACCGTGCTATCAGGAAGGTCAGCAATTCTAATATACATCAAACCATCTACTGCGTTATTAAAAAGAGGATCCACATTAAACGCAACTACTTTAGCGTTTTGCTTGATATATTTTTTTATTAATACAGGTATACGAAGGCTTCCAGGTTCAATTTCATCAATAATCTTATCAAATTTATTCAGATCACTTCTACTCTCATCAAACACGAAATCCTTATCTGCATCTTTCAATTTTACCTTAAATTCTTTCTTTGGTCTTACATATTGAGCAACATAAGGATCATAGTAATGTGATTTCATAAATTCAATCATCAATGATTTCGAAAAACTACTGAATTTATTGCTGATACTTACTCCTCCAATCAAGTATTTATGATCAGGGAATCTCAATGTACAATGAACAATCCCTTTCCAAAGCAAAAACAGTGGCATCGGTCGCTGCTGATATTCTTTTATGATAAATGCGCGTCCCATTTCTATAGACTGACTCATCATTTTATGAAGTTCAGGCTCAAACCTAAAAAGATCTTGTAAATAAAATCCATCAATACCATATTTTGAATAGATCTCAGTTCCCATCCCCATTCGATATGCTCCTGCCAACTTCTTAGCACTATTATCCCACAAAAACATATGGTGATAGTAATCGTCAAACGGATCTAAATCTATAGACTGATTAGTACCTTCCCCAATTTCTCTAAATGTAATTTCTCTTAACCTTCCAATTTCATGAACTACATTTGGGATGCATTCTCGCTTAGCAAGAAAAACCTCATAGTTTTTACTTGCTAACAAACGTTTATCATTTTCTCTACAATATTCTAGTTCTAATTCAATAGCACTAATGCTTCCTTCCAATGCTATTTCCTTTGGAGATTTAGGAAGTTTCAAGTTTTGAGGAATTGATTCTCTTAGCGTCTTCTTCTCATAAGGATTCGCTAACATGTACGTCTTTTTACGTAAGAAATTAGTAAAGTCCTCTAGATTACTATATTCTTCCTGATCTTTTACAGAAACAGGATTACCAATACGAACTTTAATCACCTTATTCTCTTGAGAATAGAGTTCACTCGGTAATTTGGCAGTACGTAAGGTATCATTGATTGAAGCCAATTTATAGAACAATCTACTATTTCTGGCATGAAAATAAATAGGAATAACAGGAACTTTAGCCTTTTTCACTAAGCGCATTGCTCCTGGTTCCCAAGGTTTATCTACATAATGTTTCCCTTCTTTGAAGGTAGAAACCTCTCCAGCAGGAAATATTCCTATTGGTTTTCCCTCTTTCAGATGTAAAATTGCTTCTTTTATTCCTTTCAGACTTGATTTTGCCTCTTTCCTATCTTCGAAAGGATTAACAGGCATAATATATTGTTTTAAGGGAACAAAATTATGTAATAAAAAATTGGCAATAATCTTATAATCAGAACGATGCTCAAGCATTAATTTTAACAATAAAATTCCATCCAATCCACCAAGAGGATGATTAGAAAGCGTAATAAATGCTCCGTTTTTTGGTAATCTTCTTAAATCTTCTGGAGGGATTTCAAAAGTTACACCATACATTTCTAATGCGGCTTTTAAAAAATTCTCTCCCTCTAAATGGCGAATTCGGTCATACTGACGATTAATTTTTGATAACCTTGTGATTTTTAAAATCATCCAGCCAACAAAAGTGCCAATAAAACCAAGTTTATCTATTTTGAGCCCTTTGGCTACTTCTTTTGAGGTGACTACCGCCATTAAATAAGTTTTGTGCTAACTACAAATATAACAAAATCATTGAATAGAGTATCTTATTGCTTTGCAACCATTTGATAGGTTTCCTTAGTACTCTGCTTTAGCAAAATATCCTTGTTTTCTTCTAAAAACTCTACTGCATTCTGGGTAAAGTGCCGTATCGTAAATAGGGAAACATTTTTTTCATAGACAACAGCGAATTTTGCTTTGAGATGCATCAATAAATCATCAAAATTGTGAAACTTATCATCCAAGCAAACAGAAAAACTAATTGCAGAATTTTGAATCAGATCTACTTTTAGATGGTATTTATGAAATAAACTAAATATTTCACTAATATTTTCTTCGACAATAAACGAAAAATCTAGAGATGAAAGAGATACCAATATTTGGTCTTTTTTAACTATAAAACACGGTACATAGGGCACTAAATTTTGTCCTTTTTTCACCGAAGTACCTTCATTTTCAGGATTCAAAAACGATTTTACATATAAGGGAATTTCTTTTCGCTGTAATGGTTGTAATGTTTTAGGATGAATTACAGAAGCTCCATAAAATGCTAATTCTATGGCTTCTTCGTACGAAATCTGTGAGAGTAATTGTGTATTCTCAAAAACTCTTGGATCACCATTTAAAACACCTGGCACATCTTTCCATATGGTTACACTTGCAGCATTGRTACAATATGCAAAGATTCCTGCCGTGTAATCACTCCCTTCTCTACCTAAGGTTGTTGTAAAATTATTGCTGTCTGATCCAATAAAACCTTGTGTNATTGTCAATCCTGTTTTAGCTACCCTTTGATCAATACATTGCTGCGTTAGTTTCCAATTTACAGTAGCATCTCGATAATCATCGTCTGTTTTAATCACATCCCTAGCATCTAAAAAAGTATTTTTATATCCCTCATTTGAAAGATATTCACTCACAATTGTGGTAGATAGTAATTCTCCATAACTCACCGTCTGATCATATACATAATCGTACTGCATAGATTTATTCCTTCTGAGCATGGTTTCCATATCAGAAATAAGTGAATTGATCTTTTCAAAAACAGGATGCTGCTTATTCGTAAAAAGGTCTTCCAAAATTTGAAGGTGATATTGTCTGATATAGGCAACGGAGGTATTAAAATCAAGGCTTTTTTCTAAATAATGTGCCACTACATTTTCTAACGCATTGGTGGTTTTGCCCATTGCAGATACAACAATAATAATATCTGTATGTCTCACTTTTTGCAAAACACGGATCACATTTTTTACACCGTTTGCATCCTTTACGGATGCTCCACCAAACTTAAAAACTTTCATTAAATCATTTAATTAAGTAGTACATCAAAAAAATTAATTTTTTGATACGAAAGCATTCATTCCATTTTCATCCATTTGTACCACTTGCCAACCTTCCAATATCTTAGCCCCACTCTTCAAATAAAAATTTACTGCTGGTGTATTCCAATCCAGTACATTCCATTCTACACGTTTAACGCCTTGTTCTTTACCATATTGCATCACTCTTTTATACAAGGCCATTCCAATACCTGTACCTCTCATGGATTCTCTAACGATAAGATCTTCTAAATGTACTGTTCTTCCTTTCCAAGTAGAAAATCTAAAGTATACCAATGCTAGGCCTACAATTTCAGTGGATGTTTCAGCCACAAAACAGTGAAATAAAGGTTGTTCTCCAAAGCCTTCCTTGATCAAGTCTTCCACAGTTACTTCTACAGCATCAGGCTCTTTTTCAAAAATGGCTAATTCTTCAATTAATTTAAGCACTTGCGGCATATCTTCTGCCACTCCATCTCTTATAATATAGCTCATAGGTCAAAAGTTTATCAAAACTATAAAATATGTATTAGAAACCCGACAATTTTATAATGTTATCCATATGAAATTTTAGTTCTTTCAAAACTCAAAAAAGTTTATCAAATTACGGTTACGAAAACGTTTTAGTTAGTTAAAAAATAATATTTTTGCACAAATCCAACACAACCTAATATGACAAGAAAAAACCAAACTTTAGGAGAATTCATTATAGAGAATCAAAAAGATTTTCCGTTTGCAAGCGGAGAACTTTCAAGACTTATCAATTCYATCCGTCTTGCTGCAAAGATGGTAAACCATGAGGTAAATAAGGCTGGTTTGGTAGACATTACGGGAGCTGTTGGAGAAACAAACATACAAGGAGAAGACCAGCAAAAACTGGACGTTCTTGCTAATGAAACTTTTATCAATACCCTAACGAACCGAGAAATTGTATGTGGTATTGCTTCAGAAGAAAATGATGATTTCATTACGATTAAGGGTCAAAAAAGTGATCATAGAAATAACTATGTTGTTTTAATGGATCCTCTAGATGGTAGTTCTAATATCGATGTGAATGTTTCTGTAGGAACTATTTTTTCGATCTATCGCAGAGTTACGCCAACCGGAACACCAGTTACGATGGAAGACTTTTTACAACCAGGTAATTTGCAAGTTGCAGCAGGGTATATTATTTATGGAACATCAACGATGCTTGTGTATACTACCGGTAATGGAGTTAACGGATTTACATTGAATCCAGCTTTAGGAACATATTACTTATCGCATCCAAACATGACATTCCCGGATGATGGTAGAATTTATTCGGTTAATGAAGGTAACTATATACATTTTCCTCAAGGAATCAAGGATTATATAAAATATTGTCAGGAAGAAAAAGAAGATCGTCCTTATACTTCGAGATATATTGGATCTTTAGTAAGTGATATTCATAGAAATATGATCAAAGGTGGAATTTATATGTACCCTAGTACATCCAAATCTCCAAATGGAAAACTTCGATTGTTATATGAGTGTAATCCGATGGCATTTATTGCAGAACAAGCTGGAGGATTTGCTAGTGATGGCTTTAGAAGAATACTAGAAATTAAACCAACAGAATTACACGAACGTACTCCTTTTATCTGCGGAAGCAAAAATATGGTCAAAAAAGTAGAAGAATTCATGAAAAAGGAGCAATCCTAACGAATTTTATATATTTGTGCCTGTTACAACTTTTTAGTAGAGAATATATGAAGTAGATCAAAATTTGTTGCTTTTTTAAAACACTAGCACCATAATACTTTGATATAAAAAGAGTTCGCCCCTTTTAATTCCCCAAAAATATTCAACTATCCATACCCAATTTAGTTGTTATAGAATGAAGTAATGGTTAACATAATTAGCGCAAGAACCTTGTTTTTAATGTTTTTGTGTTAAATTTACGTATAGCTCATCTAACGAAAATAAAATTACCAAAATGGCTAAAGAAAATAAAGCTGTCAAGGAACAGGTTGAAAACGACTCTTCTTCAAAAATTGAAGCAATAAAAAACTTAATTTTTGGAGAAAATATTGCTGCGTATAATTCTGAATTTGATTCTGTAAAAAAAGATATCTCTTCTAAAAAAAAGGAGCTAGAAGATTTCATTGAAGATACGCGCAAAGAGCTACATCAAGCAATCGACAACCTAAGTACGGATATTAATATTAGAATTACTGAATTAGAAGATAATCTAGCAGATAAAGTGGCTATGCTAGATGATAAAAAGGTGGATAGAAAAACATTAGGCGATCTTTTGATTGCAATGGGCGAGAAAATCAATAAGTAATCCGCCTATCCAAGATTATGGAAGAGCAGGATAAACTTAAAATTCTTAAAGAACTTCTTCTTACAGAAGAGAAGGAGTATGCGGATTCGATTGCTAAAAAAGTTGAGGAACTCAGTAAAATAGTTCATCAAAAACAAAAGCTTTCTCATAAAGTAGATCCTATTATCGATGACAAACTAGAAGAATTTGTTGAAGAAATTCCAAAGACCTTAGGCCCTACCATTACCCAAACCCTAAAAGAAGAAATTAAAAATTCACAAGATGCCGTTGTAGAAGCATTGTTTCCAATTATTGGAAAGATGATTAAGCGATATATCGCTCATGAAATGCGACTTTTAAGTGATAACATCAATAAAAAAACCAAAGAAGCTTTTTCATTTAAACGGTGGTTTCGAAGAACCAAGGCAAAAGCCCAAGGCATTAGCGATGGCGATTTAGCAATAACAGATTATGCCAAACCAAGGTTGATCCAAATGTTTGTGGTGGAAAAAGATTCTGGATTACTCATTGCCGATTATAGTCCATTGTCTGATGGCACCATTGATAAAGATATGGTCGCTGGAATGCTAACCGCTATAAAAGGTTTTGTGGAAGATGCTTTTCAAGGAGGTAACCAAAATTTAGAAACTATAGAATACGAATTATACACCATACATATACAGAATTTTTATTCTTATTACATTGCTGCTGTTATTTCAGGTGCTTACAATTTGATGTTCAAAGAAGTGCTGGAAGATCAGATTATTGAATTTGCTAAAAATCATATCTCCAGAAGAGACCTGGAAAATAGTGAGCTATTTACTAATAAATTAAAAAAACATTTTGAAGATGAAATTGTCTAAAAAAGTAGTGCTTTTAGGACACTTTGGAGTTGGAAAAACATCATTATTCCGACGTTTTATCGATAACGAATTTTCTGAGGATTACAAAGTTACTTTGGGGGTTCAAATAAAAAAGAAAGTAGTAGAAATGCCAGATGGTCGAGAACTTTCGATGATTATTTGGGATACCGAAGGTCATACCGATATTGAAGATACCCGAAAGTCATACCTTCTTGGGTCTAATGCATTTATTTATGTATTTGATCTTACTCGAATAGATACCTATAAAAACCTATCTGAAGATCTCGATTATCTTACTAAAAATCATCCTAAAGTAATTATAAAAGTTATCGGTAACAAACTAGACTTGGTAAATGAAAAAGAAACGCTAAAAAACCTAGAAGAGCTAAATGTCAAAGCCGATTGCCTAACCAGTGCTAAAACCAATAAGAATGTGCAAGATTTCTTCTCAGAACTTGCAACAGAGATAACAGCTTAGATTATTATGACTTATCAAGAAGAAAAGCTGATTTTTAATCAACAAACGCAATGTATTATTACAGCGCATGATGGAGAGATCAAGGAGACCGATGCGAATATCTTTAGTTGGAAAACGGGAACTTCAATCTACGATGCACATCCTTTCTTCGAAATCATAAAAGGGTTCTTAGAAACCTTTGAAGAAGATGAGGATACCTATAATTTTCCTTGTATACATTTAGAAGAAGGTAAACTAGAGAAAATATGTGATGTTACTATCAAAATAAAAGTTGATGAAGTAGTAATTCTATTGTTTGATTATTCTTCTAAATATCACGAGCTTAATAAAATAGCACAGCAAAAGAATGAATCTGTTCTTAAAGCCAAAGAACTGGAGCTCAAGAATCAATATCTAATTGATAAAGAAAAGTTTAAAAATAGTTTTATTGCTAATATCAATCATGAAATCAGAACGCCATTAACCAGCATTCTAGGATTTGTAGAAGTATTAGAAAAAACAAACTTAAATTTTGAACAAGAAGAATTAGCCAGAATTATAAAAAGACAGAGTCTTCACCTCAACTCACTAATAGAGGATATGGTGGATATTTCTAAAATAGAATCTGGTAAAATAAAAATTGTAGATGAGCGCTTTCTTTTTGTAAATCTGATAGAAGGTTTTGAAGAAACCTATTCGAAATTAGCAGAAAGCAAAGGAATTGAGTTTGAAACCTATATTGATCCAAATATTCAAGAATACCTTATTGGAGATAGAACTCGTGTATTTCAAATCATCAATAATATATTAAACAATGCCTTCAAATTTACTGAAGAAGGGAAAGTAAGTTTATCCGTTACCAAGAATTTTCAGCGTACTAATAAATTGAGTATTAGTTTCAAGATTGAAGATACTGGTTTAGGAATACATAAAGAAGATCTTGAAAATATATTTGATAGGTTCACTCGTTTTAATCGAGACAAGCAAATTTCTGGAACCGGATTAGGACTAGCCATTGTTAAGAATTTGGTAGATCTTCTAGATGGAGAAATTAAAGTAACTAGTGAACCGGATAAAGGAACTACTTTTGATGTCAAATTGCCTTTCAAATTTGAGATTACCAAAGCAAAACCAGAAAAGAAAAAGAAAAAATATAGCTTACCAGAATCTAAAAAGAAATTCAGAGTACTTGTTGTAGAAGATGAAGAAGCTACTCAGTTCTTGATTATGAAAGTACTAATTAGTCATGGAAGTTTCTTTGTAGATGTAGCGATGAATGGAGAGCAGGCTATTAGTTATATGGAGCGAAGAAATTATGATCTTGTTTTAATGGATCTGCAACTCTCTACAATAGATGGTTACCAAGCTACCCATATGATACGCAAAAACTATGGGGATACAGTAATCTCTGAAGTTCCTATTATTGGTTTTACCGCAAAAGCAACAGAGGCAGAACGTGATAAATGCCTAAGATCAGGAATGGATGATTTTATTGCCAAACCTTTTGAACAAGAAGATTTGATCCATAAAATCGTAAAACAAATAGCAAAAAAAGCCGCTTCATAGAAGCGGCTTTCGTTATTTTGGTTGGATTATTTTCTTTTCTTATGAAAAGGAAAATTATCTGTTCATATTTTTAATTTCATCTGCAAACGTATCTCCATCAACTTCTTGATCTACTAATCTTAAAGCTTTATCAACTACGTACTTTGCATTGTCTGATTTAAATCCTAATCCGATACATAACTTTTCTAATAATACTACCTGATCATCACCTTTGATATTATCAGCGTATACCATTCTCGCTAAATCAAAAAGTCTTTCTAATCTTGCATCGTAGCTAGTTGGAGGATTGATTGGATGCGAAGCGTAGTTCTTAGAAATTTCTTTATAATCATCTTCAGAAATATTAAGATTACGAGCCAATCTATCTAAGAATGCTCTTTCTTCGTCTGTAATAACTCCATCACTCATGGCTACTCTTACGATAGCAGCAAAATGGTCTTGATTTCGCTTTTGAAATCCACTATCAAATAAATCAGATATTGACATTATGTATTTTGTTTATTTTGCCGCAAATATAACCAAACTTAATTCCTTTTAAAATATATATGTATCCTTTTTTAAGGATCGAAAAATATTTAGTTCGCTGAACATGTGGCGCTTTTGCAAATAGACGAAACTATGATTCTAGTTGAAGTGCATTGCATTCCTCATTAAATTCAATATTTTTGAACCATGCAAACTCATCAAATCAAAAAACAAAAGATCATTTTGATGATCTTATTATGCTTCATTGCTACGATTGGATATTCCCAAAAAATAGTGATTCCTGATTCTTTGCAAAGCAAAACATTTGATGAAATTGAGGGTTTAATACGCAAACATGTCAGAGATTCTATTATAGCATCCTCTTTATCAAATATATTATTAGCAAGAGGTAAGCAAGAAAAAGATTCTTTAGGATTAACCATGGGGTACTTTCAGGTATCATATGACCATTTTAATGATCTTCCAAAACGGTTAGCCTATTTAGATAGTTCTATTGCAGTAAGTAATGGATTAAGTCATCCCATTTATCCCTTAGCTAATTATATTGGTCGGGCAAGTGTTCGTAAACAGCTTGGTAGCTATATTCTAGCATTAGAAGATTATCTTACAGCATTAAACATAGCTGAGAAGATAAAGAATGATGCTTTTAACGATATTAAACATAATATTGGAAACTTAAAACTAGAATTTGGAGAATATGAAGATGCTAAGAAAATGTATAAAGAAATCATTACTTATGAAAATAAAAATGGAATTAAAGGAGAAGGACATTTAGGGACAATTTTAGGCCTGGCGAATTCCTATCGGAAATTGAATCAAAAAGATTCTGCTACTTATTACACGCAGATTGGTTTGGAAAAGTCTTCAAAAGATAGTCTAAATATATATTATCAATTTTTATTGAATGCCGGAATTAATTTATACAATGATAAAAAATATCAATCTTCACTCTATAGTATCAGTAAAGCAATTCCTTTTATTGAAAAATATGATGGCCATGAAACAGCTTTTTTAATTGACGCCTATTTACATTTAGGTAAAGTATATCAAGCACTTGAAAAGCCTAAAATGGCATTAAATTCATTAGAAAAAATCGATTGGTATTTTGAGAATGAAAAATCGCGCACAGAAGAAATGCGAGAAGGTTATGAATTATTAATAAATCATTACAAATCAATTGATGATAAAAATAAACAGCTATATTATATTAATAGAGTGTTTGCTGTAGATAGTGCTCTCAATACGAATTATAGAAATTTACATAAAACTATCACCAATAAATACGATACTCCTCAACTCTTAGAAGAGAAGCAACGCTTAATAAACAACTTACAGAAAAAGGAAAAAATAATATCTTTAAAATATAGTGTTACTTTATTGGTAGTAATCATTTTAAGTATATTTTTCTTATCGGTATATTATAGAAAAGTACAATACAAAAAAAGGTATCGGGCCATTATGTATCCTAAAAATGAACCTGAAATCAAATCTGCTGAGCCATTGGTGGCACATCAAAAAAATAATGAAACAGATGCCAAAACTATTGATATTCCAGAAAATATAGTACAAGAAATTTTAGAAAGAATTACACAATTTGAAGAGAAGAATGGCTTTTTGGCTCGTAACTTAACAATCTCATCTCTTGCTAAAAAGTTACATACTAACTCTAAATATCTATCCAAAATTATAAACCATTACAAACAAAAAAGGTTTAGCGTTTATATTAATGAACTACGAGTAGATTATGTGATCGAACAACTTAAAGAAAATCCAAAATTTAGATTGTATAGTATTAAAGGAATTGCTAGAGAACTTGGGTATAATAATGACCGTGCTTTTTCCAAAGCCTTTTATCAAAAAACCGGGGTGTATCCATCTTATTTCATCAAACAGCTGGAAAAAGAAAAAAACACGTAAGACCTTGTTTTTCATTTAGTTACAAGTGCTTTTTCCATGAAAACACAGTAGTAAATCATGTAAATTAAATTTTCAAAAGGTAATAATGCTTACTTTTACCCTTGAAACAAAAAGAGAAAATTTATGAAAAACAAAAAAGGGAAAAAGCTAAGCTTACAAAAAATTAAAATTGCGAAGCTCAATCAAAATGGTTTACGATACGTACAGGGAGGAACTGGTGAAAACCCAATAGATTTTTCTGCAACACAATGCGTAACTGATACTTGTCCTGATCATACAGCTAATTGTACTGATATTACACAAGTAAATGCTTCTTGTGCTCCTATTACTGTGATTAAATGTGACAATGCTTCGGATAATAATTGCCGATCAGATGGAAGGATATGTGTTGATAGCCGATAAAAACTTTAACACCAAAGCAGATTGAATTATAATTAAGCCACGAATACCTCTATCGTGGCTTAATTTTTGTTAATTATTTTAACTTATAAAAACGATATTTTTGCATTCAAGAAAAAAGTAAATACTCATGGAAAACAAAAAAGGAAAAAAACTAAGCTTACAAAAAATTAAAATTGCGAAGCTCAATCAAAATGGTTTACGACATGTACAAGGGGGGACTGGTGAAAATCCAATAGATTTTTCCGCAACACAATGTGTAACGGATACTTGTCCAGGTGGAACAATTAATTGTACTACAAAGGAGGATATAATGACAACTCCAATTGCTACTTGTAATTCAATTATATATACCAATTGTAAATCTGATTTCAATTGTCGATCGGACGGAAGAGATTGCGTAAATCAACAATAATATAATTAGAAATAAAAACACCTCAAAAAAACACAAAGTTTTGAGGTGTTTTTATTTAGTACTCTATATAAATTTCCGATTCTTCAAAAATATATCCACCCATTCTTCCTGAACGCAACATAAAAAGTGTTATTTTTTTAACGGATTAGAAGTGCTTATTAGGTTTTATGAACTTTGTAACATAGTGAATCCACCCTTCGAGAGCCTCAGGGTTCGAATACGCACGAGGGCTGAGGCTCTCGAAGCCCCATAAACTTAATATTAGTCTCAAAACCCCAAAAGTCAACCCTTCAAGTAGCACTTCGAAAAGCCTTGCGTGACACCTCAGGGTTCAAAATAACCTTGCTTCTCGAAGTTTGCAACTTCGAGCTTATTTTACTTTACTATTAGTAGAACTCACTAGCGCTATCCAAAAAACCAATATGACAAAAAAACCAGCTACAAATACATGTAGCTGGTTCTTACTATAACCTTGCCTATCTGGGTACGTAGTTATAAACTTTGAGAGCTAAATCCTTGTTGCCACTAGTCGCAGACTAGCGGTAGCGGTGGGGTATACTTATCTGGAAAAAGTCGTACAAAACTTCGTTGGATGATTTATTTGACTTCAAAAGATTATGTAAGTGATCAATGACATCTAAATGATGCTTTTCAAAATTGTTGTCCTTAACAGTTTTTAAAATTTGTTCTATTGCATAGTCTTTATTTTGAAAATAAGCATCCAACAAAACTTTGTAAATAAAGATGTTATAATTATCCTTATTAAAATTGTTGCTCTTAAGATTGTTATATACTCTTTTCAAAGTTGTATCACCCTTCTTAGTTTCACCTAACCTTATATTAAGTATTCCGTTTAAAGGGTAATACTTAAAGTAATTCTCATTCGTTTTTTCAAGAATTTCTAATTGTTTAACAGCCTCACTAAATTCCTCAAGACTAATTAAATAATTGATTTTCTCGTCTATGTACCGCGGATTTTCCTTATCACAGTCAATAGCTTTATTTAAGTTAATTAAAGCATTTTTCTTATCTCCTTTCATTCTTAAAGAGATATAGGAGTCATAGACTTTCCGACAGTTTTGAAATACAGGCTTAATTTTGCAGCCCATAAATGTAAGCAACAGACATAACATTATTGCTTTTCTCATATATATAAGATTAATTTTCAAAGCTAAAGTTTAATACTTTACTTTGACCATTTTGATCTAGTCTTATTGGAACTACCGCATCAACATTTAAGTCAAAGTTAAAAGACTCTGAGTAATTTCTTGTCCTCCTAGAAACATTATTTAACCCTAAGTTTATTGTTGAACTACCAGAGATTGTAGATTCATGTGAGCTGCCTACTTTTTCTGGATTTGCCATATTTATATTTGAGCTATATGTAGGTTGTTTACCAGATGGTGTCCATTTTGAACCAAAAGAGGTATCTCCACCAATTCCCATGAGATTTACACCTGGAGCCGATGTGCTTACTGAAATATCTGTGGTGATATTAACACCTGTAATCTCTGTTTGTCCATCAATTCTTTCCATCCCACTATCTCCTGCATTGTCAAGTTCAAAACTACTACTTACGTTAAGTGCTACATTTAATCGCACAGGTGCTGGCAAACCTAAGAACCCTTCTCCTATTCCTCCATACGCACCTCTTCCCGCGCCTATCATAATAAAGCTTGTGTCAGAAAATTCAGCTGTACCTGAAGGGAGATCTAATGTACTAGCTACTTCTTGTAAATTCGCTCCTACATTTGTCCATTCCCCACTATCATTGGAAAAAGATTCAGATTGGTTATCAAACCAAACAATACTATTTCCAGATTTATTCTTAAACCAATCTGTTGGAGCCATACCATCAGGATCCATAAAATAAACTGGATTATCAAACGAATAGTTATACGGTGAGTGTCTGCGCATTTCTTCAGCAAGCGGATCTAGGTTCATCCATCTACCTAATGCGGCATCATAGTTACGAGCAGTTATATCAATCCAGCCCAAACCAATTTCATCCTGCTCTTCTTTATTCGTAAATCCATAGGTATGATCTCTACCTCTCAATACCTCATTATATCCATTATGCGTCAATCCAAACGGATAATAATTTTTTTCCTGTACAATCTCATCTTGGGTAATGCTACCATCTTTATTGGCATCCTTATAGGATAATCGTATGTTATCAAGATGATCCTTGAATTGATACACATACTTATACCCGTTCGCTTCTTTTTCTACAATTCCTTCTGCATGGTTAAAGAATTCAAGGGTATTATTTTTGTACACATAATTACCTGCATATTCCGTTTGCGTTAAAGAACTTCCCTCTGCTACGATTTTTTTCAATTTCGCTCCAGTGGCATCATAAATATAATCAATATCACCAGAGGTCTGCCCATTATCTATGGTAACTTTTGTAGGTAGATTTAAATGATTATACTGGATATCAGTGATTCCTTTATTACGATCCAAAATCATATTACCATTGATATCATACACATAATCATCATTGGTATTGGTACCATCTTTAAATCCGTAATCATCATTTCCTCCATCTGTTACTTTTCTTAGTTTATTACCACTATCATAGTCATAACTTAAAATGTCCATATGGGTGTAACTAGATGTATTTTGAAAACCGTTTCGAGTAAGACTCTCAATATTCCCCATTTTATCATAGGTTACACCACTCAGATTATAGCGATTATCATTACTGGTAGCTCCTGTAATACGATTTAGCGCATCATACTCATAATCATACCAACGTTTGGTATTATCATTTGCAGTTTTCCATGAAGTTTGGGAGATATTACCATTGTAAAGAGGATTCATTCCTGTATTATAAGCAATCTTAAAAGCAAACAAATCGTTCCCTATCACATCAGGATCATTAATTTTCGCTAACCAACCACGTACATTATAGCTGTAATCTACTGTTTGTAATCCTGCACTTGCAGTAACCTCATCACTCGATACGGTTCCTCCTACTTTTTTACGGGTCAATTGTCCTAATGCATCATAAGCGTTTGCTACAATCAACTCTTCTTGTTGCTCATTGATTTTCTGCACTTGCGATAGCAATCTCCCCATATGATCATAGGTAAACCTATCAATCGTTACGATTGGAGTATGCCCGTCTTTGGTATGCGTAGTTTTAGTTGCTAACACCTTACCCGCAAAATCCAACTGGGTTTCTACAATGTCTAAGGTTTTTAAATACTCATTTTTACTAGCTACATAAATCGGTCTTCCCTTTTGATCATAATAGGTAACCGTAGTAATCCATTCATTGGTATCTAATACTCTTACTTTGCTTCCTGTAGGTAAGGATCTAGTTCTGTCTGATACAGACTGTCCATAAACCGTTCCTGGATTTGATAATCCTTCGATATCAAAATCATAGGTATCATAATAATTAATTGTATATATATTCTGTATACTGGTAGGATATGCTTCTTTCGTATAATAGGCATCTACTCCATACACGGTAATAGGTGCACTACTTTTTCGCTCATATTGCTTAAAAGATGAAGAATAGGTGCGCCCTTGTAGTATTTTACGACTAGAATTATTGATCAATTTTCCGGTATATGCTACTCTTCCATGAGCATCATATTTGGTAAACAACCAATAATCAAAGGTTTTACCAGTATTCACTTTTCGAAGATTGGCGTCTTGCGTTAATACAGGCTGATCCAATTTATTATACACGATATACTCCCATCCTTTTCCAGGAATTTTCTTCTCTACAACTCTATTTCTAACATCATATTTATACTGGTAACACAATTCTGATAATTCTTCGTCTGATACACCATCTGCAACAGTTACTTTTGGTGGAATTACAAACGTAAGATTTCCAAAACGGTCATATACATAATAGGTGTCGTGTTCACCCCCATCTCCTTCGGTACTTCCCCCTGAAGATGGGGAAGAGCTATTGAATGCTCGTTTTAGAACAACTCTACCTAACTTGTCTTTGTATTCTTTGGTCGTATGATTGTTTCCATCCGCAGGTGTCCAATTTTCATCTTTGGTAATAGTTACATACAATTCTTCTGCAGTGTATGGATTGTCATTCTTCACCAATTGTGGTCTTTCTGTATCATTGTACAAAAAGGTAACATCAAAACGAACTACCTCATCCGTAGTATTTGTACCCCAATCAAATTTTATGGTATGATCCGTATCGCTAGATCGATCTGCTTTCCAATCCTTTCCAGGAGCTCCTTGTTCTAAGGTTCTATTCAAGGGCGAATTTTCTAAAACTGCTTCAGCGTATGCATTAAACTCAGAACTTGTAGCCGTTACTCCAGTAAAATCATTAGGATAGGTTGCTTTATAATAACTATTAATATCGCTTGATATAGTTACCGCTTCATAACTTCCTGAAGTGGTATTTCTTTCAAATGGTAAATACGTTTTTTCCTGTCTTCCTAAATCATCATATACCAAGTGTGTAATGATATCTTTATAATTAGGAGACGCCTGGATAGCAACTTGCTGCTTTGCTCGTCCTAAACCATCAAAGTAAGTAACGTTTTCAAGAACGTCTGCACTTTCTTGAATTTCAGTTGCTGATGATAGTGCTCTTTGAAAGCTTCTGGAGAACACATAATTTTCATTCGATAAATCCAACGACCCTATGACTGGAGCACATCCTTTAAAAGCCGTTGCATCATTAGGACATTGATCCTGACTATTCAGTACATATCCAGCAGGTGGTGTACATGCTTCTACAGATGTATTTGGATCTCCATACCCATCACCATCAATATCGGCATACCAAGTGACTGGAAAATCAATAGTATAATTAATAGTTAGAGCGGTACTCCAGCAACCGGTGCTATTATTCCTTGCTCTCAAATAATCTACAGAACCATTGGTCTTCGTAACTATTGCTGATGAATTAGCAGTACTTGTTCCTGATATACTGTTTTGCCAATACCAAGTAATTCCAGTTGGAGGATTGCCCCTAGTGATCGTTGTATTACTACAGTTATTAGTAATCACAGGCATTGACGGAATATCAGGAATTGTTTTTATACTATAACTTATTGCCCTTGAAGAAGTACTCCAACAACCTGTACTGTTATTTCTCGCTCTTAAATAATAAATACTCCCTTCTGTTCTGGTCACGGAAGTAGAAGAATCAGTAGCATCAAATCCAGAATCACTTCTTTGCCAATACCAGGTTATTCCACTTGGTGGATTTCCTCTTGTAAGCAAACTATTACCACAATTATTATCCACTGTAGGTGCTGCTGGAACATCAGGAATTGTATAGATAGTATAGCTTATAGTCCTAGCACTACTCCAACAACCAGTAGAATTATTTCTTGCTCTTAAATAATATGTATCACCTTTATCTAAGGTTATAGTTGTTGAAGTATTCGAAGTATCTATTCCATCAACACTATATTGCCAATACCAAGTGATACCGCTTGGAGAAGCACTTTTAGTAATATTTGCATGACCACAATCATTACTTACCGTTGGTGCCGAAGGTATCGCAGGATTACTATTAATACTATAATTTACCGTTCTAGCTGGACTCCAACAACCTGTACTGTTATTTCTCGCTCTCAAATAGTAAACACTTCCACTTGTTCTAGTTACTGAAGCAGATATATTTGAAGTACTTGTTCCAGATGCACTGCTTTGCCAATACCAAGTAATACCACTTGGAGGGTTACTACGAGTAAGTCTAGTACTGCCACAACTTTGGGTAATCGAAGGAGCTGACGGTATTGGAGGTATAGCGTTAATCGTATAATCAACATATCTAGCCGCACTCCAACAACCTGTGCTATTATTTCTTGCCTTTAAATATACTCGTGTCCCACTAGTTGCCGTATATGTCGTTGATGAATTTGAAGTACTGATACCCGATGGAATCGTTTGCCAGTACCAGGTTATTCCACTTGGTGGATTACCACGAGTTAATTTGGTATTTCCACAATTCTTATCAATTGTTGGCATAGCAGGTGTAGCCGGATTGTATTTCATACTATAGGTTATCGTTCTAGACGAACCCCAACAACCTGTACTATTATTTCTTCCACGTAAGTAGACCCTACTTCCATTATAAGCAGTATAAACCGAAGAAGAATTGCCTGTACTGGTACCTGAAGCGCTACTCTGCCAATACCAAGTAATACCTCCAGGAGGATTACTTCTGGTGATCTTTGTATTTCCACAATTGACTGTTATCGATGTAGGTGCGGAAGGGGTTCCTGGTTTTGGTGCTTCATCAACACTACCATCACAATCATTGTCCTTACCATCACATAGTTCTGGTGCGCCGGGAAATATGGTTTTATCATTGTCATTACAGTCCACATTGTTAGGAACGTATCCACTTGCAGGAGAACTTAACCAATTTGAATTTGGATCTCCATAGCCATCCTTGTCACTATCAAAGTAATATCTGGTACCAGGAGTACCATCTATGGGTTCATCTGTTAATTGCGCTTGTACGGTATATCCCATAAACCATAGGACTACCAGTATATATAATTTATTTTGCATGTCTTTTAGGTTTATGAGAATTAATTTTTGTAGTTATATGCATTTTCTGAAATCAGATGACCTTCTTCATCTCTTACATATTGCAATCGTTGATGTTCGTCATATTGGTAGTAAACAGTATATCCTCTGGCATCGGTCATACTTGTAATTCCAATCATAGGATCATAGGTATACGTACTTACCATAACATCATCAGGGAGTATATTTCTTAATGCATTCAGTGCCTGTCTTAAATCACCTTCTGTTCCGAGATTACCAATAGTTCTATCTACATCATCATTCGATTTAGACTGTATATTAGCCACATAACTTTCAACATCCTCATAGGTAGCATTTTCAATTTTAGCCACTGGATATTGATGGTCATATCCCCAGATATAGGTAATTGGCATTCCATCGGCTCTTGAAACTTCCTGTGGATTGCCATATGAATCATACGATGTGTATACTATTCTCGGCTCTAAAGCACTTGTATTTTTTGCAGATTCCACTACTTTTGGCAACAGTAAATTTGTACCCCAGTTTTCAAAATCTGTATGTACTCTGGAAACTTTACGATTCGCTGTTCCTTCTACTTCTGCTGTAATCACTTCGATAGGTGTCGAAATCTGATGTAAATCAATTAATTGTTGTTGTTCTGTGGTTCTACTTGATAAAGCAATATCTTGAGGGAAAATAGTTTTCGTATCTACAATTCTTCCTTTACTATCTTCAACATGTACTCTTGTCTGTTGCAAATGCTGTGCATTATCATAGAAATATGTCTGAGAAGTAACTAAAGGATTGTTTCCTTCTTGATCATATTGTTTTGTTATTTGTTTTTGTAGTACATGCCATTGCCGTTTTATATTGTACTGGGTAATATCAAATAATCTGTTCTCAAAAGTGAAGTTTTCATCTGTAATATAAATATATCCTTGAATAATATTAGTATGTTTTCTTACCGCATAAACATTGGTATTCTTATCTAAAGAAGTGTCGTGATAATAGTTATTAATAACTTCTTGAACTATTGTAAACTGATTGCCTTCTTTTTTGAAAACTCTTTCTCCTAATTTTCTTCCAAAACCAAAGAAGTTTGAAAGTGGAGTTCCCGATATATATTCGCCTAATACCGCAACATTCGGTTCAATACTATAATTAGTATCAAAAATGTGCTCTTTTGCTCCTCCTAAGAAATTTTCCCCAAACTCTTCAACTACATATCGATATCCTATGTGATATCCTTGAGAACCATACAATGGGAAAGCTGTATTTGAACTTAATATTGTATTTCCACATACTCCTGCTGGAATACATTTCCCTACAGGATTATAAAAACAAAAGAAAGTTTCCGAATTGGTAATTTGTGGTTCAATATTTCTATTAAATACTGTACCAGATTCACAGTCCAAACAGTCTAAACTCCCATAATGAAACTTCTTTACTTCTGTTTTTCCTTCTCCATTGAGTGTATTTACTTGTGCTAATCGAACACCTCCTACAGGAATATTTTGCTGTACTTCTGTTGGGAAAGCGTCTTTATAGGATAATTGAATATGAGACAAGCTGTAATGCGGGTCCAAACTAATTTCAAAACGATAATCATGGTCTTTTTCCAATCGAATCACCATAGATTTACTAAAATTGGTATTGGTAATACCATATGGTGTGGTAACAGGATTTGTAAAATTAATATCAGAAGTAAAATAAATAGGTTGTAATACTGGAGTACTTCCAGTGATATCGTAGATTCTGATTTGAGCGATATCAAAATCTAAAGGATTATCACCTCCGCCATTAATATCACCAACAAAATCATCAATATTAGCGGTAAAAGATAAAGTACCTTCGTGTGCATATTTGATGTCATAAATCTCAAAGCTATTATTCATTACAGCAGGATTGGTGACCTCAGCAGTTTTACTTGTAGTTGGAGGGTCAACGGTAACTGTACCGTAATAACCATGTCCTTCGTATAAGAAAGTATTACTACCTTTTGTTGGATAGGTAATTTGAGATAGTATTCCTTTTTGAGCGAAAGATGCGCTTGGCGTTCGATCTGCTGCATCAAAATCATTTAGCCCATTATATAGTACAAAATTACTTGATACCCTATCAATAGACTTTTGATCAATAAGGTTGCTATTTGAGCTTTTTCCGTTATAAAAACCCCAATAATCCTGAGCATATGAGAATCTTGATGGTAAGTCCTCTGGATGATCATAAGACAATACATAAGGATTTAAAGCAGTCCCATTTTCAGATTTTTGTGTAACGGAAGAAAGAAAATACCTTTTACTATAGTACTCTTCATCAACGATATCCCAATTCTTGGGTCCAGTTGCATCGTACACAGAATAATCTAAATCAAAAGATGAAATCTTTTGATTGTGTACATTTTTGATATCAATCGCATCTAGTTTTAAAAAATTGGTTGGCATTGAAGCCTTTTGCGAGTATGAAAAAAGTACACTTCCGGAATGTGTAGATCTTATTTCTGTCAAATAACAGAAATTCCCGAGTGCTATGTTCAGATATGCAGTATCGCTTGCCGAAGGAGCACAATAACCAGCAAGACCTTGGTAATTTACCAATCGATCCTCTCTCCTTACGCTTTGCGAAATACTATTGATATATCGACCTCCTCCTACTTGATATGAAAATGAAATTTCTTCCCCAGAAGGATGTGTTATTTTGGTTAAATACCATGCAGAAGCAACTGCAGCAGAATTTTCAGGATTATCCGCTTGATTTGTAGCTTCATATCTGAATTTCTCAATAGCATTTTCTCCTCCAAAGTAATATTTGATTCCATTGGGGTCTGTTATTCTAAAATGTGTTTCCGGATGTACTTGTATCAACTCTACTTTTAATGGAGAAGGTTCTATAAAAACCACTTCACGATTCAAAAAAGAAGTGGAGTTATCATCTAGATAAAACTTACCGCTAAAACCATTAAAATTGAATGAAAATATATCAGGTTGTGTATCTATTGCATTATTACCAGGCATGGTCGCTGCAGTTACAAAATTATATTGATCTACGCTAAAATCTAAGTTCACATCCTTTGCGGGAACATATTGATTTTCATCTCTCTGTCCTCTTACAGATCTTGTGATAACACCACCTGCAGAAAGGTTCCATCCTAAACCTACTGAGGATGCGTATTCATCAATCCGAATTCCGTTAGAACTATAATTAAGACTAATTGGAACAGATAACGGACCTGACTTAAATTCGTGAATCGGAATACTCACTTGCGGAGTTCCTGTAAATAATCCTACTGGAATCTGTCCATATTTTCCAATAGAAGCGGCTTCCGGAGAAATGGGTGTTACATCCGGTAGCTCCTGAGCATTGGTAATGACACTTACCATTGTCAGCATTAAAACTAAAAGCTTTTTCATAAAGTGTTTTGAATTACAATTGTGTTTTTCCCTAAAAAAGTTAAATCTATAGGTAATAGCTTTCTTTCATCATTTGTTACTCTTCTTAACAAATTTTAACATGAAAAAATTCAAAAAATCAAGAATAATAAGCCCATATCTAATGATTTATAAATATGGGCTTAAAGTCATTTTAAAACACTATTACCCCATTGATCCTCTTATGGAGTAGTGCAGAAACCATATCCATTAATAGTTGGTGCACAGAAACTACATTCACTTTGTGCGTCACAGGCAGTCGTTGAATAGCGTGGACATGGTTTTCCACAGGTACCTGTGCTATTTCCTCCACCTGGAAAAGATGTTTCATAAGGACCAGATCCTCCAGAAATCAATTTTAATGCTGTTCTATCAAGAGTTTTGGCTCCTTTATTAAATAAGCCATTTACATTCACTTTTTTCATTTTTAAAAAATTAAGAATTAGTATAAGATCTGAACATTTATAGACACTCAGAACGTATGTCTATTCAGCGCGCGAAAAATATTTTTGAATTTTGAATTTGGTTATTTACACTAGTTCATAGCGCAAATTTTCTTCTTGTAAGTCTTCAATAAAATAGAGGAGATCTTCAATAATGTACTCTTCTCTATTAAAAACATAATTATTGACCAATAAGGTAGGCGTGAGATATACTTTTTCGTTGATTCCCCAAACCTTTTGTTCTTGAAGAACCTTTATAATTGCTGGATGTATATCTATAAATTGATTCTCCAGCCATTTCTTTTTACCTTGATTCGAATCAAAACCATAGATATCATTTAGTGCATTTCGACAACTACTTTCTCCTTTCTGACTATAGATATGGATCAAGTGATGCGCAATTTGTGTAGCTGTATCTTCTATATTGCTAAAATCTACACTAAAACGAATCACAACTTTAACTTTATGAGGGTATATATCAAGAATTTTATCTATAGCTTCATGTGCCTTTTTACAATAAGAACATAAGGGATTGGTAATCAAAGTTAATGCTATTGGAGCCGAAGGATTTCCTAAAACAATCTCATCAGGTATATTGATATTATTTATAGGGGATTCTTTTACTAGAGAAGCTTTAAAAAAGTTGAAATTACGCTTAAATTTTAGATGTTGAATCTTCAAAACAGATAGCTCCTTATCCTTCTTTAAAAGTGGTTTTATGAAAAACCAAATTGCCATAACTATCAATATTCCAAAAGAAAACAACAATACTTGATTTAATGTAATTGCAGAAAGTAATTGGTTAAGTGGTTGATTATCTATAAAAGAACTCAAAAACTGAACAAGTAGAACACTCACAATTCCTAAACATAAAAGACACCATTTTTTAATTACCAACCACTGATATACTACCGAATATAACATCATTGGTATACTACAATAGCCGGCTAGTATTACTAATGGAGCTAGTGACGTGGTGCTAATTGAACTCAGTAACCAAAGTAATAGTAAGGATGAGAAATAAACAATCCCCATATCACTTAATTTTAGCACGCCAAATAACAAAGCTCCTTTTGAATTGATGGTAGCTTCACAGCTTGTTTTTTCAGAAGCATTACAAAACTTTGCTACCGCACTAGATCCTGAACCTATCTCTTGCTGAATGATCAAAAAACTAATAAATGCTCCAACAATCGAAAGAACAAATGAAATAAGTTGGAACGTTGTAAAGTCTGATTTTAGCATGATAGCTATAATACTCACTAAAGTTGCCGTCAATACAATGGATTGAACAGAAGTGCTACCAATACTCCTCTCGTTTACTTCACTTTTCTCATCATTAATACAAATAACAATTCCAGACCAAATTTTTATAAACTCCTCTTTGGAAATGATTTGCTCTTCTTTTTTACCTGTTTTTACAACCAACTTATTTCGTTTCATAGAAATTAAAGCCAATTGCGGTCCTTTATCTCCAATAATGTGTGCTAAAAAGTATTTTGGTAATTCGGCAAGTATCGAAAGCTCTTTTTGAAGTTCAAGTGCGTAATGTTCAATACCTAGATGATTAAACAGGTCTACGATAGCAATTAAATTTGGAAAATTAGGATGGCTTACCAACTGCAGGTTTAATTCATCCATACTAAAATGATATCCAGAGATATCTAAGTATTTTTTGATGATATGATAGATAGGTGTTTTCACAACGAAATTATGTATTTGAAGATGTTTTCTTGAGATTTTTAACTTCCATTAACCTAACCGAAATAAAAAGTTATCGGCTTTATGCTGGACTAACTATTTATGCGCTTGCTAATTCCTGAAAAACAGGGTCTTTTGAGATACTTTGTATCATACTCTTTTTAGTCTCACTTTTCTTTTTACGTAAGTAATTTTCTGTACATCCAGTAATTCGCGCCATCTCTTGGTAATCTTTCCCTTCAAAAATGAGTTGCCACAACCTCTTTGTTGTATCCTGTAGATTAGAAAAGTACTCATGAAACAGTTGTTTACGTTCTTTCTGAAAAAGCTTCTCTATGACAGTAGATTCTTCCTGATTCCAGTCATCCTTCAAAACATCCATGAACAATACCTTTTTGTTTCTATTTGCTTTCTTTAACCACATATTTTTACAAACTCCATAAAAATAATTCTGTATTGGAGTATCCACAACTAACTCTGAACTCTTAAATTTTAAGTATAATAGCATAATTGCTTCTTGAAAAATATCTTCAGTATCTTCTATGCAACCACCATTTTTAAGGATATAATTTTTGACCAAGGGAAAGTTCTTTTTATAAAACCATGTTAAGATGATTTCATCCCCATTTTTGATTCCTTCTCTTATTTTCTGTTCAGTAATCCCTTTCATATTTTCTGTTTTGTAGTAGTTATTTTTCCCTAAACTTTCGTTCAACAATCTGGGGTCAAATATAAGGTCAGAAAATGTCCAATTACAAGAACCTCAGCCTCCAATTCGTGGAATCATACCTCATAAAAACATTTGCAAAAATTTAAAAATCAATTAGTTACACTAAATTCAAAATAAAATCTGGATTCTTCTATTCTGACTATAAAAAGCAATAAAAAAGAACTTAAAATGAGAGAAAATTTAGATATTATCACTAAAAGTTGGATCTTGGAAAAGAGCATCAACAACTCCTAATATTTCTTTAAACACTTTTTTGTAAATCAAGTATTCCGTAATTTCCAAAAAACAAGTACAACTTAGTAGTAATCTTTTATGCCATCAAGACCGCTTTTAGAATTTACTGAAAAAGGAATTTATTGTGCCGCTGCAAAAGTGTACTTAGATCCCTGGAAACCTGTAGATAAAGCAATTATTACACATGGACATGCAGATCATAGTAGATGGGGACACAAACAATATATAACACATCATACCAATATCCCTATCATAAAACATCGCTTAGGCGACATCAATGTTACCGGAAAAGCATATGGAGAGACGTTCTCTATCAATAATGTAACATTTAGTTTTCATCCTGCTGGTCATATCATTGGAAGTTCACAAATTAGAGTAGAGCATAAAGGTGAAATCTGGGTGTTTACCGGAGATTACAAAGTAGAAAATGACGGAATTTCAGTTCCTTTCGACCCCATAAAATGCCATACGTTCATCACAGAATGCACTTTTGGATTGCCTGCATTTAAATGGGCTTCTCAAAAAGAAGTATTTAACGATATCAATACTTGGTGGGCTGAAAATAAATCTGAAGGCAAAACATCGATTCTTTTTGGGTATTCTCTGGGAAAAGCGCAGCGATTATTGAAACACCTAAATCCTGAAATTGGTAAAATCTATACTCATGGCGCCATAGAAAATATGACAAATGTTATTAGACCTATGGTTTCCTTTCCAGAAACTACATTAGTTACTAGAGAAACTAAAAAAGAAGATTTTGTTGGTAATATGGTTATTGCTCCACCAAGTGCGCATGGCAGCACTTGGATTCGTAAAATGGTTCCTTATGTTACCGCATCAGCAAGTGGATGGATGACCTTTAGAGGAGCCAGAAGACGTCGAGCAATTGATAAGGGCTTTGTACTTTCTGACCACTGCGATTGGGATGGATTACTAACCGCTATCAAAGAAACAGGAGCAACTAAAGTTATTGCTACTCACGGATATACCGAGATATTTTCTAGATACCTGAGAGAATTAGGGTATGATGCTCTTACAGAACAAACACAATATGAAGGTGAACTTGCTGAAATAGATGCTAAAAAAGAGAGCGAGGTACTCGAATGAAACGATTCGCAAACCTTATCAAAACGCTGGACAGCACGAATAAAACAAACATAAAAGTAAATGCATTAGCCTCCTATTTTGAACAAGCAGAAGAAAAAGATAAAGTATGGACCATTGCTATTCTTTCACATCGAAGACCTCCGAGGCCTGTAAATACTACCTTATTAAGAACATGGGCTTCAGAACTAGCAAATATTCCACTTTGGCTATTTGAAGAATCCTACCATATTGTGGGTGATCTTGCCGAAACGATTGCTTTGGTCATCCCATCTTCAACAAAAAGCACTACAAAAACATTAACTCAGTTTTTGGAAGAAATGATTGCCCTTAAAAAGAAAACAGAGCAAGAAAAAAAAACATATCTTCATGAAAACTGGGCAGTATTGAATTATTATGAACGATTCGTATTTACCAAATTAATTACAGGTGGTTTTCGAATTGGAGTAAGTCAAAAATTGATGACAAGAGCCTTGTCTAAAGCTACCAACATTGATGAAGATATTTTGGCGTATAAACTAATGGGAAACTGGGATCCTAATCGTATTTCCTTTCAAGATTTGGTGTTAGAAGAAAAAGAATCCGACTTTCTTTCCAAACCCTATCCTTTTTATTTGGCCTATGCCGTTGAAAATGAAGCGTCAGATTTAGGAGAGGTAACCGATTGGTATGCAGAACATAAATGGGATGGTATTAGAGCGCAAGTTATTATTAGAAATCGCGAAATTTTTGTTTGGAGTCGTGGGGAAGAGCTTGTTACTGACAAATACCCTGAATTTCAACAGTTTTTAGATTTTATTCCTGATGGAACCGTTTTGGATGGTGAAATTTTACCATTTCCTAATGGAGAAATTGGAACTTTTAATGAGCTACAAACCAGAATCGGTAGAAAAACCATTTCTAAAAATTTATTACAAAAAACTCCTGTAGTATTAAAAGCGTACGATCTTTTGGAATGGGAAGGAAAAGATATACGAAACCTTTCTTTTTCCAAAAGAAGAGAATTCTTGGAAATTCTCTATCATAATATTTCTAAAGATACTTCAGAAGAAGCACTCAAAATACCATTACAGCTATCAGAAAAAATGACTTTTAACTCTTGGACAGCAGTAGCTGATGAACGTAATAGATCCCGATCCGTAAGATCAGAAGGATTGATGTTAAAAAGAAAAGACTCTCCTTATCTAGTTGGTAGAAAAAAAGGAGATTGGTGGAAATGGAAAGTAGATCCTTTAACTATTGACGCAGTATTGACTTATGCTATGAGAGGACATGGACGACGATCTAATCTATTTACAGATTACACCTTTGGGCTTTGGAATGATGATAAAACGGAGCTTGTAACTTTTGCAAAAGCCTATTCCGGACTTACGGATGCAGAATTTAAAGAAGTGGATAAATTTATAAAGGCAAACACCTTAGAACGCTTTGGACCTGTAAGAAGTGTAACTCCAGAATTAGTTTTTGAAATAGCTTTTGAAGGAATTGCACTATCTAAAAGACACAAAAGTGGTGTTGCTACTCGTTTTCCTCGTATTTTACGATGGCGACAAGACAAAAAAATTGAAGAAGCTAATTCTTTGGAGGATTTGAAATTACTCATAAAATAGTATCTTAAGACACCTTTCCTTCAAAGGAATAGATAGTTCAACAAGGTTGAATCGAATAGGGTATATAGGTTTAATAATGATGAAAAAAATACATAACAAACCAGAGCTTAGAAATAATAGAAAACAACTTCGCAAAAACTTAACTTCAGCGGAGGCTTTTCTATGGAAATATCTTCAAAAAAGAAAATTCGAAGGCAAAAAATTTCGGAGACAACATAGTATAAATAATTATATAGTGGATTTCTATTGTGCAGAGGAGAAGTTAATTATTGAATTAGATGGTGAAGTCCATAACAATCCCACGGCAGAAGAGAGAGATACAAAAAGGGACAAAGATCTGAGTGAGTTGGGTTTTTCAGTAATCCGGTTTGAAAACAAAATGGTGTTTGATTATCTACCTTCTGTTTTACAAGAAATAAAAGAAAAATTTAAAAAAGAATAAAAAGTTCCTTCCCCTTTGAAGGGAAAGGTGGTTCAGCAACGCTGAATCGGATAGGGTAGCGTTTACCCCTTCCGCCCTGTCAAGACAGGACACCTTCCCCTATCAGGGTAAGGAATAATAAATACATAATGACACAAAAAGAACTTTTTCATATCGCCGAATCGTGGTTTCAGCAACAGCAATGGAAATCTTTCCCTTTTCAGATGCAAACTTGGAAAGCATTCTTACAAGGAAAAAACGGACTATTAAACGCGCCAACTGGTAGTGGAAAAACTTATGCGTTGTGGGTGCCTATTGTACTCAATTACATCAAACAAAACCCTGATTATAAAAACAAGCACAAAAAAGGTTTAAAAGCCATATGGATTACTCCATTAAGAGCCTTATCGCAAGAAATTAAACAAGCCACTGAACGATTTGCAGAAGATTTAGGCACACAACTAACTGTTGGAATCCGAACTGGGGATACTTCTCAAAAAGAAAGAGTTGCTCAAAAACGATCCATGCCAGACCTATTAATTACTACTCCAGAAAGTCTACAATTATTACTGGCATCCAAAGGTTATGATAAAACGTTCAAAAATTGCACTGCTATTATTATTGACGAATGGCATGAACTATTAGGAACCAAAAGAGGAGTTCAAATTGAGCTAGCTTTATCCAGACTAAAAACTATTTCGAAAGATCTTCGTATTTGGGGTATTTCTGCTACTATTGGCAATCTAGAACAGGCACAAGAGGTTTTACTAGGTCATCAATCAAAAGCGCTACAAAACTCAATACTTGTTAAGGCGAATATCAAAAAGAAAATAAAGGTTAAAAGTATCATCCCAAAAGAAATGGAAACTTTTCCTTGGAGAGGTCATTTAGGGATTCATTTATTGGATGAGGTAGTACCTATTATTAAGAAAAGTAAAACCACCTTGCTTTTTACAAACACACGAAGTCAATGTGAAATTTGGTTTCAAAAAATACTACAAAAATATCCCGAATTTGCCGGAGAAATGGCTATGCATCATGGCAGTATCAATAAAGAAACGCGATTATGGGTAGAACAGGCAATTAGAAATGAATCATTAAAAGCAGTGGTTTGTACTTCTAGTTTGGATCTGGGTGTTGACTTCGCTCCTGTAGAGACTATTATTCAGATCGGTGGACCGAAAGGAGTAGCTCGATTTTTGCAACGCGCAGGTCGAAGTGGTCATCAACCTGGTAAAACAAGTGTGATTTACTTTTTACCAACTCATGCCATAGAATTAATAGAAGCTTCTGCCCTACAAAAAGCTGTTCAAGAAAACACTGTCGAAGATCGTATTCCATACCTCAATAGTTTTGATGTATTGGTACAATATCTCACTACACTTGCGGTTTCTGATGGTTTTCATCCAGCGACTATCTTTCCTGAAATTAAGAATACTTTCTGTTATCAGGCTATTTCTGAAGAAGATTGGAGATGGATTCTCAATTTTATTACGATTGGAAGTCAAAGCTTGCAACAATATGATGAATATAAAAAAGTAGAAATTCTAGAAGATGGTTTATTTAAAGTAAATAACCGAGGAATTGCTATGCGCCATCGTTTACAAATTGGAACTATTGTAAGTGATGCTGTTTTAACTGTAAAATATCTCAAAGGAGGTTATATTGGTAGTATAGAAGAGTGGTTTGTTTCCAAATTAAATCCTGGTGATGTATTCACATTTGCTGGTAGAAACCTAGAGCTCGTACGAATTAAAGAGATGCAGGTTTTGGTACGAAAATCTTCAAAGAAGACTTCAAAAGTACCTAGTTGGATGGGCGGAAGATTAACGCTTACTTCTCAGATGTCAGAATTATTAAGAAATGAACTATATACTGCCTCTTCTACATCAAAAAACACCACTACTCAATCTGTAGAGCTAAAATCTTTGGCTCATATTTTCAAAAGACAACAATTAGAGAGTATTGTTCCTGGTCCAGATGAATTTTTAATTGAAACCTTTAAGACAAGAGAAGGATATCATGCTATTTTTTATCCTTTTGAAGGTAGATTTGTACATGAAGCTCTAGGAAGTTTAATTGCATATCGCATTAGTCTTTTATCACCTATTTCCTTTTCAATAGCGTTTAACGACTATGGATTTGAATTGTTATCAGATCAGGAAATTGATATGCAACAAGTAATCGATAATGATCTATTTACTAAAGATCATATGCATAGTGATCTTCAAAAAAGTTTGAATGCAACAGAAATGGCAAGAAGAAAATTCAGGGATATTGCTGTGATCTCGGGAATGGTTTTTACCGGTTATCCAGAAAAAATGTTGAAAAGCAAACATCTACAATCCAGTTCGCAATTGCTATTTAATGTATTCAGAGATTACGAACCAGATAATTTGCTCTATCAACAATCCTATATCGAAACTTTTGAACATCAATTAGAAGAAGGGAGATTGCAAGAAGCACTAGAAAGAATTGAACGGCAATCTATTGTCTGGAAATCCTGTACCAAGCCAACTCCTTTTTCATTTCCAATTATTACAGATCGATTCTCTAGAGAAAAATTATCTAGTGAAAAACTAGAAGATCGTATCAAAAAGATGGTAGCTTTGTTATCTAAGAAATAACTTTGTCTTTTTTATTATCTTTACAAAAAGTAAGAAAAATGAATATTTCCAAACTTCAAAATGACATTATTAAACAAGTTCTATCTATTGAAGATCAGGAGTTTTTGAAGTTTTTTAAGGAGATTCTTATGAACAAAAAAGAAACATCATTGTATAAAATGTCAGAGTTTGAAAAAACAATGGTTTCTGAAAGTCGATCTGATTATAATTCTGGAAATATAATCGAGAATGACGCTGTATTTAAAAAAAATAATGAATGGCTCGAAGAATAGTTTGGACTTCAAAGGCTGACATTATTTTTACTGAAATTTTGGAATTCTATTGTAATCGAAATAAATCCAAAACCTATAGTAGAAAACTCAATAGAGAAGTCAACACTATAGTACAACTTCTTCCAAAATATCCTTTCATCGGAATCAAAACTGAAATTGATAGTATAAGAGTTTTGATCAAGGGAAATTATAAGGTATTTTACGAAAATAAACCTTCAGAAATTATTATTCTTTTAGTTTGGGATACCAGACAAGATCCAACAAAGATTCCACTAGAATAATGATCCAAACCATACAAATACAAAATCAATCCTTTATTTTGCATCCTTCAGGAGTTATCTTTTGGGAAGAGCGAAATATGCTTTTGATTGCGGACCTTCATTTGGGTAAAGTATCGCATTTTAGGAAACATGGTAGTGCCGTTCCACAGAATGCAATCCAAAAAAACTTTGAACAATTAGATACTGTTATACATCTTTTCAAACCTTCTCGTATTTGTTTTCTTGGAGATCTTTTCCATAGCTATTTGAATAAAGAGTGGGAATTATTCGAATCTTGGATTACACAAAAGTCTGCTATAGAATTTATTCTTGTCGTAGGAAATCATGACATTATTTCTCCACACAAATATGAAGAAATCGGTCTAAAAGTAGCTTCAGAAATACTTATCTATGATTTTCTATTAAGTCATCATCCTGAAAAAAGAGAAGGTTTCTATAATTTTTGTGGGCATATTCATCCAGGAGTATTATTAGGTGGTATTGGGAAACAGCGCTTACGATTGCCTTGTTTTTACCAAAGTGAACATCGACTAATACTTCCTGCTTTTGGAGAATTTACTGGAAATCATATGCTAGAACCCATTGAAAACACCAAAATATATGCAATTACCCAAACCGAAGTTATTTTAGTGCATCAATAATACTTCATATGCAAAACCAACAACATCTTTTTGATCTTTCTGAAGAAATCATTTACCTCAACGGAGCCTATATGTCTCCACAATTAAAATCAGTAACTGAAATTGGTATATCTGCTGTGCAAAGAAAAGCACAGCCTTATCAAATTTTACCTGAAGATTTTTTTAGTTTAAGAGAGGTTTTACCAACTAAGAAACAAGACTTGCTCTAAACGAACAAGTCTTATTACATTATTCTTTTTTAATGACAACCTCCTGTTGTATAACAACCTCCACCAGGTGTTTCTTCATCAAATGGACTTTCATTTGCATTTTTATTTCCTCCTTTTACAATGATTTGTTGATTTCTGTCTAATTGACTTACCCCTTTTAAATTTAAAATGTTTTCTAACATATATAAGTTATTTGATAATATGAATAATCTCCTGAGCATTTATAGACATTCAGGAATTCTGTCTCTATCTTTATCTATTTCTAAAAATGTATTCTATAGATTATTTGTGATCTCTCCTTTATTTTCTATTTGTTTATGTTAGTCGTTAATCTAAACTTTGTCTGGAACAAATATAAGAGGGGTTATAGATCGAAATCAAACGAAGTGAATCGACTTTCAGGGAAAACATACTGTGTTTTCCAGGAATCAAGAGTTACTCTAAACGTTATAAATATTTAGAAACTAAAGCAGATAATCATTAAAAGTTTAACGTTAGCTTTTTATTGACTAAATCTTTAGGTTTGTACGACACAAATAGGTAAATATATGTCACTTGCTGTTGCTTCGTCAAGTCTAAAAAATAAATATTTCATTGCTGTTTTTTTAAAACTGTTTTTACTCTTTAATACCTATAGTCTTTTTGCTTTTCAGAATTCATTTGATAGCTTACTTACCAAAGAGTATACATATTTAAAAAAAATGATATTCAAGAATGCAAAAGATTCATCAAAAGCTATAATATATGCTAAACCATATTTATTTAAAGCAAAAAAAGATACTGACACTTTAAAAATAGTAGATGGATTCTATTATTTTTCAGGTATTACCAAAAGTGAAAAAATTCGTGAAAAATATTTAGACAGTATGATTCTATTCTCTCAGAATCTAAAAACAGCATCCTATCCTGCACTAGCATATTACAACAAGGGAAAAATCGAATATAACAAAGGTAATTTCAAAAAAGCACTTGACCTATATCTTAAGACTAATGAAAAAGCAAGAGAATTTGAAAATATTCATCTTTTTTATGCCAGTAAAAAGAGTATAGGTATCTTAAAAAGTAGGATTGGTGAACATAAGGACGCTTTAGCAGAACTTAAAGAAAGTCATGAATACTATTCAAATTTAAAAAAGACAAAACCTAAAAACTATTTAAGTACGTTAATTGCGCTATCGGATTCTTACAATTTGAATAAAAAATTAGATTCAGCTACAACCCTTAACATCCTCGGATATAAAGAATCAGTAAAGTTCAAAAATGAAAGTTTTAAGTACTATTTTACACTAAATGAAGGGATTAATTTATTTGACAAAAAAAGATTCACAACAGCTAAAGACAGTTTACTGATTGCTATCGAAGCGCTTAAAGCAAATGATGATAAGGCCAATTTATCTATGGCTTACTTTTTTTATGGAAAAACGTTAATGGCCTTAGATAAACAAGAAGAGGCTATTGCTGCACATATAAAAGTCGATGATATATTTCAGGAAATATCCGAGATTATGCCTAATAACCGAGAGAATTATGAAATATTAATTAATTATTACAAAAAGCTAGGAGATAAGAATAATCAATTAAAATATATCAAGCAATTAATCACTGTCGATAGTGTATTACACACTAACTATCGATATCTAATAAAAACAGTAGTACAAAACTATGATACACAAAGATTAATTTCTGAAAAACAAGAAATCATCGACAGCTTAGAAAGCAGAAAAAGAACATCTTATATAATCATTGGTATATTAACTATTATAAGNCTTTTATTACTTGTTTTATGGTTAATTAATCATCAAAGACGAAAACAATATAAACAACGTTTCGAAGAATTATATCATAAACCTAATTCAGATAAAAAACCAGACATATCAATATTAGTAAAAACAGAGAAGACCAAACTTACCATCCCCGAAGAAAGTATAAAAGATATACTTAATAAATTAACCAATTTTGAAGATGAATTAGGATTTACACAAACGAATTTATCTATAAATATATTAGCGAAGAAATTTGGAACCAATTCTAAATATTTATCTAAAATTATAAACACCTACAAAAAGAAATCATTTAATAGTTACATAAATGGTCTTAGAATTGACCAATCCATAGTTAGGCTTAAAACCGACTCTAAATTTAGAAACTATACGATAAAAGCAATTGCAAAAGAAATGGGTTTTAATACGACCGATGCATTTTCTAAAGCTTTTTATAAAAAAAACGGAATACACCCTTCCTATTTCATCAAAGAATTAGAAAAACAGTTAGGGCAATAAAAATGAAATTGCATCACCTTGTTTTCACCGAAAACACACAACCATTTAGAAAAAAAGTAAGAACCAATTGCATTACTAATTATATTTGAATCAGAATTAATAAGATTATTATATCTAAAAAAAATCATACTTATAAGAAAACGATCTGAAAATGAAAAAGATTAAATTAAACAAAATTACAATCACAAGACTGAATAATTTACAAACTATCAAAGGAGGAGAACCCGCTTGTGATTCTAGGGTTAGAAAAAGTTGTACATCTAAACCTCCAGAGAGTGACTATTTTACGGAGGATGGAACCCTGTAAAGTTTAAAAAAGTATACTAAGTAAATATTTTATCTATTAGTAACATCTAGGTTAATTGCACCTTAAATAATTCAATGTCCATTAATTATTAGATGTTCTAAATATTTTCATAAACGGTTTCATATATTATTACAGATATCTTAGTTTAGTTGTTACATAAAATTGTATATGCAAAACCAACAACACCTTTTTAATCTTTCTGAAGAAATCACTTACCTCAACGGAGCCTATATGTCTCCACAATTAAAATCAGTAACTGAAATTGGTATATCTGCTGTGCAAAGAAAAGCACAGCCTAATCAAATTTTACCTGAAGATTTTTTTAGTCAAAGAGAGGTTTTAAAAAAACGTTTTGCTTCATTAATACAGGCCAATGATTACAAGCATACTGCAATTATACCTTCTGTTTCATATGGAATTGCGAATGCAGCCAATAATATTTCATTACAAAAGGGAGATGAGATTATTTTGGTCGATGAACAATTTCCGAGTAATGTCTACATATGGCAGGAAGTAGCAAAGAAAAATAATGCCATTATTAAAATTATATATCCGCCTAAAGAGTTTGAAAACCGTGGTAAGAAATGGAATCAAAATATATTAGATGCTATTTCCGAAAACACCGCTGTAATAGCCTTACCACATGCTCATTGGGCAGATGGAACTTTATTTGATCTTCAAGCAATCAGAGAAAAGACGACAGCAGTAAATGCAATGATGGTCATTGATGGTACCCAAAGTATAGGCGCGTTACCATTTTCTGTAAAGGAAATACAACCAGATGCTTTAGTCTGTGGAGGATACAAATGGTTATTAGGTCCTTACTCTATCGGGATGGCATATTACAGTGATGCTTTTAATAACGGAATACCTATAGAACATAATTGGATGAATCGACATAATAGCGAGGATTTTTCTGGACTGACCAATTACCAAGATCGGTATAAAGAAAAAGCAGCTAAATATTCTGTAGGAGAATCCAGTAATTTCATACTAACTCCGATGCTTATCAAAGCGCTCGAACAACTCATTGAATGGCAACCTAAAAATATTCAGGAATATGCAAAAAACATATCTTCTCATACTATTAAAAAGTTAAGAGAATTGGGGTGTTTCATCGAAGAAGATACGTATAGGGCTCATCATCTTTTTGGCATATATCTGCCCAGTCATATGAATTTAGAAAAGATAAAATCAGCTCTTAAAAAACAACAGATTTTTGTTTCTTACCGAGGAAATGCCATCAGAGTATCCTGTAATGTTTACAATAGTGAAAAGGATTTTGAAAAATTGTTAAACTGTTTTTAAAATAACAAACCCTAGGTTATCTTCTATATAACCTTAGGGTTTGCTATGACTCCAATTTAAATTTTTACCAATTTAATTACTTGTTGATTACCTACTTTGTCTTTTACTGTTAAGAAGTAGGTTCCTGAAGAAATATCGGTAAACACTAAGGATTTACTTTCTGTAATTGCTCCGCTCATTACCAATTTACCGGTTATAGAATATAGTTCATAACTTCCATTATTTATTTCATTTACAAAAGTGATGCTATCGGTAAAAGGATTTGGATACACAGCAATTTTTTGAGTATTCCTATCAATATCCGTTACACTAAGTGTTTGCGCTATACAAAAACCTTCTATAACTTCAGGATCATTATTCTCCGAAGCATTCGTATCTCCTAGCACTCCATTATTAGATGTTACTGAAAGATCTCCAACTGCTTGTTGACTTCCGATCTCATCCAATTGCCAATAACCAATCAGCCCTGATGGTTGTGTTTCAGATAACTCCATTGAAGAATTGTCTAATATCTCCTGATCACTACGAGCTATATCCCAAAATCTAACTTCGCCTATAATTCCATTAAATCCATTTCCAGTTGGTTCGTCTAATCCAATAAAGATGTCTGCATCGTTATTGATTTCTCGATTGGATCCAATAGTAGCATTGGCAACCATAGCACCATCCACAAAAATACTAATCATATCCCCATCTCTTCTGGCTGCTACATGATGACATTGACCATCATTCAAAGGAATTCCACGACTTTGATCTGCAAAATAGTTAAGCCCGTCTACCTGTACAAAAAGATAATAATCTGCACCTACCTGATCTAAGGCTAAAAAGAAACCACTAAACGGCTCTGACCCTCTTTTTGAAACAATCATAGGAAAACTTACATTTTGAGTTTCGGAAGCATTAATAACCGCTTCTACTGTAAAGGAATTATTTCCTAACTCATACGCTGCATTCGCAGGAATCAGAACTTTGTCATTTTCTGACACATCGAAAACCAATTGATTCTGAACATTTTTTTCAATACAATTTCCTGATATTCTTTCAGGATCCTGATTATCCACAGTATTTGAGTTTCCTAAAAAACCATTATTAGATGTACCAGAAAGATCTGTTATACTTTGTTCATTTCCAGTTTCATCTAACTGCCAATAACCAATTAAACCTGATGGTTGTGTTTCGGATAATGCTACAAGAGAATTGTTTTGGATCTCTTCATCACTACGAGCTACATCCCAAAATCGAACTTCGCCTATAATTCCATTAAAACCATTTCCAGTTGGCTCGTCTAATCCAATAAAAATGTTAGCATCGTTATTGATTTCTCGATTTGATCCGATAGTAGCATCCGCAACCATAACACCATCTACAAAAATACTAATCATATCTCCATCTCTTCTGGCTGCTACATGATGACATTGTCCATCATTTAAAGGAATACCTCGACTTTGATCTGCAAAATAGTTAAGCCCATCTACTTGTACAAAAAGATGATAATCGGAGCCTACTTGATCTAAGGCTAAAAAGAAACCACTAAACGGCTCTGACCCTCTTTTTGAAACAATCATAGGAAAGCCTACATTTTGAGTTTCGGAAGCATTAATGACCGCTTCTACTGTAAAGGAATTATTCCCTAACTCGTAAGCTGCGTTAGCAGGAATGAGAACTTTATCATTTTCCGATTGCGAAAATTCTAATTGTTCACTTTGTCCAATCAAAAACAACGATTGGAAAAACATCATTGATACTAGTAATTTTTTTACCATAGTGAGTGTAATTATTTAAGTAAGTTTTAATTTTAATAAAACCCCAAAATAACTACACGTAATTCAAACAAAACCCTTCTATAATTAGAATTGTGACGAACGGGTTTAAAATTGTGACGAATGGAAATAACAATTTATCGTAAGTTGAGTGCCTCATCACATTTTGGTTTTCAAAAATGATACTATCAACTTTTATAGCTGTCGAAAAGAAGCAACTTTGAAAATAAAACAACACAGTAATTCCTTCTACTAATTTATTTTTTAGAGCTAACATCTATATAGTATATTTGCGCTAAAATATTTACTACGTGAGTAAAACAGCTATCTCGCAAACTTTTGCACAGTCTCCGCAATTGCAGAAACTGGGAACTGCTATTGCCCAGTCTGAAAGTAAAACACATGTACAAGGTCTTATAGGATCTGCATTATCTTTTGCTATAGAAGACTCTTTTAATAAGAGTGAAAAACCTTTCTTATGTATTTTTAATGATAAAGAAGAAGCTGCCTATTATCTAAATGATTTAGAACAATTATTAGGAGATAAAAATGTGCTTTTCTATCCAGGAAGTTATCGTAGACCGTATCAGATAGAAGAGACTGATAATGCAAATGTTTTATTAAGAGCTGAAGTACTTAACAGAATCAACTCAAGAAAGAAACCAGCATTAATTGTTACCTATCCTGATGCCTTATTTGAAAAGGTAGTAACTAGAAAAGAACTGGAAAAAAACACACTAAAGATTTCGATTGGAGATACCCTATCATTAGATTTTGTAAACGAAGTATTGTTTGAATATCAATTCCAAAGAGTAGATTTTGTTACAGAACCTGGAGAGTTTTCAGTTCGTGGTGGTATTGTAGATGTCTTTTCTTTCAGTAATGACGAACCTTATCGTATAGAGTTTTTTGGAGATGAAGTAGATAGTCTTCGAACTTTTGATGTGGAAACACAATTATCTACCGATCAAATCAAAAAAATCACGATCATCCCTAATGTAGAGAATAAAGCGATACAAGAAACACGAGAAAGTTTCTTAAAATATATTGCTTCAAAAACAGTGATTTTTGTTAAAGATATTGATTTGTTATCATCAAGAATTGACAAAAATTACGAGAAGGCAAAAGAGGCTTTTAAAACATTATCCTCAGCCATTAAGCATGNTACCCCAGAAGAACTATTCACTTCTTCTGAGGTTATCAAAAAACAGTTATTGGATTTTACATTGGTAGAAATTGGAAATAGACCATTTACCAAAGCAGATTATGCTATAAAATATAATACCAAACCTCAACCGTCTTTCAATAAGCAATTCAACTTGTTAATTGAAAATCTTAATGAAAACCATGAAGAAGGTTATAAAAACTATATTTTTTGTGTTAGTGAGCAGCAAGCAAAGCGTTTTCATGACATTTTTGATGATGCTGATTTAGATGTTAAACAATATGAAACTGTAGTTTTTTCTGCTTATCAAGGTTTTATCGACCACGATCAAAAAATTATATGCTATACCGATCATCAGATTTTTGAAAGGTACCACAAATTCAATCTAAAAAGTGGGTATGCAAAAAAACAGGCAATTACCTTAAAAGAACTTACCAACCTTGAAGTTGGAGATTATGTAACCCATATCGATCATGGAATTGGAAAGTTTGGAGGGCTTCAGAAAATAGACGTTGAAGGTAAAAAACAAGAAGCCATCAAATTAATATATGGAGAGAGAGATGTCTTATACCTTAGTATTCATTCCCTTCATAAAATTTCGAAATTTAATGGTAAAGATGGTAAAGCACCTCAGATCTACAAATTAGGTTCTAAAGCTTGGAAAACGCTAAAACAAAAAACAAAAGCTAGAGTAAAGCATATTGCTTTTAATTTAATCCAATTGTATGCAAAGAGAAAGCTACAGAAAGGATTTCAATATGCACCCGATAGCTATTTGCAGCATGAACTAGAAGCCTCATTTATTTATGAAGATACTCCTGATCAAAGTACTGCTACGGAAGCGGTAAAAGCAGATATGGAAAGTGAAAGACCCATGGATCGTCTGATCTGTGGTGATGTTGGTTTTGGAAAAACAGAAGTTGCAATTCGAGCGGCTTTCAAAGCTGTAGATAATGGCAAACAAGTGGCTATTCTCGTACCGACAACAATTCTTGCTTTTCAACACGCAAAAACCTTTAGAGAACGGCTTAAAGATTTTCCAGTCGTTGTTGATTATGTGAATCGTTTTAGAACCGCCAAACAAAAAAGAGAAACTTTAGAAGACCTAGCTAATGGTAAAGTCGATATTATTATTGGAACACATCAATTGGTCAATAAAAATGTAAAGTTTAAAGATCTTGGACTATTAGTTATTGATGAAGAACAAAAGTTTGGTGTATCGGTAAAAGATAAGTTGAAAACTATTAAAGAAAATGTTGACACTTTAACACTGACAGCAACTCCAATTCCAAGGACTTTACAATTTAGTTTAATGGCCGCCAGAGATCTTTCTACCATTACTACTCCTCCACCAAATCGCTACCCAATTGAAACTAATGTTATTAGATTTAATGAGGAAAGCATCAGAGATGCCGTTAGCTATGAAATACAACGAGGCGGACAAGTATATTTTATTCATAATAGAATAGAAAATATCAAAGAAGTCGCCGGAATGGTACAACGATTAGTTCCTGATGCTAAAGTTGCTGTAGGACATGGACAAATGGATGGCAAAAAATTAGAAAGTCTTATGCTTTCTTTTATGAATGGAGAATTCGATGTATTGATTTCTACTACCATTGTAGAAAGTGGATTGGATGTACCGAATGCCAATACTATTTTTATTAATAACGCTAATAATTTTGGGCTTTCAGATTTACATCAAATGCGTGGTCGTGTGGGTAGAAGTAATAAAAAAGCATTTTGCTACTTTATTACACCTCCCTATTCTGCTATGACTGAAGATGCCAGAAAAAGAATTACAGCATTAGAACAATTTTCAGAATTAGGAAGCGGATTCAACATCGCAATGAAAGATCTAGAAATTAGAGGTGCAGGAGATTTATTGGGCGGAGAACAAAGTGGTTTTATTAATGAAATTGGATTTGATACGTATCAAAAAATCTTAAATGAAGCTATTGAAGAACTCAAAGAAAATGAGTTTGCAGAATTATATGAAGACACTTCTAAAGAAAAAGTATATCTTAAAGATACTCAAATCGATACAGATTTTGAATTGCTATACCCAGATAGCTATATCAATAATATCACGGAACGTCTTAACTTGTATAAAGAATTAAACGAGATCAAAGACGAAGAAGGGTTGCAAGCCTATGAAAAAAGATTAGTAGATCGTTTTGGTGAATTACCAGATCAAGCAACCGATCTTCTGAATTCGGTGCGTATTAAATGGATTGCGACAAGTATTGGAATTGAGAAAGTGATAATGAAACAAGACCGACTGATAGGATATTTTATTAGCGATCAACAATCTAGTTTCTATCAAAGCCCTGCATTTAGTAAAGTACTTCAATTTGTACAGAAAAATCCAAATAAGTGTAAGATGAAAGAAAAAAATACACGAAACGGATTGAGATTACTTTTAACATTTGAAAATATAAATACTATTGATCGTGCTTTACATGTTTTACAACCTTTAAAATTTAAGCCCGGAACTGAACAAAATTCTTAACTAAGTTCCATTAAACCTAAGCTCAGCTATAGGGTTTTCAGTTTAACGACACTTAATTGCAATTCATCGACAGTAATATCGATCTAGTCGTTTAAAATATTTGTAAGCTCTTTTTATCGGTAATTTTACATCGGAATACAATGTGAAAAACCAGCTTAGACTATGAAAAGGAATGAAGAATTTAGTTTTTTAAAAGGAACTTGGAAACAATTAAAAAAAATAAACAGTAAGGTTAATCGAATCATAGAGGGATTAGATACCAATAAGCTATACGCTATTAACTATAGTAATCTTAAGCAACGGTTTGCTGAAGAACTAGAAAATTATAAAAACCATCCGGAATTAATCGATATTGAAGAATTTTCTGCGAACTATGCCTTTGGATATCATTCTTCAAATAATATAGATAGTATGTGTAGTAAGCAAGCTATGTTTATAGAAGTAAAAAGCTACTTAAATAATATAAAGAATCGTGCCTAATTATTTTTCACATTCTTACAACCTAAATTCCTTTATAGTTACAAAAATCCATTCACTTCTCAATTCAATTTTTGTATGATCGATCTAAATATCTTGTTAAGACAATCGTAAATACTTCAGAATAATTCCTATATTTCGCAATATAAAAAAACAGACGCAATCTCCGAAAAAGCCTGTTATTACTGAAATGTCAGGTTAATGTCGGGTCAAAGTCAAGCTAAAAAATTTGAGATTCTATCTCTTACACCTAATATTGCTGTATCAAAAATGAAAACAAGTTCTAGTAATTCTACTGCAGAGAGTACTACTTCTAAAGAAACTAAAAACTTAAAAATCATGGAACAGCCAGCATTAGGAATAAAAATATCTGAATTAAGAAAATCTAAAGGATTAACTCAAGAAGAACTCGTAGAACAATGTAATATAAGTGTTCGAACTATTCAAAGAATAGAAGCAGGAGAAGTAACACCCAGAAGTTATACTATCAAAACTATATTATCTGCATTGGATTATGACCTTGAGGACATAAAAACAACAGATTCTCAAGTAACCAAAGAGTTTAAAAAATTATTTCTTTTAGATATTGATGATACAAAAGAAGCCTCTTTTTTAACCAGACAGCTAACCATATCATGGATAAGTGGAATTGTGTATTTCATTCTAGGATTTGGTGAGTTTGCTTTGGACTATGCAAGATACTTTGATTATTCAATGATCACATCTAATGCTGTCTATAGTGTTATTAAATTAACCGTTTTAGCTTCATTTATTCTTTTCATGCGTGGTTTTATATTATCTGGAAAAATTTTCAAAAACTATCTACTACGAATTATAGCTTTCATCCTAACCATTATGACCATCATTTTCTACAGTTATGATATTGTATCGTTATACCTTGGAGGATTTGATTATATGTATATCATTGGTGCTTATGGAGTATCTATTGGTATTATTGGGGTGTTATTTGGAATTGCCATCATCAGACTGAAAAATGCTTTAGGAACCTTGGCAAAAACTACCGGTATCTTCCAGATTATTGCCTACGGATGTATGGCGACTGTTATTTTAGGTTTCCTTGGATATTTCTTACTTACTCCTGTTATTATCCTGGAAGTAATTCTCCTGTACAGAATTTCTGAAATGCTTAAAGCCAAACAAAAGGAAACTGAGCTAGCATAGCATTCTCTCCCATTTTTAAAATCCCTTTTTTTCATTAGGTAATTACTTAATGACAAGAAAACCTATATCCATTTTTAAAACAATATCATGAAAAAAACGATCATATTTACATCAATAATAGTAGTACTTATTTTAAGTTATTTCTTTTTCGAACCCATTTTTACATATGCATCAGGCTGGAATAATTCTCCAGACAAAAGTGAATTAAAACCTATTCAAACACATGAAAATCTTATTCAGAAAAAAGCTGATAGTACATTAAAACTTATTTATAACAGATTAAACACACCAGCAGTATCTATTGCTGTAGGTCAGAATAATAAAGTTATTTGGTCCAATGCGATGGGCTATCAAGATGTTGAAAACAAAACGTTGGTTGACCTAAATACCAAATTCAGAATAGGAAGTACATCTAAAGCTGTTACTTCATTAGGGATTGGTGTTCTTTTGCAAGAAAATAAAATTCATTTAGATCATCAGGTAAAACAATTAGTTCCTTATATAACAAATCATCTTGGAGAATTAACATTGAAACAACTAGCATCACACACCTCTGGAATTAGAAATTATGGTGTTTGTTTTTGCTTCCCTGTTTGGGAATATTACAACAACAACTCATTTTCTAGTGTAGAACAAAGTGTTGGATTATTCAGTAATGACAAATTACTATTTGATCCTGGAGAGCAATTTAGCTATAGTAGTTACAATTACACCCTATTAAGTGCGATGCTAGAAGGAGCTTCGGGAAAAGCGTTCCCAAAATTTATGAAAGAATCCGTTTTTGCTCCTTTACAAGCAATAAATATTGAAGAGGAGACTTCAGAAACTATCCAAAATGCTGCAAAGTTTTATGAGATTTATGATCAACAATACAAAGAAGTATATCCAGTGAATAACAGTAACAAGTGGGCTGGCGGAGGATATTTAGCCTCTCCCACTGCTTTGGTCAAATTAGGAAACGCTTTCATGAATCATCAACTTTTTGATCAAAAAACAAGAGAATTACTTACCACTCCGGTACCACTAAACAATTCAGAAATCAATGAACAAAATTATGCTATTGGTTGGAGGAATGATACTAAAGACATATTTGAAAATGGTACGCAAATCAATATATGGCATCATGGAGGTATCGCTAATGGATCTATTTCATTACTAATGTTATTTCCAGAACACAATCTTTCTATATCAATGCTGGCCAATAAAAATGGAACATCTGCTGATCTATTTGAAAACGTATACGCGATTGCTAAAATATTTATAAACGAAAAATCTTAGGAGCATGAAAAATCAAACAATATCAATTTTAAAAACAATAGTATTCTTTAGTATCCTATTTTGCCTTCCTTTTTCAGCTGTACCATGCACAATAGTCAGCGCGATTGCAGCAAATGGTCATGTATGGAATGCTAATAATGAAGATGGCCCTTTTGGAATAGCGAATTTTATAAATGTATATCCAAAGTCTAAAGATCAAAAATATGGGTATTATACGTTATCCTATCTATCTCCTAAATATGGTCAAGGAGGACAAATGCAAGGTGGAATGAATGAAGCCGGATTAACTTTTGATTTTAATGCTATACCTAAAGTAGAAGATTTCGATCCTAAATCTAAGAAAGTATTTCCAAAAGGTGATAATGCCATATTACCTTTTATTTTAGCAAACTTTAATTCTGTAGAACAAGTAATTGATTTCTTTAATACGTATTGGTTTCAAAACGGATTTACAAGTGCTCAAATGCATGTAGCAGATAAACAAGGTAATTTCGCTATTATCAGTGCCTCTGGAATGAAGTTAGTTAAAAACGGCAACCATTTGGTATCTACAAACTTTGATATTTGTAAAAAGGAAGAAAATACTTCTTGTTGGAGATATCCTATTGCTACTGCAAAGTTATCCAAGCTTGGTGCTAGTCTATCTACTATGACCGCAATATGTAAAGAAACCGCTCAAAAAAATGGAGCTACCATGTATTCGAATATTCAAAATCTTACTACAGGTGATATTTGGTTTTTTTCAAAACATGACCCTGATACACTAATTAAAACAAATATCAATGACCTTATATCAAAAGGTAATGTATCATATAGTTTTAGTGATCTAAAATCGATTCAGGCTAAAGACAAAAAACATATATCGTCTAAACCAACAGAAATACCTTTAAATGATACTGTTTTAGATAATTATATAGGAATCTATAAGAACGGATTTATTGGCAATGTTATGGTCAAAAAGAATCGCAAAGGTTTAGAAATATTATTTTCAGATGGTATGAAATTAACGGTTAATCCTTCTGCTTCTGATACTTTCTTTTTCCCATTTGAAGATATTGTTGTTAGGTTTAGCTTCGATAAAGAAAGAGATAAAATGTCTATAAATTTCTTTGAAAATGGACTTTGGTCATTTACTGCATGGGAAGCATCTTCATAATTAAATAAGGTCAGAATTTTACAATTCTGACCTTTCATCATATTTGAATCAGCCATTAAGAATTGATCATCGAAACTAATTCTTGACTAAACTACTTTATAAATTTTTTTATACTTATTCATTATTTTAATCTATATATAAAAGATCTACTCCTGATTCTTTTGTCTTTATTCCAGTTTTAGTCTGCGACCAAAAAAATCCATTTTTAAAAGCATAATATATATTACTAGAGCTATTCCCTTCATATACCAATATAACTCGTGTTCCATTTGTGGCAATNCCAGGACGTTGATCCGTTTTAGCATAATTTCTTGTTCCGACTTCTACCCGTTGGAATGTACCAGGAATTAAGGAATTCCCGAAAGAAGATGTCCACATTTCGTTTTTATCTGTTCTAATGACTACATGATTCAATCCTCTAGTGTCTTTTCTTGAGGTTATGGCAATATCCAAYGCATTACCAGGAGACTGAAAATTAGGAAAAGGAATACTTATATTGATGTTTAAATCTTGAAAAGCTAGCCCATCTACACTTCGGTAATAATTTAGATGCACACTACCTATCATTGCCAATAAAAATACTCCATTACTTTGTATTACATCAAAATCGTTAAAACTTATACTAGGTGTTACCGGTCTATTCGTAGTCCAAGTAGTACCATCAAATTTGCTCATATAAATTCGATTGACTGATGTTTTTCCCGTATGAAACACATATAATTCTCCATTTTTGGATACTGTTCGAATCAATCCATTTTTAGAAGTGAACGCACCAGGAACTGTCCTTTCTGTGCCAAAATCAGTTCCATTATTGGAAACCGTATAATAAATTTTACCTGTATTACGACGACCTCGATACACAATTGCTACCCTACTTCCAAATTGAGTTCCGCTGATGTGTGTTTTAGTAAGACCTGCACCAGGAACATATCTCCCAGAAGACCAACCACCAGTTCCAGTAGCACTATTAGAGCTAATGATTTTATCATTTCCGCTGGCTCCACAATAAAATTGAAATCTATTTGGTAACGGTGTAGTTTTTTGTAAAACTGATGATGTTTCTATAGAATCTTCTTCAAAAGAAAGCTCTTTCTCATCGTTCTCGCAAGAGGTAATCATTAGAACACACAAAAGAATTCCAATAACCCCAATTAATTCTGATATTGCTATTTTTTTCATTTTATAAGGTTTTAAAAAATTAATGCCCATAATTCATAGGACCACTTGATTCAAATCTTCTCTTCGCGAAAGAGGTTCTCAACTTTAAGTTCCGTCATACAATTTTTGTTACCCATATTGATAAAAAAAGATCATAATCTATGGATTATGATCTTCATTATAAAAAACCTGAAAATTTCAAATCAAGTCACCTTATTCCTATTAACAAGTATTTCATCTTTTTAGGTGACAATATTCTAACCAGTGCTTACCAATAGGTTTGCCATGTAGATCCATTGCAGTATAACGGTTCCATAGGAGCTAAACAATTTCTAGCAATTAAATTTGCTGATGCTATGCTGTTATCACAAGGTTCACCTTCTGATGGACATATATTGTTCCAATGTCCCGCTTTTAACTGAGATTGTTCTTTTTTAGATAATTGAACTCCTCCATGTTTTAAAATGTTCTGTAACATAATTTAAATTTTAAGAATTATAAACTCCTGAACTTTTTTAGACAATCAGGCTTTTGTCCATCTCTTCTGAATGAGATATTTATGGTAAGTTCCTAGAGTTCCTTTTTGTTACCCATCATAAAAAAGGTCAGAAACATAAAATTCTGACCTTTCATCACATTTAAATTAGCTTTTTATATTTCTATACTGGTCCTCCCACTGGTCTGCATAAACATCCTGCGCAGATAAGCGGATAATCACATTCGCTATCCGAATGGCAATAAGAATTTAATCCTCCTCCTCCATTGATAACTTGCTGTTGTTCTTTTTTTAATTGATTGACTCCTTTTTGAGCTAAAATTGATTTTAACATAATGATTTGATTTTAAGATTAATAAAAAAATACTTCATGGGAATAATATCCCATATTAATTATGGATTCCAACACACCAAGGTAGGATCCCATGGTGGCATACAGCTTGATAGAGGTTCTCCAGTACAAGGATTTGTGCTATACCATCCTGGAGGACATGAAAATTGGCCTCCCATTACCGTTTGTTTTTCGGACTTTTCTAGAATTCGAGCCCCTTTTAAACTTTTAATTGAATTTAACATGATTGAGTTTTTGTGTAAATAATGATGGCATTATTTTTTAAAATTCATCATTTACGTTTTTTGATAATGACCTTGAACATTTATAGACAATCAAGTTTTTGTCTACCCTTCGCGAAAGAGTTGATATTTGTGATAAGTTCCCTAAAAAGAATCTTGTTACCCACAAAAAAAGGTCAGAATTATAAAATTCTGACCTTTCATCACATTTGAATTAGCCTTTCTGTGTTTCTATACGGGTCCTCCTACAGGTCTGCATAAGCATCCTGCACAGATAAGAGGGTAATCACATTCGCTATCTGAATGGCAATAAGAGTTTAATCCTCCTCCTCCATTGATAATTTGTTGTTGTTCTTTGTTCAATTGCTCTACTCCTTGTTGAGCTAAAATCGATTTTAACATGATGAATTGTTTTTAAGATTAATTTGTATTGTGGGTATAAGTTACAAAATAAAAAAGAGGAAAATTCCCTTTTTTATTTATTAATTTTAATTTAATATTCAATGCCGCTTTCTATGATTCTTAGATTACTTGTTCCAGCATCAGAAACATATAAAGTTTTCTGATTTCTACTTGCTAAAATTCCATTCGGAAAATTAAACGTAGCTTCAGAAATATCGCCATCATCATTTCCTAAGGTACTTCCGGCAAATACTTCAAAATCATTTTCGGCTTTAGGGTTGATCTTATAAATCTTATGTTCTCCTAACTGAGTTGCAAAAAGAAAACCTCTAGCATACGTTAAAAAACCCAGGAAATTTGCATTAGGTGCAGTTGCTGGAAGCTCTGCAATAAACGTAAGATCACCATCTTTATACTTATAAATTTTTCTGTCATTAAAATTTCCGATATACGCATCTCCTCTTCTGTCAAAAGCAATTCCTGCAGGTCCATTTATTGGAGCTCCTTCATATAATTTAGTAACGGTATTGTCCTCAGATAAAATATTAATCGTATTTGTATTATACTCTACAAATAGCATATCATTCGTTCCTGGAATTCGTTTAATACCTGCAGGAGATATTGCAGGAATACTATCTAATTGAATTCCTTCTTCAGAATATTTGTAGATGGTATTTCCAAAATGATCGCAGACATATACTTCATCTCTTTTATTAATACCAATACCATTTGGAGATACTAAACCGTCTACAAAAACAGTAACTTCTCTTGCTGGGTTCATTTTATAGACTGTATTGCCAACAAAATCTGACCCATATAAATTACCTTTTCTATCAATCGCTAATCCGTCATAAAATGAGCCTTCTGTTACAGTATCCACTGTAGTAGTAATTGTAGGTACTTCTCCCGGTTGACAAGAGCTAAATAACAATGATAAAAAAAGTGTACATGAAATAATCGAAGTGTATCTTCTTTTTTTAATACTTAAAAAATAACTAACTGTTCGTTTCATTTGATTAAATTTTAGAATTTCCCCAAAATTGATTTAAAAACCAAGATAAATCGACCGACGGTATACCATGAAACGTTTTTGAACGTATATTCTCTTAAAGAAGTTTACCTAACTACTTTTTTTGATGTTCTATACTTATCTGATGTTATAAGAACTGTGTATATTCCTGAACTCCAATCACTAGTATTAATATTTCTTTCGAAGGCTTCGGTTTCAAACGGATTTGATTCTGAAAAAATTCTTTGCCCAAGCGTATCGTATACTGCTATATCAAAACTACTTTGTTCTAGAAGTACCCCTTTTATTGTTAGTATTTCACTTGATGGATTGGGATATAGCATTAAAGAAAAGTCTGCATCTATGAATTCGTTGATACTAAGGGTAACATCAGAAATTATTCTCAGATTTTTTGTTCCTGCATCACTTACATATAAAGTAGCTCCATCTGGACTTGCCAAAATACCGTTAGGAAGATTAAATCTAGCATCTGCAACATTTCCATCTACACTCCCAATACCACTTCCAGCAAATATCTCGAAATCATCAATGTTTTGAGGGTTGATTCTGTAAATTCGATGTTCTCCTAATTGAGTAGCATATAAAAACCCATTCGCATATGTCAAGAAACCCAAAAAATTAGCACTAATTCCTCCTGATGGTAATTGGGCAACGTACTCCAACATTCCATTATCATACTTATAAATTCTTCTATCATTAAAATTTCCTATAAATATGGTACCACTATCATCAAACGCTATTCCAGCAGGCCCATTTAATGGACTCCCAGAAAACAGTTGAGTAATCATACCATCCGATGTAAGCACATTAATAGTATTATTACCATAACCAACAAAAAGCATATCATCACTGTTGGGCATTTTTTTTATTCCTGCAGGAGTAGTAGTAGTATAGTTTGCAAGTTCATCTCCATTATCATTGTACTTTATTATTCTATTACTTTCATGATCACAGATATAAATTTCATTGTTACTATTCACGGCAATTCCGTTAGGAGTATTTAGACCACTCACAAACGTACTTACATTGCGATTTACATCCATTTTAAATACCGAATCCCCTGAATAATCAGATCCATATAAATTACCATTTGTATCCAAAGCAAGTCCATCATGAAAAAGCCCTTCTGTAATAGTGGTTACGGTTTGAGAATTTAAATTAGTTGCTGCTAATAATAAAATAATAAAGTAGAGCGTATTCGTTTTCATATCATTAATAGTTTTTGAAATTAATTTTTTAAAACTAATTTCAAAAAGCAATGTAAATCGACCGAATGTATACTAAGAAACTACTTTAGCTTGCTTTTAGTCTTTTAATATAATTGCTAGGTGTATCATTCTTAATCATTTTAAAAGCTTTGTTAAAAGTAGATTTAGAATTAAAACCTGAATCCAAGGAAAGCGCTAAAATAGTATGCGTAAAATGTTCTCCATTCTGAATTTTAGTAACGAACTCCTGGACTCTGTAGGTGTTTATATAGTCATAAAAACTACACTTGTGAATATTATTAAGCAACCAGGATACATTGTTTGTAGATGTATTTAATTCTCTAGAAAGATCCTTAAGCGTGAGTTCATTATTTAGATATATTTTCTTGTTTACCATCAAATCTTCCAATGATTTTTTAAGATTTTCTAATTCCTCACCATCTAATCTTTCTTTGGTAATCTTTTTTTTCTTGAGCAACGGAATTCTAAAAATTTCTGGTTGTTTAAGGCTAAAAAAACCTACGATATAAATAAAAACAGGTATGGAGACCCAAATTAAATGGTAGCTTACAAAAGCCAATTCTCTTCTACGAATAAAGAAGTTATTCAAATAACTTACAATCCATAAAACCATAAAAAAGGAAATACCTATCAAAAAAACACCAATATATTTTTGAACCTTTTGAGCATAAGAAAGATTCGCTTTTTCTTCCCTTTGATAAATCTTAAGTAAACCAAAAGAAAAAACGGTATATAGCAGATTACTAATCAAGCCTGAAGTTTCTACCACAAAGTATATAATATTAAAATCTCCTTGTCGTATCATCGTAATAACTTCTTCCTGTGTATACAGCAACGTCCAACCGAAAAACATAAGGTGAAGAAATGCTGGAATGAAATGATACCAGGACATCTTATATACAGGAGATTCATGAAAAGTCAGTCTTCTTATATAAGTATAGAGCAATGGGCCAAAAATAAAAATCAATGTATCCACAAAACTTGCAACTCTAAAAAAAAGTATTCCAGAAAATCTGGGATAAAACACTCTTCCTACTAACATTATAGATGCTATGAGTAGTAATAGAGATAAAATTCTATTGGCCGATTTATTTCTATTATGAAGTAATGAAAGTGTAATAGCAAGAAAAACACCTTGGCTAACTCCTAAGAAAAGTAACAAATCAATTATTCCGAATGAATTCATACTGGAGATTTTTGTTCTTTTTCAAAACTAATTAAATTTTAAARTCAACAGGTGCGTTTGGGTACACTCATACTAGTTAGTTGTCTAAGCAACTATTTTATCTATGATTCTCATAATACGCTATTGAAATGCTATTTTGTAATTCTTTATACTCTTCAATCGATAATAATGGAGCTTTTAAAGCTTGTATGCATTCTAAAAGTTGTTCTCTAGTTCTAAAACCTATCACGGATGAACTTACGGCAGAATGTTTTAACACAAATTGAATAGCCGTTTGAGCAAGAGATCGATCCGGCTTAGATAATTCATTTAATTTCTCCACACTTTTCTTCACATCCTGAAGCAAATGACCTAAATATTCTTTAATAGGCTTTCCAGCCAATAATCCTTTGGCTAGCGTACCTCTTGCTAAAATTCCTATATTGTTTTCTTGTAGTAGTTTTAGACTAGATTCTTCGGGTCTTCTGTCCAAAACACTATATTGCATCATAACACTAGAAATATGAGAGTTTTTTACGTAAGATCTTATTACATTTGGTCTAATAGACGAAATTCCATAGTATCTAATTTTACCTTCTTTTTTTAATATTTCAAAAGCATCTATAGTTTCTTCTATAGGATCATCAATAGTACCTCCATGCAATTGGTATAGATCTATATAATCTGTTTGTAGTCGTATTAAACTATTTTCTACCGCATTGATAATATGTTTTTTACTTGGATTCCAATCCCAACCATCACCATTTTTCCTAAGTTGATTGCCTACTTTGGTTCCAATGATGATTTGATCTCTAAAATCTTTTACTGATTTCCCTAGAAGTATTTCATTTTGTCCTTTTTCGTATAAATCTGCTGTATCAAAATAATTGATCCCTTGATCAAAAGCTGTATGAATTAGTTTTTGGTTGTAAGATGTATCTTCTTTTAAAGACATACATCCAAAAGAAATTTCGCTAAGCTCAAGATCGGAGTTCCCTAATTTACAATAGTTCATGCCTTGTGTTTCTTATTTTTAATTTGAAACATTTACTAAAAGTGATAAAATGCATCTTCAAGATGCTCAATTTTAGTTCCTAAAGTATTCTTTATGATTGCTATAATATCAAATCGAATTTCTACATCAAGATCATTTTCTACAACATAATGATCAATCGCCTTTACCAACAATTGGATTTGCTTTGGTTTCACGAAATCTTGTGGGTCTCCAAACTCTGGAGTACTTCTTGTTTTTACTTCCACAACTATGACTGTAGTTTCTTTTTGAGCGATGATATCCACTTCAGCTTTTTGATACCTGAAATTCTTTTCAAGAATAGCATATCCTTTCTTTTCTAAAAACTCAATCGCTAATTTTTCACCTTCTTTTCCAAGTGTATTATGTTCTGCCATTCGAATTACTTATAAATATTCTAGAATTACTTCAGTTTCGGAAACGCTTAAAGAAACTTCTGTTCCTAAAACCAACGCTCTGTTATCTTCTATATGTCCCATGGGAAAATCAAAAGCTACCGGAAAATCATACTCTTTTACAGTGTCTAAAATAATCTCCTCAGCATTTTTACCAAAAGGAATATTATTATCATGCATTTTGGTCATTCCACCAACAATTAGACCCGATAATTTATCAAAATATCCATTTCGTTTTAGATTCTGGAGCATTCTGTCTATGTGATACAAATACTCATCTAAATCTTCAATACAAAGGATTTTCCCTTCGCAATCAATGGAAGATATAGAACCACAGATAGCATATAAAATTGATAAGTTCCCTCCTATTAGTTTCCCTCTTGACGTGCCCATTCTATTATTTTGATTGGAAGGAATCTGATAGTTAAAATTTGTCCCAAAAAGAGCATCATACAGCGATTGTTTTGCTTCGTTAGTTCCTTTGAAAATATCAATAGGCATAGCAGCATGTATCGTTGAAATTGATAGATTATGAATATGTGCATGAAGTACAGTTACATCTGAATATCCAATAATCCATTTGGGTCTTTCCTGAAATTTTGAAAAATCCAGTGCGTCTATAATTCTTATCGTTCCATAACCACCTCGTGCGCACCAGATGGCCTTAATTTCTGGATCATCAAGCATTCTTTGAAAATCACCTATACGTTCCTCATCTGTTCCGGCGAACTGATGATTTTCTAACCCAATTGTTTTACCTATAATTGGAACTAAATTCCATTTCTCCAGAATTTTAACTGCTTCTTCAACCTCTTTTTGATGGATCTTTCGGGCTGTAGAAACGATGGCTATTTTATCCCCTTTTCTTACAAAATCCGGCTTCAACATTTCTTAAAATTTCAATTTATAATACTAATTAACAAATGTTTTCGTTCTAAACTATTATATTACAGTGAAAATCGTCCCTTAACACTAATTAAACCTATTGCCTATGATCTCTGATACTTCTTGTAACTTAGCATCGTTAGACCCTTATATTCCTACAGCAGAGAATCCTTGGAATGTAAGTAAAATTAATCATTTATACCGTAGGGTCTCCTTTGGAGCCACTAAGGCTCAGGTAATTGATGCTTTAAATCAAAACAATCCTTCAGGCTTGGTTGACACGTTAATAGACCAGGCTTTAGCACTAGTTCCTACAGCTGCACCCGAATGGGGTTTCTGGAATCGTGATCAATTTGAAGCTGCAGAAATGCTAAATGAGGACAATGATGTTAATTTTTACCGTGAAGAAGGTAAAAGACAAATGATTTATGATTTCTTACAAAATGGTTTAAGAGATCGATTGACTTTATTCTGGAGTAATCACTTCGTTACAGAAGATAGAATGTATCGAAGTCCAGCTTATCAATACCAATATTATAATCTTCTTCAATTTCATGCATTAGGAGATTTTAGACAATTTGTATATGATATAGGAATTTCTTCTGCAATGCTGGTATATCTTAATGGAGACGAAAACACTAGAGATCGCCCGAATGAAAATTACGCCCGTGAATTATATGAGCTATTTACTTTAGGGGTAGATAATGGATATGACGAAAATGATATTTTGGAAACTGCCAAGGCTATTACAGGTTGGGTAGAAACCAATGACATTCCTTGGGGACCAATTACTTTTAATCCTGGTCAGTTCAGTAATGACACTAAAACTATCTTTGGTCAAACTGCAAATTTTGGTTATTATGGTTTAGGAAGCGAAGATGATGTGATAGCGCATTTATTTACGCAAAGAGAAACGCTCATCGCAAACTTTATCTGTGGTAAATTATACACTTATTTTGTGAGTCCTACATGTAATGAGGCCATTGTTGCACAGATGGCTCAAACATTTATAGATAACAACTTTCAAATTGCACCTGTTTTACGTCAACTTTTTAAAAGTGAGCATTTCTTTGATTTAGAAGCAATAGGGGCGATTATCAAAAGTCCGATTGATTTATTTGTTTCTCATTTTAATCAGTTAAACTTTGAGGCACCACCTTCTTTAGCCACATTGAACTCTTTATTAGGAAGAACAAGTACAATAGGTCAAGAAGTACTTAACCCTATTGATGTAGAAGGATGGCAAGGAGATGAAGATTGGATCAGCCCAGATTACCTAATCGGTAGATGGGAAGGCGTACAAAACATTGTTAATACGTTTTATGCTCAAAATCAAACACAATTCGGTGATTTTCTAAATGGTCTTCCGATTGGAACGCTAGCAGATGGCTTTGTAAATAATACGCTACAAGGAGAACAAGTAAATGTAGTTGTAAAAGCCATTTTAGATTACTTTTTACCACGAGGTTTAGAAGACCAAACGCTATTCGATGAAGCTCTAGCAATATTCAAGGAATTTTATCCTGAGAATTACTATGAGCCTGACGCTGTTGCTCCATTTCTTTGGACATTAGATTTGTCAGGTGTTCCTGATCAATTTTATGCGCTACTTAGTCACATTGATGAATTGCCTGAATTCCAACTTAAATAAAAAACCTATGTGCGATACACACCACCCCAACAATAATATAAAGACAAACGTAAAAGAAGGCGTTTGTAATACAGAAGATCACAAAAAATGGAATCGTAGATCTTTTCTACAAGCACTTGGGCTAGTAGGAGGAGGTTCTATGATGTTAGCAAATACCAACCTTACGGTTTCAAAACCTTCACCTCTTTCAGTCGCTTTAAGTCAAGCTGAAACTGATAATATATTAATCATTTGTAGACTTGGAGGAGGAAATGATGGTTATAATACGATTATTCCGGTAAATCAATATGACATTTATGCAAATGCCAGACCATTGATTAAAATTCCTCCTAGTGAATTCATTAATCTCGAAGAAAATGAATATGCTATGCCCAAACCCATGAATAAATTAGAAAATTTATGGGGAGATGGACAAATGAGGGTTGCTCACGGAGTTGGTTATCAAGATCAGACTTTATCTCATTTTAGAGGAACAGATATATGGGCAAATACAAATCTTACTGAAATAGAGCGATCTGGTTTTATGGGTCGATATTTTCAAGAATTATATCCAAGTTATATAACAAATCCACCTGAGAGCCCGCCATCAATTCAGATTGGTAGCATTGGGAATCTTATTTTTAGAGGACCAGAAAATGACTTTTCTTTTGCCATTTCAGATCCTAGAAGATTAGAAGCCTATATAGAAAATCAGGGATATAGTTTAGATCCTTCTCCAGAATGTACTTATGGAGATCGATTGAATTTTATAAGAGAAAGTACCAATGTAACATATACCTATGCCGAAGCAATCTCTGCAGCTTTTAATAGATCCACTGATTTTGGAGGATATTTGGAAGATGACAATTTTGCAAGGCAAATGCGAATTGTTGCTCGTTTGATAAAAGGTAATTTAGGTACTAAAGTGTATATGGTAACCCTTGGTGGTTTTGATACACATAACAATCAAATACAAAGACATCAACAGCTATTAAATTCTTTTTCTGAAGGAATTAGTAATTTTTATGCAGATCTTCAAGCTTCTGGATGGGATGATAAAGTCCTTACAATGACAATCTCTGAATTTGGGAGAAGATTAGTTGAAAATGGTTCTTTAGGAACGGATCACGGTACAGTAGCACCAATGATGTTCTTTGGTACAGGATTAAATGGAAACGGTTTTGTGGGGGAACATCCTACACTTCCAGATAATCCTTCAGTAGGTTTCAATGCCGAGAGTACCAATGATTTTAGGCAAATATATTCGACTGTAATGAAAGAATGGTTGTGTATAGATCCTAGTACAGTAAACAACGCATTATTGGGAGCAGAGTTTGAATCTTTGGATTTAGGTTTTTCTTGTGGTGGTGTTAGCCCGAATATTCCGGGAGATGGAGAAACACTTTCTCATATCGTGACTTATGATGGAGGTCAAACCTTTATAAATATTAATAATCCTGAAACTACTCACGTTGATATTACCTTGTTTAATATTATTGGTCAAAAAGTAGCAACACTAAGAAATGAGATGCTTCTCGAAGGAGAACATGTGATTGATGTAAAAGCTTCTTCAGGAACTAGATTAAGCACTGGTCAATATGTATATAGAATTGAAACGGGAACTGGGGAGTTTAGTAGATCTCTATTGATTTCCTAGAACAAACAAACATTTAAAAATTCAGTAAAAAAAGACACTTTTTGGTTACCCAAAAAGTGTCTTTTTTTACAACCCACTACAGATACTAGCTGAACCTAAACGGATACTAGATAAGCTGTAAAAAAAATACTGTTATTGCGTAATTTATAACGTTTTTTATTTTAAAAAAACAACTCCAAACAATCACTCGCTTTAATCAAATTAATAAAATTCTTAACTAACTCAATCTATTTATGACAACAACAAATACTTCATGTAATGTTGCTTCATTAGATGTCTATTCACCTAACAATTCAAATCCTTGGAATAGACAAAAAGTAAATCATTTATATAGAAGACTTGGTTTTGGGGCAACACCACAAATGGTGAATAATGCTCTCAATCAAAGCCCTTCTAACTTAGTTGATAATCTTATAGATGAAGCGTTGAACCTCAATCCTACTCCAGCTCCCGAATGGGGATATTGGGTAAAAGATGATTTTGATGCCACTCCGGATAATCCATTTGTATATCGTAGAGACTGGAAAAATCAGATGGTAGCAGATATGTTCCAAAACAACCTAAGAGATCGTCTCACATTATTCTGGAGCAACCACTTTGTAACCGAAGATATTAACTACCAAAGTCCTGCATATTTATTTCAATATTACAATCTTCTACAATTACATTCTATTGGTAATTTTAAGGAATTTACTTTCGACATAGGGCTCTCGTCTGCAATGTTGATTTATTTGAATGGTTACGAAAACACCAAGAATAAGCCTAATGAAAATTACGGACGAGAACTTTATGAACTTTTCACTTTGGGTGTTGACAATGGATATACTCAAAATGATATTGTAGAAACTTCCAGAGCATTAACGGGATGGAATAAAAGAGAGCAAAGATGGGGTCCTATAACTTTTGATGCTAACAAATTTGATAATGAAGACAAAACTATTTTTGGTCAAGTAGGAAATTGGGATTACACGGATGTAATTAACATTTTATTTGAACAACGTCCACAGCAGATAGCAGAATTCATTTGTGGTAAATTCTACCGTTATTTTGTAAGCCCTGTTGTAAATCAAAATATTGTTAACCAACTCGCTCAAACTTTTCTTGACAATAATTTTGAAATTGCTCCAGTGCTTAGAAGGCTTTTTAAGAGTGAACACTTTTTTGATGAAAAAACGTATGGTGTTCACATTAAGAGTCCAGTTGATGTACAAATCAATTTCTTCAAAGATCTTGATTTTGAATTGCCTGAAGATTTTGGATTTAATAACAAAATTCGAGGTGGTTGTCAGGAATTAGGGCAAGATCTTCTAAAACCAGTTGATGTTGCAGGTTGGCAAGGAGATAAAGATTGGATCGATTCAAGTACCATGACCACAAGATGGGATAGACTAGGTTGGTATATTTGGAGAGCTTGGAGACATAATGAGGAACAATTTAGGGTAATCGCTAAAAGTATTTTAGGTGGCAACTCTGATGATGTAGTCCTAGTTTCAAAAGCTATCATGGATAATTTCCTATCCAAGGAACTTATTAATGACACAGAATATACTCAAGGTTTAGAAATTTTTAAAGATCAAGTTCCAGAAAACTATTTTGAAGATGGCACTTGGGATCTTGATTGGAATACTGTTCCAAGACAGACGTACCAACTTTTACAATTTCTAATAAAAATTCCCGAATTCCAACTTAAATAAAACATCATGTGCGATACTCATCATAAAAATTTTACTCCTCAACCAGGGAGTTGTAATACCAAAGAACATAAAAAATGGAATCGTCGTTCATTTTTACAAGCCTTAGGGATTGTAGGTGGAGGAACAGTTGCATTTGCCAATACGGCTTTATCAGTATCTAAACCTTCTCCTCTATCCGCTGCTCTTAATGACACAGAAACAGACAGAGTACTTGTTATCGTTAGGCTTAAAGGAGGAAATGACGGATTAAATACTGTGATTCCATTAAACCAATATGATTCCTATGCCAACGCTCGTCCTAACATAAGAATTAGAGAAAATCAGCTATTCAATCTTACCGATGAATACGGAATGCCGAATTATGCAAATAAATTCGAACAATTATGGGGGAATGGTCAAATGAAAATAATCCATGGTGTTGGATATGAACAAAGTGCATTATCTCATTTTACAGGTTCAGATATTTGGGCTACATCGGATGTTACAGATCAAGAAACATCTGGATGGATGGCGCGATATTTTGAAAACATATACCCTGATTACTTACTAAATCCGCCGGAAAAACCAGCGGCTATACAAATTGGAAGTAGTGGTAATTTAATTTTCAATGGAGATCAAAACAATTTTGCTTTTTCCGTAGCAGATCCAAAAAAACTTTTCGAAATTGCCCAAAATGGTGCATTATATGATCTAAACAACTTACCGGATTGTACTCATGGTGAAAAAGTTGGATATCTCAAAGGAGTAGCTAATACCACATTTACCTATGCAGGTGTTATTAACGAAGCCTATGAAAGCACATCTGATTTCGGAAATTATCCTGACAACAAACTTTCTCAACAATTAAGTGTGGTTTCACGACTTATTAAAGGAAATTTAGGAACGAAGGTATACTTTGTGACGCTAGGAGGTTTCGACACACATAATGATCAATTAAACAGACAAGAACAACTGATTACACAATTATCAGAAACCATGGAACATTTCTATAAAGATCTTACGGATGCTGGATGGGATGACAAAGTACTTTCAATGACAATTTCGGAGTTTGGTAGAAGAGTTAAAGAAAATGGTTCTCGTGGTACAGATCATGGTACCGCTGCACCAATGATGTTATTTGGAACGGGCTTGGATGGTAATGGTTTTATTGGTGAGCACCCAGACTTATCCAACCTAAACCAAAATGGAAATCTATACAATACCAATGATTTTAGACAAGCGTATGCTTCAATTATGAAAGAGTGGTTATGTGTAGACAGCGGTTTAGTTGATGAAATTTTGCTTGGCCAAGAATATAACTCACTTGATTTAGGCTTTAATTGCAATAGTTTAGGTACAGATGATAATGATGGAGACCTGCCACCAACCTTCGAAAACTTTAATCACACTGTTACTTACACAGACAATCAATCTTATATTCATATTACCAATGCTCAAGCTGGTCATACAAATGTGGATTTATATAGTATGTCTGGACAAAAAATTGCTAATCTAAAAAATGAAGTACTTTTAGAGGGAGAACATGTCATTAACGTGAAAGAAGCCGCAAAAACTACCTTATCAGAAGGTTTTTATGCGTATCGAATTACTAAAAACAAAAAAAGTTACAGTAAACCTGTTCTGATTCTATAATTGAATCAGAGCTTTTAAATAAAAAAACAGTATTTATTTCCTTAATAAATACTGTTTTTTTATTTGTATTCGTCATTATTTCAACTAAATAAAACAAGGATAACTTTAGTATATATTTTATTAGAAGGCAATTAGATTAATTACTTAAAGCTTTCTTATTTTATCAAGGTGTTTATTACCTTTGTGCCTCATTTTTACAAGCATTATGAGCACACCAAAAAGATATACAATCACGTCGGCTTTACCATACACAAATGGTCCTATTCATATTGGTCACTTGGCRGGAGTTTATGTTCCTGCTGACATTTACTCAAGATATCTTAGAATCACTGGAAATGATGTTGCCTTTATTTGTGGTAGTGATGAGCATGGTGCAGCAATACCAATGCGAGCTAAAAAAGAAGGAGTTTCTCCTCAGGTCATTATTGATAAATATCACGCAATTATCAAAAAGTCTTTTGAAGATTTTGGTATTACATTCGATAATTACTCTCGTACCTCTGCTCCTATACATCATGAAACAGCATCAGAATTTTTCAAGAAATTATATGATGATGGAAAATTTATAGAAGAAACCTCTGAGCAATTGTATGATCCCGAAGCGGATCAATTTTTAGCAGATCGTTTTGTTATTGGCACATGTCCAAAATGTGGTCATGAAGAAGCATATGGAGATCAATGTGAAAACTGTGGAAGCTCATTGAATGCAACAGATTTAATTAATCCAAAATCTACCATCTCTGGCGCAAAACCAACATTAAAACAAACCAAGCATTGGTTTTTACCATTAGATCAATATGAAGATTTTTTGAAAGAATGGGTTTTAGTAGGTCACAAAAAGGATTGGAAAACGAATGTATATGGTCAAATAAAATCGTGGGTTGATGATGGGTTAAGACCAAGAGCCGTTACAAGAGATTTAGATTGGGGAATCCCTGTTCCTGTTGAAGGAGCAGAAGGAAAAGTATTATATGTATGGTTTGATGCTCCAATTGGTTACATTTCTTCTACCAAAGAATGGGCTGAAAGAGAAGGAAAAGATTGGGAACCTTATTGGAAAGACAAAGACACTAAGCTTATTCATTTTATTGGTAAAGATAATATCGTATTCCATTGTATTATTTTCCCGAGTATGCTAAAAGCAGAAGGAAATTATATTTTACCTGAAAACGTACCTGCCAATGAATTCCTAAATTTAGAAGGAAACAAATTATCTACTTCCAAAAATTGGGCGGTATGGCTTCATGAATATTTGGAAGAATTTCCAGGAAAACAGGATGTACTGCGATATGTACTTACAGCAAATGCACCAGAAACGAAGGATAACGATTTTACATGGAAAGATTTTCAAGACCGAAATAATAATGAATTAGTTGGAAACTTCGGAAATTTCATCAATCGTATTGTGGTACTTACGAATAAATATTATGATGGTATTGTACCTACTCCTAATGAATTTTCGGATTTAGATTTGCAAACCTTAACCGAATTAAGAGCGTATCCGAGTGTTATTGGAAGTTCTATAGAAAGATATCGTTTTAGAGAAGCGAGTCAGGAGTTATTAAACGTTTCCAGATTAGGAAATAAGTACCTTGCTGATGAAGAACCTTGGAAATTGATCAAAACGGATCCAGAGCGTGTTAAAACAATAATGTATGTAGGGTTACAAATAGCATCTGCTTTGGTAACTTTATCAGAACCGTTTTTACCGTTTACCTCAGAAAAATTAAAGAACATATTAGCAATCACTTCTGATGAATCTGTAATTCAATGGAATGAAATTGCTACAAGAGAAGTTTTATTAGCTGCTGGTCATAAGATTGAAAAAGGTGAATTATTGTTTTCTAAAATTGAAGATACTGATATCCAAAAACAACTAGACAAACTAGAAGCTACTAAGAAAGCAAACGAAGCTGAAAACAAAGTTGTAGAACCACAAAAAGATACGGCTACATTTGAAGATTTTACTAAAATGGACCTTCGTGTCGGTACGATTGTAGAAGCTGAAAAGATGCCGAAAGCTAAGAAATTATTAGTTCTTAAAGTAGATACTGGAATTAATACCAGAACGATCGTTTCGGGAATTGCAGAACATTTCAAGCCCGAAGATCTTATTGGTAAAAAAGTAACTGTTCTTGTAAATCTTGCACCAAGAAAATTAAGAGGTGTAGAAAGCGAAGGAATGATTCTTATGACAGAGACTCCAGATGGCAAATTGGTATTCCTTAATCCAGACGAAGACGGTGTAAAACCAGGTGCGGTAATTAACTAATAAAAAGCTGATACATAAAAGCTTTTATAAAAAAGGGGGTAACATTTACCCCTTTTTTTATTATTCAGTCTTCTCTTCTTCCAGATCCTTTCTAAGATCCAGTTTTCTAAACGCTGGAGAGAGTATAGAAGTAAGAATCACGGTAAGCAATGTCATACTACCTCCAAAAACCACTGCTGTTACAGTTCCCATATATTTAGCTGTAATACCACTTTCAAAAGCACCTAATTCATTAGAAGAACCTACAAATATTGAATTTACAGACGACACTCGTCCTCTCATATGATCTGGTGTTTTCAATTGAAGGATCGTCTGGCGTATCACCATCGATATACCATCAGTAACACCACTAAAAAAGAGCGCTACGACCGATATCCAAAAAACGGAAGAAAGTCCAAATACTATAATACAGATTCCGAATCCGAAAACAGCGAGTAGTAACTTTTTCCCAGCATTTTTATTAATTGGAAAATAAGCCGTAGTAAACATAATGATAAATGCTCCAACCGCTGGAGCCGCTCTTAAAACACCAAATCCTTGTGGACCTACCTTAAGAATATCTTGGGCAAAAACTGGCAATAAAGCTACTGCTCCACCAAAAAGAACAGCGATCATATCTAGTGTAAGTGCTCCCAGTACTGCCTTAGTTTTAAAAACAAATTGAATTCCCTCTTTCAAACTTTTTAATACTGGTTCTCCTATATTAGGATTCATAATTGGTTTTTTAGGAATTCTCATCAAGCAAATAAATGCAAAGGTCGCCCAACCTACGATTACCAACATAGACCAATTTACTCCAATTAAATTTATCATAAAACCCGCTAGTGCTGGCCCTAGTACTGCGCCGACTTGCCAAGTCGAACTACTCCAAGTAGCAGCATTTGGATATATTTTTTTAGGCACTAACAATGCTAAGAGGGAAAATATTGTTGGACCCAAAAAAGCGCGTACGATTCCACCACAAAAAACCAGCGCATAAATCCCAAACAACATGGCAGACTGTTCCATCGAATCTATAATACTTGGATTGGTGAGAAAAAATAATCCAAGACTAATACACAAAAAACCTGCAATACAAATACTAAGCAAATTCTTTTTTTCTTTTTGATCTACAATGTGACCTGCAAATAAAGCCAAAGATACAGCAGGAATAACCTCCATAAGACCAATAATACCCAAAGAAAGAGGATCTTTTGTAATGCTATAAACCTGCCATTCGACAACAATAAATTGCATGGTCCAAGCCATGACCAAAGAAAAACGCAATACTAAAAAAATACTAAATTCTTGATATCGTAATGCCGAATACGGATCATTTTTCATTAACAGCCCAATTTATTCTGGTAAAGATATGTATTACATTAAAATTTACCTTGACACAAAAACTTAAAATCCTAGCAATAACAAAAAAGATAGTATATTCGTTTGCTTTATTGAACTTATCATTGCTATAGATCAAATGCTAAAAATAGCATATCATCCTATATACAAACATCCTTTACCGGAAGGACATCGATTTCCGATGATTAAATATGAGCTTCTTCCTAGACAATTACTGCATGAAGGTACTTGCACTAAGGAGAATTTTTTTACCCCGGAAATTCCTGATAGTAAGCCAATTTTAGCAGTTCACGATACAGAATATTACAATCAATTAACTTCGCTTTCTTTAGATCGTAAAGCCATAAGAAAAATAGGGTTTCCATTATCTCAAGAGCTTGTAGATAGAGAAATTATCATTGCAGATGGAACGTTGAAAGCCTCTGAATATGCTTTACAGCATGGTATTGCTATGAATATCGCTGGAGGAACACACCATGCTTATACAGATCGTGGAGAAGCATTTTGTCTGTTAAATGATCAAGCAATTGGTGCTAGGCAATTACTATCTAAAAACCTAGTACAAAAAGTTTTGATTGTAGATCTAGATGTGCATCAAGGTAATGGAACAGCAGAAATTTTTGAGAAGAATCCAGATGTCTTTACGTTTTCTATGCATGGCGCTAGTAATTATCCTTTTAAGAAGGAACAATCTGATCTCGATATTCCTTTAGCAAATAATACTGGTGACGATGAGTATTTGAATATTCTAAAAGAAACATTACCAAAACTCATCGAAGATCAGCAACCTGATTTTATTTATTATTTATGTGGTGTTGATATTCTAGCCTCGGATAAATTAGGTAAACTTGGATGTACGATTGAAGGATGCAAAGAAAGAGATCGATTTGTTTTGCAAAATTGTAAAGATCTTGAAATTCCGGTAATGTGTTCTATGGGAGGCGGCTATTCTCCTGATATTAAGGTTATCATCGATGCTCATGCCAATACTTTTAGATTGGCACAGGACATTTTCTTTTAGAAATTATACCTAGAGACGCTTACACATATTTAGAATATCATTTCCATGATCAAAATGGAGAAGTGATAAAATAAATAATCCAAACCCAGCTTACTATAGTAGGCTGGGTTTTTTTATACCCAGTATTTATTTTCAACAAATACAATTAATCTAATATTGAGGGCTGAGGCTCTCGAAGCCCAACACCCAACACCCAACACCTCACTCCTAACACCCAACACCCAACACCCAACATCTAACTCCCAACTCCCGACATCTAAAAACCCTCTCCAAAAAAATATTTCAAAAAAACACAAAATCGAGGTAACACTTCCTCAATAAATGACACATAGTTAATATAAGGGAGAGTTTTCTTTCGAACATTCTCCTAAAGGAAACAAAAAAGTATAGTAAATAAATCAGTGAATTTTATGAGAAACATTGTAAAGTGTCTCACGCTCTTTTTGATGGTAGTGAGATTTGGGTATGCACAATTAGGAGATGATGGTAATGCTTCTTCTGCATTTGATTACAGTGCAGAATTAGCAAGAAACATATCCATTCCTAATGCACCAGAAGCAGCCGCTTTTATAAAGTATGGGAACATTCCTTTAAATCATTATACCGGTACTCCTTCTATTTCAGTACCTATCTGTCAAGTAGCTGGTAAGCGTTTTTCGCTTCCTATCAGTATGACTTATGATGCCTCAGGAATCAAAGTCAATCAATTAGCTACCAATGTAGGATTGGGTTGGAACCTGAATTACGGAGGTGTAGTTTCTAGACAAGTTCAAGGATTACCAGATCAATCTTCTGGTTCTTATGTACATATCACAGACGTAGGGACTCGAAGAGGTTTGGAAGCAGTATACGACAGCCCAAGAATTAATGGATTCTCCAATGCAGAAGATCAATACTATGCAGATGCTTTATTGACAAACTACAACCTAAACAGAATCGATACACAAGCGGATACCTTTAGCTTTTCAATTAACGGCTTATCGGGTACCATTGCCATCAATTATGATGTCACTGAAAATGGAAAATATCAAGTATTCTGTATTGAAGATCCTACGCTAAAAATCGATTATACCATTACAGGAAGTGTCTCCAAAGAAATCACTTCTTGGACACTAACCGATACCCAGGGAACTATCTATACCTTTGCTAAAAAAGAATATACCAATAGTGCGTATTCTGCAGGAGCACTTAATGAATATGAATATCAATATGTGTCCTCTTGGTACATTTCTGATATCAAAACAGCAGATACAGAAGATCATATCACATTTGCATATGATGCTGGACAGTATTACACTCAGGAAGTACCACTTCCTTTACAAACCATGACACAATTCTATTTTCATCCGGTTACTGGGAATAGAATAGAGGAACAAATTAGTCAGCATAGTCAAACACTTTACAAAATAAAACAGTTCAACCTGTTAGCAATCTATCATAATAATAAACAAATCGTGGCGCTGGAACATAACCACGCTCGACAAGATTTACCAGGAAGATCGGCTATTACCGGTATAGAGGTATTCAATACGGTAGGACAAAAGATAAAAGATGTTGACTTTAGCTATTCCTACTTTACTGCTACCACTAATGGAAGTAGTTTTGGAAACAAACGTCTAAAATTAGATGAGATTAGAGAGGTAAATGCAGCGGATAACACTCAAGATAAAGTACATAGTTTTGAATATCACAATCCCAACAGCTTACCTCATATTGCCAGTGGAGGCGCTGATCTATGGGGATATCAAAACGGAAGTAATAGCAATAGTATTACTGAATATTTCAAAGCCAAAGCGCCTGGAAATAGCTTAAAATATAATGAGCAATATGGAATCAAATCCATAGACCTAAACTATATAGGAGCAAATCGTTCTGCTGTTCTTGCAAATGCTATCAATGGAACGCTAAAAAAGGTCACCTATCCTACTGGTGGAAGCACCACATTTACTTATGGATTGCATAGAGGACTTAAAGAAGAAGATAGTGAAGATGGCTTATTTACGGATTATGTGACAGTAATAGGTGGTCATGATAGTTCCTCTACTGAAGATGTAGCTAATTGTGGCAATGATGATATCGGGCAATTACATAGTTTCCAAAATGCTGTAAAAGGTGGATTTACAATTGATGATAGAAATAAAAATATACCTATTGTATTTGATGTTGAATATATAAGCAACAATGGTGGTGTCAACAATAATGAAGTTCGGTTTATAGCGATTTACAAATCCAGATTTGGAACAGGATGTGTAACAAGACTATGTCCTGAAGGACTGCTACAACCCCATGGTTGTTCTTTAAGCGTTCCAGGAGATACTTTTGAAGATTGTGATAACGGATTTCCCGCAAAATCCTATTGTGAGTTGGTAACCATGGGGCCTAATCATCCTGATGTGATGTATATGTCTTCCAATCCAGGAGCAGATTTCACACTAAGCCTTCCTAAAGGAGATTATAGAATTCTTATGGTAAATGGGAAAGAGAATTCTTCTTTAAAAGTGACCTATAGTTTGATTAGAGAGAATGCTTTTTTTATAAACAATCAAGTAGGTGGATTGCGATTACTTAAAACTGAAAGTACTCCAAACAGTAGCGCTACTCCAATCACAAAATATTATTATTATGATGCCATTGCTGAAAATCAAGCTGTAACATTAGGGATGATGGAAAACCAAATCTCATCTTCTGGAGTGATTCATCAAAAATTATTGTTTTCGGAAACAAAAAGAGACTACGGACGTTTTACAAGTTTGAATCTAACGAATCCCATCTCTCATTTTAAATTCTATAGTAGTAACCTAGCTCCAAAAACAAAGTATAACATTACCTATTCGAACGTATCTGAAGTCAGGTTTAGAGGAACCACTTATGAAGGACATACTACCTATACCTACCACAATACTGATGAAGGTATTCTCAGTGCTTGGAGTCCTTTTATAACAAGATATCACCTCAATGGAAAAGTAAAAACAACTTCCCATTATGATGATCAGAAAAAAATGGTGCAACAGACTACTCAAACGTATGCACAAGAAACCTTAAGTAACAGCATGCCTCAYAATGGAGTATTTATGGTACCAGATGAGACCTATAGTAGTGGGTGTAAATTAAAAACACAAAGCGGATCTAATTTCTATATCTCCGTAAGTCAAGGAACAGGAGGACCTAATCCGTGTTTTGGTTTAGGAGAAGCTGTTTCTATGAGTACTTTTATTGCTAATAAATATCGTTTCACTCCTGTATGGGTACGATTGGAAGAAACCATCGACAAGCAGTTTTTTGAGGATCAAATCCTGGAAAAGAAAACCAATTACTTCTATGATAATGCTACTCATAAACAACTCACCAGAACAGAGACGATCCAAAATAATGGAGAGGTTACCATCTCTAAATTGTATTATCCACAAGATAGATCGCAGTTAGGAACCCTAAGTACCAATGCTAATAAAGCCATTGATAAGATGATTACTACCCATCGTATCGGGATGCCTTTGCAAGTAGAAGCATATTCCAAACGAGGAAGTACAACTTCTTTACTTTCTAAACAACGAACCGATTATCGATTATGGGGAAGTGCAAAAAAGATATTTCCAGAGTTTGTATACACAGCCAAAGGAACAGCAGCTCTAGAAAAACGAATGCAATATCATAATTATGACATCTATGGAAATCCTTTAGAAGTCTCACAAACTGATGGCACACATTCCATATACATCTGGGGATATAATAATCTATATCCAATTGCTAAAATTGATAATGCTACCTATAGTGGAATGCCTGGAGATGTGACCAGTTTGATCAATACCATAAGAGCTAACTCTAATACTGAAAACACCCTTGGAGAAGAAAACGCGATGAGAGGGCAGTTCGAAACGCTGCGAACTAAACCATTCTTCGCTAACGGACAAATGAGTTATTATCTCTATGATCCAATGGTAGGTGTAAAAAGTATGACCGATCCTCGTGGATATACCATGTTCTATGAATATGATACCCTGAATCGATTGTCTAAAGTAAAAGATCAGGATGGAAATATCCTTTCAGAGAACACGTACAATTATAAAAACAATTAATACAGAACACAACATGAAGACATTACAAAAATTAATGACCGTAGTTGCTGTATTAGTAGCTACCATAACAAGTGCACAGACAACATCAGAAAATTATGTACAAACCACCGCTTATCAAACCGAAGTGCAAGACGGACAACAATCACAGGTATTAGAAAGTGATAAGATAGTATCGGTAAACTATTTTGATGGATTAGGAAGAGCCAAACAATCTGTAGCCGTAAGAGCTGGTGG
>NZ_WEKL01000108.1 GCF_019295435.1 Aquimarina litoralis
CTTTTTAGCCTCAGCAGCTTTTGCAGCTCTTTCAGCCTCTGCAATACTATTATCTTCAGCTAATAATTTTGTTAAAACAAATCCATTACCATTTTTATACTGTACTGTACTCCAGTCACCATATCCTGAACTAATTACATATACTTGTGTTCCCTGAGGGATTTCACCAATAATATCAAAATTCGGTCCAGGTCCAGTTCTTAATTCTAACTTTGCAGTAGACATTAAATAGCGGTCTAATGACTTTATCTGAGCGAAAGTCGAAGAAGTCATCACCAATAGCAAAATAAATGTAAAAATTGATTTCATAATCTTTCTGTGTTTACATAATTAAATTCAAAAAATAAAGCAGATTAGGGTCTTGGTTCAGATGTTAATCTTTTTTTGCTTTTTTTCTCGGGTTTTCTCAATAATATTAAAAATTTATTCAAATTCGTCCTCAAAATGGCGATCTCAAAAAATATGCCAAACTGTTGTGTGGAATATTTTGAAATTGTTAACACTTCTAATTTTTGAAGTAAAACTTACAATTTAATAAGATCTTATAGTTTATTATTTTATTGATTTTCAGTAACTTAAGGTGCTTTTTCTTTAGCTTAAGTTTAAACTTATGTATTAAACAACTGAACTGAAAACTTTTAAACTATAAACAAAAGTAAGTTATTAATCTGAAAAACACAACTTGTTTTGACTTTATTTACAGAAAATTCTACTTTTTTTTTATTGAATTTGTGTTTTTCAACGATAATTTTGTGTATTACAACTGATTTATCTTGATTTTACAATACTTGAAGCCGGTATGGTATTTTAAGTGCAATTTAGAGATGAAATTTCCTTTTTTTAGAATTCTTATTCTTTAGTGTAAAATCTAATTTTCACAAAAATTTAACGCTATTTATTATGTACGCATAGTAAATAGTGTGATTGGTGAGCTTTAGATTTTATTATTTGCTTTGGTACGGTGTTGACAATTAAGTGTTTATAATATTGATTTATTTTTTTGTACAAAAACTAAGAAATCGTTTATGTTCTTAAAAAAATGGTACTACATTTAAGAAATTATGGTTTTGCCGCTACATCTTTAATCTGATTATTTTACTGCTTTTTGAATTAAAAATGATGTGGTCAGAAATCGCTGACGATTTTTTATGTGTACGATTTTAGTGAGAATTTGATTTTTTTTTTAAAGAATTTGTAAGAATCTAATGAGAAAGTGCTTAATGTGTTTCTTTGATTAATTCGGGGAATTTTTTCTGGAAACGCTTTAATCTTGGGATAGAAACATTTTGAATATATCTGTTATAAGGGTTTCTTTTTTCATAATCTTGATGATAGTCTTCAGCTTTCCAGAATTTTTGAAATGGTGTAACTTCAGCTGCTATGTTTCGATTTAAACTTTTGGTCAAAAAATCTTTCTTTTTCTGTATGATATTTTTTTGCTCGTCGTTTTGGTAAAAGATGATAGATCTATATTGTGAACCTCTATCTGGGCCTTGTCCATTTATTTGAGATACATTTTGAGATCCAAAATACACATCCACTAAGGATGCAAAAGAAATAACTTTTGGGTCATATAGTACTTCAACTGCTTCTGCATGTCCTGTTCGTCCAGTATTACTAGATTCATATGTTGGATTTTCTGTATGCCCACCAGAATATCCGGATACAGCTTCTTGTACACCTTTAACACTCTCATAAATGGCTTCTACACACCAAAAGCAACCACTCGCAAAGTATGCGCGTTCCAAACCATTGATGGGTTTGGTTTGAACTGGTGTAATGTTTTGGTTTTGTGTGGTTGCGTTTTTATTTGATGTTTGGCTATTGCCTTGGCAACCAGATAATAAAATTGAAATAGTGAATAAGCTATATAATAAGGTCTTCATAATAGTTGTTTTTTTGGAAGTAGTAGTCTCATTTTTTTTAAAAACCTTTCAAAGAGTATTTATCTGACAAAATTAATTAGATTCTTTGTAGAGGTATCATAAAGAAATTTTAAATAAAAAATGGTTGTCATTTCGACAACCATTTTTTACTATACTATATAAGGTATGAATTTTTATTATCCATTCATGGAGATTAAAAATTCATCATTATTTCTAGTTTGTTTAAAACGTTCATTGATAAATTCCATAGCTTCTACAGGATTCATATCGGCAAGATATTTTCTCATCACCCACATTCTTTGTATAGTGCTTTCATCAAGTAGGATGTCATCTCGACGTGTGCTTGATGATGTAAGGTCGATAGCAGGGAATATTCGTCGATTGGATATTTTGCGATCTAATTGTAATTCCATGTTACCGGTACCTTTGAATTCTTCAAAGATAACTTCATCCATTTTGGATCCGGTTTCTGTTAATGCGGTAGCAATAATGGTTAGAGATCCACCATTTTCAATGTTTCGAGCAGCTCCAAAAAAACGTTTTGGTTTGTGTAAGGCATTGGCATCTACACCTCCACTAAGTATTTTACCTGAGGCAGGTTGTACCGTGTTATAAGCTCTTGCTAAACGAGTTATTGAGTCTAATAGAATAACTACATCATGACCGCATTCTACTAATCGCTTAGCTTTTTCTAAAACAATATTCGCAATTTTTACATGTTCGTGAGCTTCTTTGTCAAAAGTTGAAGCAATTACTTCTCCGCGCACATTACGTTGCATGTCAGTTACCTCTTCAGGACGTTCATCTATTAGAAGGATCATTTGGTATACTTCAGGATGATTTGCAGCAATAGCATTTGCTACATCCTTTAGTAACATGGTTTTACCTGTTTTAGGTTGAGATACGATCATACCACGTTGTCCTTTACCAATAGGAGAGAATAAGTCCATAATCCTTGTGGAAATAGTGCTTTGTTTCTCTGCTATTTTGAATTTTTCTTGAGGGAAAAGAGGTGTCAGGTGTTCAAATGATACTCGGTCTCTTACTACTTGTGGGTCAAGACCATTAATCTTGTTAACCTTTATTAAAGGGAAATATTTTTCACCTTCTTTAGGGGGTCTAACCTGACCAAGTACCGTGTCACCAGTTTTTAGACCAAAAAGTCTTATCTGTGATTGGGATACATATATATCATCAGGAGAAGATAGGTAATTATAGTCGCTAGATCTTAAAAAACCATACCCGTCTTGCATAATGTCTAATACTCCTTCACTCTGTATGATTGCATCAAATTCGTAATCAGGTTCTTTGTAACGATTTCTGTTATCTCTATTTCCATTATCTCTATTCCCGTTATCTTTTTTATTGTTGTTATTACGGTTTTTATTTTGAGATTTATCGTTATTTCTATTTCTGTTATTATCCTTTCTTTCTTCTTTTCGCTCTTCCTTCTTGTCCTCTTGCTTTTTTTGAGGTTTTTTATTTTCAACAGGTGGTTTGTTTCCTTGATTAGAATCTTTGGCTTCTTGCTTAGGAGAGGTGTTTTTTTCCTTTGAAGAAGTAGCTTCTTTCGAGGGAGCATTATTTTGAGCTGGAGTCTTTTTAGTACGAGGTCTTTTTTGACGTGTAGCTTGCTTTGGTTTAGCCTTGTCCTTGTCTGTTTTATTTGTAGAAGTTTCTTCTGTAATAACTTCTTTTACCTTAGTAGGGTTGGCTGCTTGGTAATCTAATATCTGATATACCAAGTCTAATTTTTTCATACTGCGAAACTTAGGTACTTTTAAACTTTTCGCAATTTCCTGTAACTCAGGAAGCTTTTTCGCTTTTAATTCAGAAATCTCTAACATTTAAATTTGTTATATAATTTAAGGTTCTGGTATTAAATTTTCTAAAGAAGAATTCTAGGAAAATTTTATTAAGAAGGTAAGTAACCTAATATAGAATGGGTTACATCATTTGTGATGCAAGTATACGACTTTATTTTTGATTTTAACCTATAATTATAAAAAGAAACTCTTATTTTTGCATTTCCAAAAGAATAAGGGGAATGATACAAAGAATTCAATCCATATATTTGTTTTTAGTTGTGGTAATATCAGGTGGAATTTCTGCACTTTTACCATATGGAATAGATCAAAATAAAGAAGCACTTCTAGCGCAAGATAATCTTTTAGTTATGGGGTTATTTGGAGGATCTGCTATTTTAGCCTTGATCAGTATTTTTTTATTTAAAAATAGACAGCTCCAATTTGTAATGGGGCGAATCAATATCTTATTAAACTTTATTTTACTAGGAGTATTTGTTTATTGGTCACTAACATTATCTGGAGAAACAGCGGTTTCTGAGAAAGGTATTGGGATGTTACTTCCTATTATTTCTATCGTTTTATTAGTGGTAGCCAATAAGGCTATTAAAAAGGATGAAAATCTCGTAAAATCTGTAGATCGATTGCGATAAACCTAAAATCTTAGTAGTATTAGTGCGTTAGAACCCGGAGTATGCCAACTTCGGGTTCTTATTTTTTACCTAATTCTATTACTTCAAGATTTTCTATTTTATCTTCATCGATTGTAAATCGCAACATTGTTCTTATTTTGTGGAAACCATGTTTTCCTGCAGCTCCTGGATTCATGTGTAGTAAACCATTAACATTGTCAGGAATTACTTTTAGGATATGCGAATGTCCACAAATAAATAGTTTGGGAGGATTGTTTTTAATTTCTTGTCTTGTTGTACTATTATATTTAGGCGGATAGCCACCAATATGTGTAATCCAAACTGAAACTTTTTCACAATTAAACCGTTGGTGTAAAGGAAAGCTTACTCGCGCTTTGTCGTTATCAATATTGCCATAAACTGCTCTCAAAGGTTTGATAGCTTCTATGGCATCTGTTACCTTTAAATCACCAATATCTCCAGCGTGCCATACTTCATCCGCCTGCTTGACATAGTGAAGAATACGATCATCAATATAACTGTGAGTGTCACTAAGTAAGAGTATTTTTTTCAAATGTATAAATAGATATCGTTTATAATCTTATAAGTAAACCGAAAGATCAATATATAACACATCTCTTTTATATAAAGTATATTTGCGGTCTGATTTAGAACAAAAATAAAATAAAGCTTTGAGATATTTTTTAGAACTTTCTTATAATGGGACGTCTTATCATGGTTGGCAAAGACAGCCAAATGCTATTTCGATACAAGAGGTTTTAGAAAATTCATTATCTCTGTTGTTGAAATCTAAGATAGAAATTGTTGGAGCTGGAAGAACAGATGCGGGAGTTCATGCTAAACAGATTATGGCTCATTTTGATTATGAAAATGATGTAGAAGAAAATCAACTTTGTTATAAACTTAATTCTCTTCTTCCGCCGGAAATTGCAATTCAAAAAGTATATGCAGTTAAAGGCGAATCACATGCTCGATTTGATGCTTTTAGTAGATCATACGAGTATTTGATAGCCTTAAATAAAGATCCTTTTCATATAAATAAAGCCTACTATTTGAGGAAAGAGTTAGATATAGATTTAATGAATGAGGCTGCTAAATTACTGTTAAACTATACGAATTTTAAATGTTTCAGTAAGTCGAAAACCGATGTAAAAACGTATAATTGTACTATAACAGAAGCTATTTGGGAAAGAAATGGTAGTATGTTGATTTTCAGGATTACTGCTAATCGATTTCTAAGAAATATGGTAAGAGCAATTGTGGGAACTCTCGTAGAAATAGGAGAGCATAAGTTGAATCTTGAAGATTTAGAAAGAATTATTAAAAGTGAAAATCGTAGTGAAGCTGGATATTCTGTGCCTGCTCATGGGTTATATTTGACGAAAGTAGCGTATCCTGCGAATATATATATGTAATAATGGCTGAAAAAAGCGGAAAGGCATTTGATTTTAAGTTGTTTAGAAGACTGATTGGGTATACAAATCCGTATCGATTTACCTTTTATTTTGTAGCACTAGCAGCTATACTGTTATCCGCATTCGCAATATTAAGGCCTCTTTTATTACAAAAAGCTATTGATGAAAGTTTTATTCCAAAAGACAGTCAACTTATTGTGTTTTATATCAGTTTGATGTTAGGAGTATTACTCTTAGAAGTGGTTTTTCAATTTTTGTTCATTTATTTTGCAAATTGGTTAGGACAAGAAGTGATCAGAGATTTACGAGTAAAACTTTTTGATCATATGTTAGGTTTTAAAAAACAATACTATGATCAATCTGCGGTGGGTAGATTAGTTACCAGAGCAGTAAGTGATATCGAGACCATTGCCAGTATTTTTAGTCAAGGTCTTTTTATGATTATAAGTGATCTACTTAAAATGTTTGTGATCCTTTGCTTCATGATCTATTACAGCTGGCAGCTTACACTAATTGTCTTAGCAGTTTTACCTTTTATTGTTTTTGCAACGAGAGTTTTTCAAAGAAAAATGAAAACCGCTTTTGAAGAAGTAAGAACACAGGTTTCAAATCTAAATTCTTTTGTGCAAGAACGGATAACAGGAATGAAAATAGTCCAACTATTTACAAGAGAAAAAATAGAGTATGAAAATTTTAAAGAGATAAACGAAAAACACAAAAAGGGGTGGATCAAAACGGTCTGGTATAACTCGATTTTTTTTCCAATTGCAGAAATGTCTAGTTCTGTTGCCATTGGATTTATAGTATGGTATGGAGGTTCAAAAGCAGCTGAAGGAGATGTAATAACTTTAGGTATTGTGATAGCATTTATAGAGCTCTCACAGATGCTTTTTAGACCATTGCGACAAATTGCAGATAAGTTTAATACTTTACAAATGGGAATGGTAGCAGCCAATAGAGTGTTCGCTATTTTGGATACTGAATCCAAGATTAACGATTTGGGACAAACAGAACTTGAAACAATTAAAGGTGCTATTGATTTTACTGATGTGCGATTTAGTTATGTTGAGAATGAAGAAGTATTAAAAGGAATTTCGGTTTCTGTAAAATCAGGAGAAACGGTTGCCATTGTAGGCGCTACGGGAGCAGGAAAATCAACTATCATTAATTTGTTAAATAGATTTTACGAAATTGATAGTGGCACCATCTCTATTGACAAAAAATCGATTCATGATATTGATTTAAAGTCATTAAGAAGCCATATTGCCGTAGTTTTACAGGATGTTTTTTTGTTTGCGGATACTATTTTTAATAATATTACCCTTAACGATCCAGATGTGACTGAAGAAATAGTTGTTAAGGCGGCAAAGGAAATAGGTATTCATGATTTTATTATGAGTCTGCCAAATGGGTATCATTATAATGTAAAAGAAAGAGGAGTCATGCTTTCTTCGGGGCAAAGACAGTTAATTTCATTTTTAAGAGCCTATGTAACTAATCCTGAAATTTTGGTGTTAGATGAGGCGACGTCTTCTATAGATTCGCATAGTGAGCAATTGATCCAAGATGCTACCGATAAGATAACTCAAGATAGAACTTCTATTGTTATCGCGCATCGATTAGCTACCATTAAAAATGCAGATAAAATTATTGTAATGGATAGTGGTAAAATTGTAGAGCAAGGAAATCACAATGAACTTTTAAAAGTGGAACATGGATATTATAAAAATCTTTACGAAGTTCAGTTTAGTGAAATGAAAGAAGCTTGATTGATCAAGCCGTTTTCTTCTAAGATTTTATAAGCTAACCCTCCAATAACACTAATGCCTACTATAATAAGGAAGATTAATAGGAAACCTACAAAACCTTTAACTATAATTTTCCAATAACTGACGTTGTAAAGATTTTTGAATAAAAAAGTAGCATAAATTAGCTGAATTAGCAGAAAAATAAAGCTACTTTCTTCCAGATAGTCTCCAAAGATAAATGTAATTATATATGGTATAAATGTAAGCATGGTAAGGTGCGCAATAAGATAAGCGTTAATTACACTGTGCTCTATAAAATTATATTTTCTGTACTTTCTAAAAATGAAACGGGACATTAAAGAATAAAACGGAATAAATATAAAGTATCCAAGTGTTGGGTATTTTTCTGTGGTTTCTAAAAAAAGTTGTATCATTTCTGACTTGCCATCATATTTTTCGGTTTCTGAGGCGATATGAAATGCTTTTTCTTTAATAAAACTTAATATCGTAGAAAGTGTTAGTGATAATAGAAAATATGAAGGTAGGTTTAAATGTTTCTTTCTAACACCATTAATATATTCTTCTATTACAACATGAGGCTTGATAGTAAGATCTTTTATAGTTCTTATCAAAGTACTATCCACATTAAGATATACTTCACTAATTTCTGTAATTAAACTTTTTAAAGTAATGCCTTTGGTAATTTTTTTAGCTCCGCAATGAGAACAGAAATTTACATTTTCAACACTATGTCCACAGTTCTTACAATTAGAAATTGTAATAGATTCCTTCATTTGTTTAAGTTGTTTTTAGAATGCTTGATGATTTTTTAGACCGAAGAACTTCCGTTAATAGGCATAATTCCTGTTTGCACCATAATGATAGCTGATATTATAGAGAAAATAATAAATAATATGATCATGATGACAAAAAATAATAGTGTTTTCAATATGATTTTTTTCCAACTTAAGTCATATAATTTCTTAAGCACATAAGCGATGTAAAATATAGAAGTAGGAAACTGAATCCATAACACTAAATAAAGGTTTTCCACGGTTAAGAGTATAGGTAATGTAATAAAACTAATTACCATGGTGATATGCGAATAAGCATAGAGGTGAATTACAAGATGTTCTGTTAGGTTATATTTTTTATAATTAAAAAACACCAACCTTGATATCAATGCTAAAATAGGAATTGTCAAAAAAGAGGTTAGAGATTGATATTCAAATGAAATATCTGAAGCTATTTTACTAACTTCCATTTGCTCCTCTGTAGTCATCACGTTAGCAAAAATATCATCTTTGTATTTTTTTAAAATAAATGTGTATAAACTAGCAATAGTAAGTGATATTGCAAAATAGCTAAAGACGTTTACATATCTTTTTCTAAGGCCATGGATAAAACCATCAATCACATCTTTGGGTTTTGTGAACAGGTGGATAAAGGTTCTGATGACAGAGTTGTCCAGATTTAAAAAACGATCACTAAATTCTTGAGTTAAATTTTTAAAAGTGATTCGTTTTGTAATTTTCTTAGCACCACAATTAGGGCAATAGGAAAAATTATTGATCTCGTATCCACAGTTTTTACAATGATTAATAGGAGTAAGCTTATTATCCATTATTGAAGGTCTTTCTTTATTTTCTCAATAAGTTCTTCTGGGGTCTTAAAAATCGCGAATTCACCATTTTTTATATAAGAAATTTGACCAGTTTCTTCACTCACAATCAATGCTAATCCGTCTGTTTTTTCTGTAATACCAATAGCAGCTCTATGTCTTAATCCGAATCTCAGTGGTATATCTCTATCATTTGATACTGGTAAAATTACACGTGTTGCCACAATTCTATTGTCTTCTATAATCATTGCACCATCATGTAAAGGGCTGTTTTTATAAAAAATACTTTCTATAATTGGGGTTTTTACGAGTATATCTAACTCATCACCAGTATTTTTAACAAAATCTAAGGAAGTATTTCTTTTGATTACAATTAAAGCGCCTGTAAAGGTATCACCCATTTTCTGACAAGCTCTTACAATGGCACCAACATCAGTAACACTATCTTCAGGTGTATCTCGAATAAATTTTAGTTGTCGCAAAAACTTCCTTCTTCTACCAAAATTCGTAGATCCAATCATTAAAAGAAATTTTCTAATTTCTTGTTGAAAAACTACAATCAAAGCGAACATCCCAACACCAATAAATTCACCTAAAACACTGCTCAGCATTTCCATTGCTAGAAACTGAGTCAGTTTCCAGACTAGGTAAATCATTACAATTCCGATAAAAATATTGATTGCTGCGGTTCCTTTAACCAATTTATACATATAGTATAGGAGTAGTGCAACTAGCACGATATCTAAGATATCTAATATTCTGAGATTGATTAAATCCAAATGCGGTCTTTTTGTAAAAATAGAAAAATTAGTGAAACTCTAATTTGAAAAGCTTGAAAAAGCGCATTCAAATTAGTTAGTTGAACTAATCCTGTTGTAGAACAGGATCTAACTTTTTATAAATTAAATAAACTCTAATTTGAAAAGCTTGAAAAAGCGCATTCAAATTAGTTCATATTCTAATTTTAAGTACTATTTTTTCTGCTTCTTATTGAAAATGATTAATCTGCAAGATTATTGTATTTGCTAACTAACTTTATACATTCAATAGCTTCTTTAACATCATGTACTCTTAAAATAGATGCTCCTTGCAATAAGGCAATTGTGTTTAAAGAAGTAGTTCCATTTAAAGATTCAGAAGGAGTACTGTTGAGAGTTTTGTAAATCATGGATTTTCTAGAAATACCCGCCAGAATAGGCAGATCTTGGAAATTTAAGAGATTCAATTTTTTGAGAAGTTCAAAATTTTGATCTATGTTTTTTGCAAAACCAAAACCAGGATCGATAATAATATCATTGATACCTTCTTTTCTGGCTTCTAATACCTTTTGCGAAAAATAGAATTGAATCTCTTTTATTAAATCCGAATATTGATCTAATGATTTCATAGTCTGTGGAGTTCCTTTCATATGCATCATAATATAAGGCACCTTTAATTTTCCAACAGTGCGAATCATATCAGTATCAAGATTTCCTGCCGAAATATCATTAATAATGGCGGCTCCAGCCTCTACGCATTTACTTGCAATGCTACTTCTAAAAGTATCAATAGATAGAATTGTATCTGGGAATTTTGACAAAATTAATGTTACAATTGGTAAAATTCGTCTTTCTTCTTCTTCTTTAGATATATGATCCGCGCCTGGTCTTGAAGAATATGCTCCAAGATCTATAAAAGTAGCTCCCTCTTGCAGCATTTTTTCTACCTGAAACAAGATTTGAGACTCATCCTTATATTTTCCACCATCATAAAAAGAATCTGGTGTTAGATTTAAAATACCCATTACTTTAGGGGTATTGAGCTCTATTAAAGTTCCTTTACAATTTATAGTCATAAATAGGTTTATACTATATTTTTAATGTTTATTTGGTATAATTGCGATATTAAAGCGAAATTTACGCAAAATTCAACTGTTATATGCAAGATACGTCTACCCAATATGACGCAGTAATCACCAAATGTCGTGATTTATTTACAAAGAAAATGAAAGATTATGGAAGTGCTTGGAGAATCTTGAGATTACCATCACTTACAGATCAGATTTTTATTAAAGCACAACGAATTCGTGGATTGCAAGAAAATGCGGAAAGAAAAGTGGATGAAGGAGAAGTTTCTGAGTTTATTGGAATCATTAATTATAGTTTAATGGCTTTAATCCAATTAGAAAAAGGAGTTGTAGATCAACCAGATTTAACAGTGGATTCTGCAACTGAGTTATACGACAAACACATAGATATTACAAAAACATTGATGATGAATAAAAATCATGATTATGGCGAAGCTTGGCGTGATATGAGAGTAAGTTCCTTGACCGATTTAATTCTTCAAAAGCTACTGAGAGTTAAGCAAATTGAAGATAATAAAGGTAAAACATTAGTTAGTGAAGGAATTGATGCAAACTATCAGGATATGATTAATTATGCTGTTTTTGCGATGATTCATCTGGGCGAAGCGAATTAACCTACGATTTTATAAAAAACTGTTAAACTAAAAGCAGCAAGATATAAACCTTTTATCTTGTTCATCATAAATTATAATCTCCATATTAGAAATGAAAATACTTGTTGGTTTTTCCCGAATATTTGTAGCAGCACTTTTTTTATTTTCCGGATTTATTAAACTGAACGACCCTCTCGGATTCTCTTATAAATTACAGGAGTATTTCAGTGAGGGAGTTTTGAATATGGAGTTTTTAATTCCAGTTGCATTGTTATTAGCAGTATTCTTGTGTGTTTTTGAAATTATTGTTGGAATCACCTTATTACTGGGATATTTGCCAAAATTCACTGTTTGGTCTTTGTTGGGAATGATTGTTTTCTTCACATTTCTCACCTTTTATTCTGCATATTTTAATAAGGTAACGGATTGTGGGTGTTTTGGAGATGCCTTACCGCTAACACCTTGGGAATCTTTCACGAAAGACGTTATTCTTCTAGTATTCATTTTGATATTATTTTTTGGAAGAAAATATATTACTCCAATGCTGCCAGAGAGTTCTCATAAATGGATTGTTTTTGTTTCGTTTACAGCATGTTTGGCATTTGCATATCACGTTTTGATGCACTTACCAACATTTGATTTTAGAGCCTATAAAATTGGAACAAACATTCAAGAAGGAATGTCCGTTCCTGAAGGCGCTCCCGAAGCTGAATTTGAATACGCTTGGAAATTTAATGTAAACGGGAAAGAAGAAATCATCAAAACTAGTGGAGAGTATCCGCAAGTAGATGGTAAATATATAGGGGTGGAAACTAAAATGATTAATGAAGGATACATACCTCCAATACATGATTTTGCTATTGAAAAAGATGGAAGAGACTATACCACGGAGTTTTTAGAGAAAGAAAATGTAGTGTTAATTGTAATGTACAATCTTTCTAAAAGTGAAGGAGAAGGAATGAATGTTATAAAGGGACTTACTGAAAAAGCAATGAAACAAGGTTATGATGTGATCGGACTTACTGCTTCTTCACCTCAAGCAGTAGCGCAGAAAAAGGAACAGTATGGTCTTACTTTTGATTTTTATAGTACTGATGAGACAGCATTGAAAACGATATTGAGATCTAATCCAGGAATTGTGAAGCTTACTAAAGGTACGATAACTGAAAAGTTGCATTGGAATGATGCTGATCAATTGATCTTAGATAAAGTAGAGCCTTCTAAGCCTAAAATGAATTTGGAACTAAAAGCTAAGTTAGACAGTATTTCAAAATTAGATCAAAAGTTTCGAAAATTGATGCAGGCTAAAACGGTAGAACAGCGAGATAGTATTGCTAAACTAGTAGGTGCTACAGAAGAAGAAGCTACAAGTGATTATTGGTTTCAGCAAAATAAAATAGACTCTTCTAATACTGTCTATATAGAACAGGTTTTTAAGAAATATGGGTATCCAGGAAAGTCACTAGTAGGTGAACCTACGAATAAAGCTGCCTGGTTTGTAATTCAGCATTCTGATAAAATAGATCAATATCTTCCATTGATCAAAAAAGCAGGAGAAAATGATGAAATCCCTTTTAGACTTGTAGCGATGATGGAAGATCGACATTTAATGGGTAAAGGAGAAGAACAAATCTATGGAACTCAAGGGATGACGCTAAACTCGGATACAAATACTCCAATCGATATTATTTGGCCAATAAAAGATGCAGAGAATGTAAATGATAGAAGGACAAAGGCAGGATATAATACTACAATAGAAGAATATTCAAAAAGGTTATTTGGAGATACATTTGAGTACAAAGTTTACACTTTAGAAGAAGTGGAAGAATTAAAGAAAAAATCCAATTAGGATGATTAGTTACTTCTATAAATTTGGGTATGCTTTACTTACTTTATTAGGAGTAATAACGGTGATTTTTCTTTTGTTTACAATTCTTCCAGGAGACCCAGCGCAGATGATGATGGGGCAAAATGAAAATCAAGAACAGTTAGATATCATTAATAAGAAGTATGGTTTTGATCTTCCTCTAAAAACACAATATGCTTATTATTTAAACGATCTTTCACCCATTTCTTTTCATAGCACTAATAAAGAAGACTTTTCATATTTCGATACCAAAAAGTATACAGGAGTATCGTTATTTTCAATTGGTAACTCTAAGGTTGTTTTTAAATATCCATATCTAAGAGAATCTTTTCAAAAAAATGGAAAGAAAGTAAGCCAAGTGATCAAAGAAACTTTACCCAATACAGCAGTTTTAGCAGTTTCTGCGATTTTTATCGCTATTCTTTTAGGAATTTCAATGGGTGTTATTAGTGCGCTAACCAAAGATCAATGGCCAGATAGGTTATTACAATTGATAAGTACAATAGGAATGAGTGTTCCTTCTTTTTTTAGTGCTATTATCTTTGCTTGGTTATTTGGTTATGTATTACATGAATACACTAATTTGAATATGACTGGTAGTTTGTATGAAGTAGATGACTTTGGAGAAGGAACCTATATTCAATGGAAAAATTTAATATTACCAGCTATAGTGTTAGGAGTACGTCCGTTAGCAGTAGTAACGCAGTTAATGAGAAATTCATTATTAGAAGTTATGAGTCAGGATTATATAAGAACAGCCAAGGCTAAAGGCTTGTCGTTGTTTCAGATTATAAGAAAACATGCTTTAAAAAATGCTTTAAATCCAGTAGTAACAGCAATTTCTGGATGGTTTGCATCCATGTTAGCCGGAGCCGTATTTGTAGAGTATATTTTTGGATGGAATGGATTGGGAAAGGAAATTGTAGATGCGCTAAATACTTCTGATCTTCCAATTATTATGGGAGCAGTAATTGTTATTTCTTCCGTATTCATTCTAATCAATATATTTGTAGACGTAATCTATAGATGGTTGGATCCTAGAATTAGGACCTAGCCTTTTTTTTGAAAAGTAACCAAATAAAAACCACACACATAAATTAAAATTAATGAGAGCAAAGATTGTAGCAGGAAACTGGAAAATGAACAAGAATATCGCTGATAGTGGAGTTCTTCTTTCAGAATTAAAAGAAAAGCTTAAAGAAACACCAGAAGCTAAAGTAATCGTAGCACCAACATTTACAAATCTATATTATGCCTTTGAGGAGTTAAAAGGGTCGGATATTGATGTTGCTGCACAAAATATGCACCAAGCAGAAAGTGGTGCTTTTACAGGAGAAATTTCTGCAGATATGTTAACTAGTATTGGTGTTACGACTGTTATATTAGGACATAGCGAGCGAAGAGCTTATTTTGGAGAAACCGATGAGTTGTTAGCTGAAAAAGTTGCAACTGCATTGAAACATAATATGACAATTATATTTTGTTTTGGAGAAGAATTAGAAGAAAGAAAAGATAATAATCATTTTGCTGTTGTCGAGAGCCAGTTAAAAAATGCGTTATTTAGTCTAGATAGCTCAGCATGGAAGCAGATTGTATTAGCATATGAGCCAGTTTGGGCTATAGGAACCGGTGAAACTGCAACACCAGAACAAGCGCAAGAAATGCATGCATTTATACGAAAAACTATTTCAGAGGCTTATACTGCTGAAGTTGCAGAAGAAGTTTCTATACTCTATGGAGGTAGTGTGAAACCAGCTAATGCCAAAGAAATTTTTGCTAAACCAGATGTAGATGGCGGTCTTATTGGAGGAGCCTCTTTAGATGCAGAAAGTTTTGCTGCTATAGCAAATTCTTTTTAGAAATATTTTCAAGAATAATACAAAGGTATTCGTATCAACGGATACCTTTTTTTGTAGCACAAAAGATTACCTTTGCAGACTAACTTTTGAAAATATGACAACACCAATATATATAGGGTATTATTTTACTATAAAACCATTACAACCAGCAACAGAAATTTTGATTGCTGAATTAGGATATGCAGGTTTTGAGAGTTTTGTAGAAACCGAAAGTGGAGTAGAGGCTTTTGTTCAAAAGTCAGAATGGAATAAAGATATTTTAAATGATATCCACATACTAAATTCAGATGAGTTTGAGATTACTTATACTACAAAAGAAATCGAACAAGTAAACTGGAATAAAGAGTGGGAAAAGAATTTCAATCCAATTATTGTGGATGATGTTTGTGGAGTAAGAGCTCCTTTTCATGACAAACCTGATGTGGCTTATGATATTGTAATTGAGCCTAAAATGTCGTTTGGTACAGGTCATCATGAAACTACACATATGATGATCCAGCATTTGTTAAAAGCAGACTTAGAAAATAAAAAGGTCCTTGATATGGGATGCGGAACAGGAGTTTTGGCGATTCTTTCTGAAATGAGAGGAGCAAAACCTATAGATGCAATCGATATTGATAATTGGTGTTATTTAAATACTATCGAAAATATAGAGCGAAATAATTGCGAATTTATTACTGCGTATGAAGGAGATGCATCATTGCTAGTGGATCAGAAATATGATGTAGTTATAGCTAATATCAATAGGAATATCTTGTTGAAGGATATTTCAATTTATGCAGAAACGTTACAAACCAATGGATTTTTGTTTTTAAGTGGATTCTACAAAGAAGATCTTAAGATGATTACAGAAGAGTGTGCTGCTAACGATTTAGAATTTGTTGATAGCCTGAATCGAAACAATTGGATAGCAGCTTGTTACAAGTTAAAATAATTTAATATTGGATTCGTTTTTCTTTACGAAATAGTATATTTGTATAAAATTAAGGAAATGAGCACACAAGAGAAGGTATTAGAGGAAGTTTTAGAAAAAACAGCAGAGAGAAATAACAATGAAATTGTTTTATATAATGATGATGTAAATACTTTTGATCACGTTATAGAAACTTTGATATATACTTGTGAACATACACCAGTGCAAGCGGAGCAATGTGCAATGTTGGTACACTATAAAGGTAAATGTACCGTAAAGACTGGAGTTTACGAAGAATTAGTTCCTCGTTGCTCTAAATTACTTCAGGCTGGATTAAGCGCTGAAATTGTATAATAAAATATATTTGTAGGAATATTCGCTCAATAAAATTTGCTTATTGAGCTTTTTTTTTGTTCAAAAATTAAAATTATGGTTATAACCTAATAATAGTAAGGTTTTTGAGTGTTTTGGTTGTTGTGTCATTCGTCGAAAAAAACGATATTTTGTGATAAAAATTCATCGATTTTAATGATTTGCAGAGAATAATTCAATGAATTAACTTTTTTTAATAAAAAATTATGATATCTTTGAATCGGAAAAATTGTACGCCCCAAAACTTTCTTATTGATTTTTAAGCTAGCACAATTTGTTGGTTTTGTCTGTACTTTCCCAAAATAAATTATACAAACTCAACACATTTTTACAATGAAAACAATTAAAATCTTAGCACTTTGTGCTATTACAGCTGGTCTTATTACATCTTGTCAAAAAGAAGATATTTCTAACGAAATCGAAACTGCAAACAAAGAAGTATCAAAAGAAATTAAATTACAACTAGAAGCGATTGGGGTAAATCCGAGTGATGCAATTATGCAAACAAGAACGCTTTTAGATGGTTCTCAAGTAACTGGTGTAAGAGCTGGAGATTATTTTTCTACAATAGAGAATTTGATGAAAACTCCTGTATTGGGAGATGGAGAAGGAAATACAAAGCAATATAGAACTAATAATTTGGTAACTGGTTCTAACAGAACGATTGATATCATCGGTTATACTGGTGGTGGAGGTTTCGGTCTTAATAGTAAAGAAAGAACAGGTTTACAATGGGCTGTTAATAATTTCAATAGATTAAACCTTTCTATAAGTTTTAGATTAACGTTTGGTACGGATTATCAAACAAAAGATATGGTAGTGTATCATGACCCAAATGAAGAAGCAGCTGGAGAGCAAGGAGGAGTAGCAGGATTCCCTGATGCACAGGGAAGGCCAAACTTTGGTGTAGCGATCTATGGTTTATCAGGATATTCTAACAATGTAAATGAACATGTAATTACACATGAGATAGGACATTCAATAGGTTTCCGTCACACAGATTGGTTTAGTCGTCAAAGTTGTGGACAATCTGGAGAAAGTGCAGGTTCTGATGGTGCTATTCACATCCCAGGAACACCAACAGGGTATGATTCTACATCAATTATGTTAGCTTGTTTTAGTACTAGCGCTACTGGAGAGTTTAATAGTAATGATATTACTGCTTTAAACTATCTATACTAGGATTGCTTGAAATTAAATAAAGTATGAAATTCAAAAACCCAACAACTGTTGGGTTTTTTTCTTATAAATGAATTGTTAGTGTTTTGTAGTTTTTTTTGAAACCATTCATAGGTTTTTGTTTAAAATGTACTTTAAAATAGCTGTTAATATTTTTTTAACACTTTTTAGTTAAAAATTTATGATTTGTAAGAAAAAACTTATTTTAATATTGAGTTGTTGATTTATTTACATTTCTTTAACATAGCCTAGTATATCTGTCTTTTTAATGAATAATTGTCAGCTTAATTCTGACCAAAAATGCACTTGATCGGTTTATTATGAATTTGAAGGTAAGGGTTTATTAGAGTTAATGCAATTTAGTTGCATTTATTTCAGTGTTTTTGCATATTGATTAATGATACCTCAAAGAATTAACGAATATTTCCAAAAAATTATCATATCTTCATCTCGCTATAATTTAAAAAGATTCAAAGCTTCTTAAATTAATTGCAAATAAAAATAGATTTAGAAACAAGTCTGTTTTTTAAAAAGTAACTACACAAACTCAACTTTTTAAAATGAAAAAAATCAAAGTTTTAGCGCTATGCGCTATCGCGGCTGGTGTAATCACATCTTGCCAAAAAGACGAAATTAACAACGACGTTCAACCAGAAACTGCTGCTATAAGTAAAGCGCATCAAGATGCACTTTTGAAAGCAGGAGTTAATCCTGTTGACGCGGAATATGTAACTTTCAAAGGGCTTCCTGGAGACCCTATTATTCAAGGAGTACAAGCTAACGATATCTTTATTTCTAATGAAGAGCTTGACTCTGATGCTCAAAGACTGGCTACTACTGCTGATGGAAATAAGCAATTCCGTACAAACAACTTAGTAACTGGATCTAACAGATCATTCAGAGTTGTTGGATATACTGGTTCTTGCTGTGCGCTTACAAGTAAAATGAGAACTGCACTTCAATGGGCAGTTAATAACTACAATAGATTAAATACTTCATTGAATTTAACTTTAGTTTTCCAAAGCAACTTCAATAATAGAGACATGGTTGTATATAACAACGGTCGTAGCGGCGGCGGAGGTTCTGCTGGATTCCCAAGTGGAGGTCAGGCGTTTAAGAGAGTTCAGATCAATGCTGGTACTGACTCTTTTAGTACAAACGTTGTAGAGCACGTTATCACGCATGAGATTGGACACTCTGTAGGTTTCCGTCACCAAGACTGGAGAAGCCGTCAAAGTTGTGGACAAAATACAAACGAAGGAACTGCTGGAGTTGGAGCTATTTTAATTAATGGTACTCCAAGTTCTGATAGAGCTGATTCTATTATGTTAGCTTGTTTTGGTTCTGGTGAAGATGGAGAATTCACTAGTACTGATATCACTGCTTTAAATGCTTTATACTAATAAGTTTACTGTAGCATCTTACATATATAAAAAGCTTTGAATCTTAAAGAAAACCATCTCAGCACAAGTTGAGATGGTTTTTTATTACGTATTATTTAACTATTTTAATAGGTCTCTATGATATAGGAATAATAATTCAAATTGAATGCAAAGGTTCTGGGATTTAGTTTTTTAGGTTGCAAAAAACACTTTTTATTAGAGATAGTTAAAAATCAATTCTAAATGACAAATTGGGAGTAATACCTGCAGATATGGTATTAATTTCTTGAAGTAAAAAATTATTATTGTCATCAAATCGGATATTGTAGGTTCTGTTAAGTGTATTTTCCTTATCGTAAAGATTGAATAAAGAAAACCCTATTTTGCCTCTCCAAGTATCATTTTTTGATAAATTGAATTTATAGGAGGATGAAAAGTCCAATCTATGATACGTATTTAGTTGTTTACTATTAACTTCTCCATAATCAATAAAAAGGAACTCTTCTGTTTCTGTAATACCATCTGCAGGAGTATAAGGTCTTCCATTTCGTATATTCCAACCTAAAGAAAATTCAAAATTCTTCCATTGATATGTATGAATCCAGGAGAGATTGTGTCTAATGTCGAAATTCCCAGGAAAATACCTTCCGTCATTTACATTTTCAAACTTGAAATCCTGATTAGTATATGAATAACTGATCCACGATCGATAATTATTAATTCTTTTTTTAATTAAAAGATCTACTCCGAAAATTTCACTTTCTCCTGTTTCTAAATCTAAAATGCCATTAAACCCATTTGCAAAAGATGTTAAGCCTTCTGTTGTTTTATAATATCCTTCAAGATCTACATACCAGTCATTTTTATTCAGTGTAAAACCTCCAGATACTTGATCGCTGCTTAACATAGATACAAATTCTGAATTTGCTAAAAGCCATATTTGATTATCTAAATTAAAATCATTCGGTAAATAGTTAGATACTTGACTAATAACCTGATTTCTTCTTTCAGTTGCTAATTTTGCAATGACATCTGGGAATACATTAAATTCTAAATTGATTCTTGGTTCCCAATAGGTTGCATCTAAAACAGAAAAATAATTTCCTCGAATACCTGCACTGAGCTTAAACTTTTCGTTTAGATTTAGCTGATATTCACCAAAAACAGCATGGGTGATATTGTTACCACGCTCATCAAAGGTGAAATCATCAGCAGAGTAATCTGCATTGTAGGTAACTTCATTAGTGGAAAAATCATATCCAGAATTAAAACTATGCGTAGCGTTTATTCTCCAATTAGTATGTAAAGATGCACCAACATCTTTTATGGCATTAGTTTCTTCTATATTGTTTTCAAAAAAGAGGAATCCATCAATTGTTGCTCTAGCTTCCCTAAGGCCTGTATATCTAAAGTCATAATTAGAAAAGTAAAAATTAGCCAAATGCGTAAAGTTTTTATTCCATTTTTTTTCCCATTTTATATTGGCTCCTTGATTTACGAAGTTTAAATCATCTCTCTGATTTTCATCGAATGGTTCACTAAAACCTTGTATGTTTTTGATATTTAAAGTGTAGTCAAGGTTGTTGTTTGTAAAAATGGAACTAATGATTAGTTTGTTAGTTCCCTTATGACCCTTAGAGAGATCAAATATTGTTTTTAGTGTAAGATCTGTAAAATAAAATACGTTCTCATTTTCTACAGTTTCTTGATCTAATTTTTGATTATCAACAAAGAAACGAATACTTTGAAATGCTCTATCCGAATAACTTCTAAATGTTGGTGTTTCAATTAAATCGGTAAATGCTCTTCGTGCGGAAATGATTACTCCAAAATCATCATCAATACGAGCTTCTACATATGCATCTATATTAGTCATGTTAAAACCTACCCCAAATCCTAGATCCTTAGGAATTTCATTTTTAGATTCTATATCGATTACTCCTGAAATTCTATTTCCATATTTAGCATCGGTGCTGTTTCTATAAAGTTTTATATTTTCTGTGATATACGGATTGAAAATTGAAAGTAAATCAAAGAAATGTCCAGAACTATACATTTTGATACCATCCCATAAAACAAGATTGTGATCAGGAGTTCCTCCTCTAATATGCAATCCTGAAGCGGTTTCAGTAGGGCTTTGTATACCAGGTAAGAATTGAAGTGTCTGTAAAATATCTGGCTCCACTAATCTTGGTAAGATTCCTAATTTACTGGGGTCAATGTTTATCGCGCTATTGGCTCCTTGTCTTGAAATTCCAGAAGTTACATACTCAGTAATAACTACTTCTCCTAATTGAAAGTCATCTTCTGATAGTTGAATTTTAACGCAATCCGTACTTTGTAATTCTCGAGCTATAAATCTTCTATTTTTGTAACCCAGAAATCGAATATCTATAGTGTCATTAGGAGCGGTTAAGTATAATTGGAAATAGCCATTTTTATCAGAAGAAACTGTTTTAGATTGATTTTTATTGGTTATCAAAGCTTCTTGTAAAGGCGTTTGACGTAGCTTGTCGAATAAATAACCACAGACGGTAATTTTGCCTTCCTTAGTTTTTTTTCTTATGATGTAATAACGTTCATTTACTTTTTCAAAAAATAATGATGTTTGTGCCTGTAAACTCTCTAATATTTTTGCTAACGATTTTTGTTTAGTAATAGTAGCATTTTCATTCTTAACTATTTCAGGATTGAAAGAAAACTTTATACTATAAGATTTTTCTAAATCCTTTAAAATAGTTTCTAAAGGCGTATCATCATAGACCGAGGATGCCGTTTTTTGAGAAAAAGAGGGTATAGAAATTATTATTAAAATAGAAAAAAAAATCGATTTCATTTATTCTTTAACGAGAACTATGTTGTTTTCGTCGTTAAATGTATATGAAATTTCCATAGGAACAAAGATTGTTTTTAATGCTAGTTCAATATTTTTATGACTGTAACTACCGGTAAAACGTTGGGTTTGATCTATTTTTTGTGTATCAAACGAAATATTGAATTGATGTTCCAAGGATTGTATTACTTGTTTTAGAGGAGTGTTTGTAAAGGTGCTTTCTCCTGATAACCAGCCCGGTAGGCTTGTATCGGTTTCCCAATTTTCTGCTACTGCATTTGCAATTCTAAATGCTTTTCCTTTGGTTAATATTGCTTTATTTGATTCTTTATTTCCAGATGCCTTTACCTTACCTTCATGACAAATTACCTCAAAATAATCTTTTCTTGAGTTTACATTGAATTGGGTTCCGAGCACATTTACTTCACCAGATTCAGAAATCACAGTGAAATCAGAACCTTTTTTTACTTTAAAAAATGCTTCTCCCGTTAGTGTTACTTTTCTAGTTTCTTCCCAATCTGATTTATTAAACTTTAATTCTGATTTGGAATTTAAAATTACTTCTGAACCATCCAAAAGTTCGACTGTCAGTTGCTCTCCATAGTTCGTGGTGTATACTGTAGAACGATTGAAGAAAAAGAAAATACCAAGAATAACCAATAGGGTAGCAGCAATACCAATGGTCCACTGTGGAAGGAATGAAATAATCTTTGATGAGCTATTTAAGTCTTCCTTAATTGCATTAAAGTTTTTATCTCGGTTGTACACTGGAGATTTTAACGTAGCTACCTTATCAATAATAGTTACATATTTTTGATAATCTTCAGAATTTTCAAATTCCATCTTTTCCTTGGCGTCAAGGTCATCATTAAGCCATCTGGCTAAGAATGTTTCGTCTGAATATGGATTTTGCATTTGTTTTTTTGTTCGTCGTTTATGCTTCTTACTTTATTAACAGTCTTATACTATATTACCCTACATTAAATTATAAAATATCTCCTAATTGTTGTCGCAGGCTTACTAAAGCGTAATGTATGCGTTTTTCAATTGCTTTTACCGAAACCCCTGTTATTTCAGCGATTTCTTTATATGATTTCTTATCAATTCTAGACAATAAAAAAGTTTCCCTCTGTTTTTCTGGAAGATCATCTATAGCTTTTTTCAACTTTACCATAAATTCTTTTTCTTCAATAATAAACTGTGGATCTTGATTGTTCAATTCAGAATGTGGTTTTTGTTCGTATTTAAGTACTACTTTTTTATGTGCAATATGATTTAATAAATTGTTGTTAGCTACTGTAAATAGATATGATTTAGCCTTGTAGAAAACAACTTTTTTGCAATTTTTCCATAACTTAATGAATGCATCTTGTATGATATCCTCAGCAAGATTAACGTCACCGCATTTATAGTAAATAAGATTCCGTAAGGATTCAGAACAATCATCAAAGATTGATTCAAAATTTTTTTCATCACAAACAGACTTCTTTTCCATATTAATATCGAAGATATTTATTTTGTAGCGATTTTAAAACATAATGTTTTAACAGTTTCATCATCTTCTGTTAATATATTAAAAACAATAATTTTAAGATTTAATTTTATCGTAATCATTAAAAATTTTAAAAATATTGTTTTTGAATCGTATGTTACTGTAAGTTAATGATTTATTGATTTTTTTGCATAACAGTTTAGCTAGGCTTTTAGAAATATTGACCTAACTATTCGTTTTCTTTTGGTAAATAAACATATTCCAAAAATAACATACCAGATACTTTTTGTAGTATACCAAAATGTAAACTGATAAAAAGCGCCAGATGGAACACCACTAGGCATAACAGTAACCAACACAAATAATGCGATTCTTAGCAGGCCATAACAGGTCAATAAAATACACCAATACTTTATTAACTTTTGAGTATAGTTTTTTCTTTTTAAAAACATATAAATAAAAGGTGATATCAAGAGTGTCATTATTAAAAAAGGATAGATCAACCCTATAAACAAATACTCAATACTTTGAATGAAAATGGGAATAAAGCTTCCGATAAACAATAGTTCTGATATATTATTAGTAATTACTTCTTTTCGTAATATCATTGCGCTAGTTTTTTAAAGATGTTGAAAATGAAATTTGTAGAGGATACTAAAAACTCAAAATTTATAGTCTCATAAGTATCCTTTGCAGTATGAATAAAAGGTGTGGTATCTCGTTTAACATATTCTTCGGAAATACCCACAGCATTAAATCCTTCATCAATGAAAGATTTATGATCAGATGAACTCACAGAGGTGCTATAGATAGGAATGTTATATTCTTTAGCGTTACTTTCATATAGTTCTTTTAGCTCTTTGGAAGGTAACTCTATTTCAATTCCATAATTATGATTCTGATCCCAACCCATCATATCTATGGTGTGTACCGAATGGATTTCTCTATTAGTTTTTCTAAGCATTTTAGCATAGGCTATACTACCAAATTCTCCATCTTCTTCTTGATCGAATAGTACTATTAGAAAGTTTATATTTCTTTCCTTCAATTTTGTTAGTTTAAAAGCAACTGCTAAACTTAAAGCTACTCCGGTAGCATTATCAATTGCTCCAGGACAATCGCGTTCAGAGTCGTAGTGACCTCCAAATAGTATATACTTGTTGCTTTTTATGGTAGCAGGTAGTACAGCGGCAACATTGATTCCGCTCATTGGTTGTAAGCATAAATCCAATAAAGGGTTTCCATTGGAAGTGCGATAAAAATGATTTTCAAGTTGCCAGCCGATTGAGGCTAAATATTCAGATAGATAGTTTGCTGTAATTTCACGTTCTTCGGGTGACGCTCTTTGTTTAATATAAATGTCATTTTTAATGGGCAGCTTTCCTGTTAATTTTTTTAAGACCTCCTGTTGTAGCAATGTAATGTTGTTATCGGATATCACTTGAGGTTGAGAAAAACACAAAAATGATGTTAGTAAAAGACTAACTGTACTAATTTTTTTAAATAAATTCTTCATTTACATTTGTTTAAGTGTTTCTCAAATGTAAAATCCACGATAGATGTAAACTAAATTATATGATGGCCACAATGATATGAATTGTACATACCAAGTTTTTAAGTTTCTATAAGTATCTGTACATTATTTTATAGCGTTTATCATTAATTTTATAGTATCTATCCATTAGGTTGGTTAAGAGTACTTGAAAAGAATACATTTGAAATATGTCTAAATATTTTAGGAAATATTTTTATACCATAATTATTGGAACTTTAATTTTGGTTTCTATAATTGGAATGATAAGATTCAAGAGGCTAGAAGAGCTATCAGGATTAGAGATTCACGACCATTATTTTTACTTATTTCAGTTTATTTTTTTAATCCTTGTTGGTTGTTTGGTGATAAAATGGCTTTTTAGCCTATGGAAACAATATCAAACACTTAAAAATGATAAAAATGAAGCCGAGCTTATGTTACTGAAAAGTAAAATTGACCCTCATTTTTTCTTTAATACGTTAAACAACCTTTACGGTCTTGCTATCGAGAAATCTGATAAGACTCCAGAGGTAATATTGAAACTGTCCCAGATTATGAGATACACCATTTATGAAGGAGAACAACAAACCGTAACGCTAAAAAAGGAAATAGAACATTTGGAACAATATATAGAGATTCATCAACTTAGATATAAAAAAGAGGTTCATATTTCATTTGAAAAATTTATAGATAATGATCAAATTAAAATAGCACCTTTATTGTTTATTATGCTATTAGAAAATGCTATAAAACATGGCGTGGAGAGTATGATCTCTAAGGCATACATTAAAATTAGTTTGAGTGTTAGAAAAAATAAAGTTCATTTTGAAATAGAAAATAATTTTAAATCAAAGTCAAAGGATAAAGAAGGCATTGGGTTAAAAAATTTGAGGAAAAGACTTCAATTATTGTATTATAGAAAACATGAACTGATATTGAATAGTAATGATGATGTTTTTAAAGCTATCCTTAAAATAACAGTATGATTAGATATATGATTTTGGATGATGAACCGATTGCTCATCGTATTATTGAAGGATTTGCCGAAAAGTTACCTATACTACAAAAGATAGGAAATGCTTATGATGCTTTTGAGGCACTTACAATACTTCAAGAAAAGAAAGTGGATCTTTTATTCTTAGATATGAATATGCCCGAATTAAGTGGTTTCGAATTTTTGAAGACACTTTCGTACCCTCCCAAAATTATTATTACTTCTGCTCATAAAGAATTTGCTTTAGAAGGATATGAATTTGATGTAGTTGATTATTTGCTGAAACCATTTTCTTTTGAACGATTTTTAAAAGCAATTAATAAGATTAGTTTTTCTAAAACAAAAGATGTTGATCAAACTCATGATCATGATACAGATTTGATGTATGTCAAATCAGGTAAAAAACAATTCCAGATAGCTTTAAAAAATATTCTTTTTATTGAAGCGGCTGGAAATTACTGTAAAGTGTTCTTGGAAAATCAAACCATTCTTACGCTTTATAAGATTTCTACCTTCGAAGAGGAGTTGCCTTCTAGTTTTTTAAGAGTGCATCATTCATTTATTGTTTCAAAAGATAAGATTGAAATTATTGAAGGGAATCAAATTAAAATAAACGATCATATGATTCCTGTAGGACAAACATATAGGAGTTCTGTAAACAAGTTATTTAAGTCTAAAAAGAAGTAATGTAGTGTATCAAGCACAAAAGCTTAATTTTGGAAAACTATTTATGAATACCGATGAAATTACATAGAGGGTTTATTCGGTTTTTAAAGTTGATGACTTTTGTGCAATTTCCCTCAAGATTTCGGTTCTGTAAAAAAGAACTTTGAAAGGTTCTAGTAAGAATGTAGTTGTAAGAAGGGTACGTAGATATTACGTACTACTACGTATTTTAAGCGGTTTTCTTTTCGCATACATTTGTGGTAATCAACTTTAATCTTTTACCAATTACATAAAAAATAAAACTGTTTCAGATGAATGGTTTCATTATATGAATATATGTTTTTAGCAAGCCTTCATTTTAATGGCTCATGAGTTTGAAGCAAAACAAAAAACCAATCCCCAGTTAACAATTTCCCTGTCATTTACATTAGTCGATATTTCTTTTAATAGAGAGTATACGAAGATGTCACGCGCTCTCAATTTTAGAATCAAATTATGAATCAATAATAAAAAATTAAACCTATGAAAGATACAAAAATAGTTGTTGTAGGTGGAGGAATAGCAGGAATGACTGCTGCTCATGAACTGGCAGAAAGAGGTTTTAAAGTAACTCTTTACGATAACAATTCGGAATTAGGTGGTAAAGCGAGAAGTTTTTATCTCTCTGAAGCATCATATCCAGCAGAACATGGATTTAGATTTTTTTTAAGTGGTATGAAAACCTTCATCATACGTTGGAAAGGATTCCTACTTCAGACCAAAAACAATCAGTATTTGAAAATTTACGACCGGTTGATGAACTAACAATTGATGATCACGTGTTTTCCTTTGTAAAACCAGAACCAATTCCGATAAGACCACCAGCAGCCTGGATAAAAGCAATGAGTTCTAGTAAAACTCGTCATGAACAAGAGTTAAGTGATCTTAACTGGGATGATTATATTGAAAAAAGCCTGCAAGGAGAGTCGGAAGAAGTTATACATTTTTTAAAAAATGTAGCAAAAGCGACTGCTTCTGTTCATTCTACAGAAGCTAGTGTACGCGGAATGAGTTATACTCTAAATCGTTTGGTAACAAATCCTGGTCTAGATATTTTGAATGGGCCTACCAATGATACCTGGTTTGATCATTGGGAAAAGTATTTGGTTAAACTTGGTGTGGATATATATAAAAACAGTACAATTACTAAAATAGATCATAACGAACAAGAAATTATAGGATTAGAGATTTGTAGAGAAAAACAAACCACCTTTTGCCAAGCAAACCTTTATATATTTGCAATACCGCATCATAATTTGGAAACCTTATTGCCCAAAACGTTTCTGAAAAGAGATCAAACACTTAAAAGAATAACGGAGCTTCAATCCGAGTGGCAAACGGGTTTGCAATTTTATCTCAAATGCCCTATCAAAATGCCACGAGGACATCTGGGTTTTGCCTCAAGTCCTTGGTCTTTATCTTGTATTTTGCAAACAGATTTTTGGGAAGACCGTTATAAAAGCGAAACATACGAATCTATATTATCTTTGATAATAGCTAACTGGGATGCTCCAGGAATAAAGACAAACAAAACGGCAAGAGAGTGTACCAAAGAAGAACTGATAGAAGAAGTTATTGCACAATTAGTAATGTTTGCTCCAGATACATTTAGATCCAGTTTTATAGAAATGGAGGTGGTTCATTGCGAAGTTGATCCTGGAATTACACTCACAGGAGATACTAATGCTACAAATGATACTCCCTTATTTATTAATAAGGCAAAGTCATGGCACAATAGACCTAGTAATAAAACAGCCATTCCTAATATGTATTTGGCAGGTGATTATACACAAACATCGGCTTATTTGGCAACCATGGAAGGTGCAAACGAAAGTGGAAAATTAGCAGTTAATGCCTTATTAGAAGATCTTAATCTTACGAAAAATCTTTGTCCAATTCATAGAAAAAAACATGAAAAAATAGCCAAAGTTTTACAACCATTTGTACAAATAGATGAAATGTTGTTTTCGCTAGGACAGCCACATTTGTTTGACTTAGTCGATAGGCAATTAGTAGAAAAATTGATAGATAACCTAATGCCATTTATGCAATTTGAAGGATCTATGTTGGAAACTTTTGACCAAATATATGATGCTTCAATGATGATATTACGGGATTTTAATACGAAGTATCCAAATTTTGACGTACTATCATTGTTCTTACAAAGCACAAAGAACAAACAACCGACACAAGAATTAAAAAATCGACTGGCAGATAGGATACAAAATTGGGCAGGTGTCAATATGCTAATGGTGGATAAGATGCCATTGTCTTTTCCATCAAATTTAAGTACGTATTTGAATATTGAAGATCCTATTTTTAAACCCTTATTATATACAACAGAATCAAAAGGGAATGGGCATCGAGTAAAATTTGCTTTTGCGATGAATACCTGGTTGGGTGTAACCACAGATAAAATGGCACACTTGCTAGAAACGGGACAATGTATTCATAATTGTAGTTTGTTAATAGATGATATTATGGATGATACTTCTGTAAGAAGAAAGCAAACCAGTGCTCATATAGCATATGGAGTGAATCAAACTTTAGGAGCTGCATATACTTCATTTTTCCAGATTTTATTATCTGCTTATATTAATTTGGGAGAAGCATGTATGTTGACTTACTTAGAAGAAGCTACACGTGCGCATGTAGGGCAAAGTCATGATGTGTATTATAGAGAAAGTCAAAAATGCCCTGATGAAGAATCCTATTTAAATATGATAGCAAATAAAACAGGAAGTTTTTTTCGTGTTTTTGTGCTATGTATGTTGCATTTGAGTCCTAAAAAAAACGCATCAAAAACAGAAGATGTTTTGATGCGTTTTTCAGAGAATATTGGTTTGTTGTTTCAGATACGAGATGATTATATGGATCTGGTTTCCGAAGAATATTTTGAGAAAAAAGGAAGTATGGCGTCTGATTTTGATGAAGGAAAGTTTTCATATCCTGTTGTACACTGTGTTCAAAATTATCCTGAAACCTATAATAAATTTATGGAGGTGTTCGAAAAGTCTCAAAAGACAGAATCTGACAAATTGCGTCTTCTGGCAATTCTTAAGAACAAAGGAAGTCTGGATTACACTATGAAAAAAATCAAAGAATTATACTGGGATCTTCAGGAAGATTTGAAATGGTTAGAGTGTAATTTTGGTAAAAAAAATGATCCTATTAGAAAATGGATACAAAAATTAGTTGAAGGTGTGCCTAATTTATCGTTGCCAAATCTTGGAGATGATTATTTTAAGGTGAATTCAAAATCAATACCGAAAGATCCATTTGATTTTAATGAGTTGCCTTTTGGGTCAATTAAAAAAGCTTTACGAAATATCTTTTGTGCTTATCATGTGTATTACAAAGGAAATGGATGGAGTAAAGAAGGTTTTTGGCAGTGTTTTCCATTATTACTTACTGTAGAAACCATGGTTTTTCATGTAGATAATGCAAATGAGGAAACTTCTGAAAGCAACGGGCCGTCAATCACTAAAGAAAATGTAGAAAAATCTAAAATTTGGAAATTAATTCAATCTAGCGGTTTTTATACTGACCAAATGAATAAAATCTATGATCAGGCTTTGAATTATTACCAAAGGGAATATGAGTGGTATCAAGGGAAAATAGGAAACCAGAGTGTTATGCAAAGCATGAATCATTTAAAATCAACCAATTTTAGAATTATGCAAATTTTGTCAGGTAATATTCTCGAGAAATCTATAGATAGTAGCGTGTATAATAATCTAGAAGATTATGTGTCATTATTAATTGAATTGGATGAGTATCCTCAAGATCTTAAAGATGGAGTGTATAATATCTATTTGCATATGGCACAATTAAGCCCTGAAAATCCTAAAGAGATGTATGATGGTTATATTAATGCGCTAAGAGAACAATTTTCCCATGAACAAATAGATATGGCGGAGAAATGGTTGTTTATTTACATGAAAGGATCTAATATAGAAGGTTTGGATGAAGAGTTAAGTGTAGAAGTTTCATTTAGGAAAGTGTATACAATTGGTCGTGATATTGCTACTATGTGTTGTAAAGATACTGCCTTAGCCAATTTTACATTGGAGGGTAATTTTAAGTGGTGTTTGGATAAATTTCAACAAGAGAACAAAAATATATTGAGCTCAGATAAGGTCTTTAGAAAACTTCAGAATAATATGCTGGCAAAAATGACTATTAGTTCCTAATATTTTTATAATTAGGTTTATGAGAAAAAGTAAAGTATTGGAATGATGATTATATTTTCTTCTCAAAATATTAAAAGAGGCTGTGATATCACAGCCTCTTTTAGTTTCTGAATTTGTTTTTAGTTTAATGTAGCGATAGGAGCAGAATATCCTCCTTTGCTTACAGAACCATCTGTAGCGGTGCTATTACCTCTTAGTAATAATATTCCGGCTACGTGTGGTGATGCCATAGAAGTACCTGAAATTCTATTAAATCCACCATTTAACCAAGTTGACCATACTGCAGTACCAGGAGCCCAACGATCCACACTTCTTCCGAAGTTGGAATCAAATGCAGGAGCGTCCACATTAGTCATATTACCCACACACCAAGAATTACCTGTTCTTAATAATTGTGGTGAGTAAAATTGGGTGTCATCATCACTATTTCCAGCAGCCATAGCCCCATAAGTTGTTCTTTCTAAATTTCTAAATGCATCATCTATTGCACGAGAAGTAAATCTATTTCGGAATCCTACACTGAAATTCCAGGTTTCTCCAGTACTAGCATTGTTAGCAACATAATCCACTCCTTGGATCATCCCATCAACAGTACCACTTCCATTAGCATCTAGAATTCTAACAGAAACCACAGTTGCGCCATATGCTACACCAATAACTCCTGATCCGTTGTTTCTAGCTGCAATAGTTCCTGCTACATGAGTTCCATGTCCATCCTCATCTTCCCAAGACCCTCCAACAAAGCTTCTACTTTGATTGGTGTCTATATTTAAATCACTGTGAGGAGCAATACCACTGTCTAGTACCCAGCATGTTCTACCTGCACCATTACCTCTTCCTACTCGATTTATACCCCAAGGTAGAAATTCTCCGTTAGGAAGTACAGAATTTTCAGTAGCTGCTTTGTTCTGTACTGTAGCAGGAAGACTGCTTACAGGATTTCCTTTTTGAAAATCTGCTCTTAGAATATAGTTAGGTTCTACATAAGCTACTTCAGGATCTTTTCTAAGTAATTCTACTTGTTCTTGAGATAAGTTTCTGCCAGTAAAACCTTGAATTGCTTTAGAGTATGTGCTCTTTATATTCTTTCCTGATATTCCATATCTAGATGTTATTCGCTTGGATCTAATTTTCATTTCGGCACTTTTGCCAGAAAAAGATTCATCAGCTTTAAAAACCACAATATATTCACCAGATATTGCTTGATCTGCACCTATATCTTCTATAATGTCCATCTCTGATGCTTCATCGGTAAAGGTTTCTTCATTTTTTTCACAACTATAAAATAGAAATGAAAAAACGGTAATTGTGCTTAAAATTCTAAATCTAATCTTCATGATTTTGAGTTTTGTGTTAAGGTTTAATTTAAGAGTATGATAGGATCGTTAGTTATGATGCCCATCTATATTATAAACGTCCAAGAAAAGAAAATCCCTAAAGAAAATTCGCTTTATTGTATGAGTGGAATATTCCGCTGTATAAAAAGCTTAAAAAACTAGATGAATAACAATAAGAAATTGATCGATTTGGGGAAGATGTTGATTTTTTTCTCTTAAATTTTTATAAATGGTTGCGAATCTTTCTATGAAATTAGAAGAAACCTTATTTTAATTTGGTTTTTATCAATAGGAATCCGTGATAAAGATTTGAAAAATTTTGATAACCGCAGTTTGATGGATGTTGTCAAATTTTTAAAAACAACCCGTATTGATTATGAGAGGTTATAATTACTCTTAATTCTTTTTGGAATAAAAAAAGAGGTTGAAATACTTCAACCTCTTTGTGATTTATAAATCAGATAATAGTTTTAATTAACGGTAGCAATAGGAGCAGTAAACCCTCCTTTTCTTACAGATCCGTTGGTTCCTGTTCTATTACCTCTTAAAAGTAATATTCCAGCAACATGTGGTGATGCCATAGAAGTACCTGAAATTCTATTAAATCCACCATTTAGCCAAGTTGACCATACAGCAGTGCCAGGAGCCCAACGATCCACACTTCTTCCGAAGTTTGAAGTACCAGCAGCAGCTCCAGAACGAGTCATATTACCTACACACCAAGAATTACCTGTACGTAATCTTTGAGGTGAGTAAAATTGTGTGTTATCGTTACTGTTTCCTGCAGCCATCGCTCCGATAGCTCTTGATTCTAAGTTTCTAAACGCATCATCAATTGCTTGAGAAGTAAATCGATTACGGAATCCTACACTGTAGTTCCATGTATCTCCGTTTCTTACATTACGAGCTACATAGTCTACACCAGCAAGAATACCAGAAGTAGGTCCGCTTCCTTGAGCATTTAATACTCTAACAGAAATTACCGTAGCTCCATAAGCTACACCTACAACTCCTGATCCGTTGTTTCTTGCGGCAACTGTTCCTGCTACGTGCGTACCATGTCCATTTTGATCTACCCAAGATCCACCAACGAAGCTTCTGCTTCGACCTGAATCTATATTTAGATCGCTATGAGGAGCAATACCACTATCGATAATCCAGCAAGTTCTACCACTACCGTTACGACGTCCTACGCGCTCGATACCCCAAGGTAAAAAATCTCCATTTGGCAATTGAGAATCCTTAGTATCTGCAGTACTTTTGTCATTTACGGTTGCAGGTAGTGTACTTACAGGTTCACCCATCACAATATCCAGCTTGTGGATATAGTTTGGTTCTACAAATGCTATTTCAGGATCTTGTAGAAGTAATTCTACATGCTTTTCAGTTAAGTTTTTAACTGCAAAACCTTGAAGAGCATAATCATAAACTTCTTTTAAGTTACTGCTAGCAATCGAATGTTTCGCTAAGGTTTGCTGAGATTTAGCCTGCATTCTAGCCGATTTACCAATCAAAGAATTATTGGTTTTGTACGTAATGATGTACTCTCCAGGTACTGCTTGATCAGCACCTACATTTCCTGGTGTTTCGATTTCAATGCCAGTTTCTAAATCTGTTAGTTGATCGGTGTCATTTTCACAACTATAAAATAGAAATGAAAAAACCGTAATTGTAGTTAAAATCCTTAGTTGAGTTTTCATTGGTTTTCAATGTTTGTGTTAAATAAAATAGTTAAAATTTAGTTGAGATCTCAAATTTAGTTGGCTAAATGTATAGATTAATTCCAATACTCAAATGTGGTAAAAACGTAATTAAGCAAAGGGGATGTTGGATTTACTGGTATTTAAAACGTAAGAAATACGTTTATGTTTGTGTAATGCAAAATGGTTGCATTAAAGATAAATAAAGGGGTAAACAAAAAACAACCGCATAAAAAAACTAGTAAAAAATCACAACAAAATGCTTTAAACAAATATTATGTTAATTAGCATAATATTAACATAAAACCTGTTTTATAATTGTTAAATTTTAACATTTGATTCATAAGGTCAATAACATCTTAGGAATTTTTTGATGATGTCTAGCAGCTAAAACTTCTTTAAAATTTAACAATTGTTTGACTTTGTTGCATAATTGCAAACATCTTATTTGGGGAATTTTTATCTTTTAATGAAAGGTTAGTTGCTTAATGTTGTGAAAAATCCTATGGGATAAGTATAAAAAAACTCATCGATTATTTGACTTTTCATTCTTAAATGATTTCAATCAGACAGAAGTAGAAGTGGTTTTGATTAAAAGTTTTGAAATTCTTTGTAACACTTTCTTAACTTTACATAGCTGTTTTTACGTTTGAATCTCTCAAGTTCTAATATATTATCCATAGACAAATCTATTGTCGTTTTACCGTTTAAGAATCTAAGTGGAGATACTTCATACGAATATTTCTCTGATGGAATTACTGAAGAAATTATTAACGCACTTACGAAGATTGATGGACTGAAAGTAACAGCTCGCACCTCATCATTTATGTTTAAAAACAAGCCAACGGATATTCGGATAATTGGGAATCAACTTGGTGTCACAAATGCTGTAGAAGGTAGTATTCGAATTGCGAAAGAAAGAATACGAATTTCTGCGCAACTCACACGAACAGATACAGGTTTTTTACTTTGGTCTGAAAAATTCGATAGAGAACTCGGTGATGTTTTTGATCTTCAGGATGAAATTAGTCTTTTAATAGCTGACAAAATCCGTGAAAATTTTGGGCATATTGAAATCGACGAAACTTTATCTAGTGTTCAAACACAGAATTTAACTGCGTATCAACTTTATCTCAAAGGAAGGTATTTTCAATTGACCTGGAATCTGTCCAATCTAGAGAAAGCAATTAGCTTTTATAAAGAGGCAGCTAATTTTGATGCGTCTTATGCTGATCCGATTATAGCTATTGGTTGGTGTTATGCAATCAATGCAAGTTGGGGACATATAGACAGGGAAGATGGTCTTAAAAAAGCTAATCAATATCTAGAAAAGGGTCTGAAAATGAATCCAAATTCCTATACTGGATATTTCGCAAAAGCAACTATACATTTTTGGGGTAATTGGAAATTTGAGGAGGGATATCAGGATCTTCAAAACTGCTTTAAGATAAATCCATATTTTTCTGAAGGCATGGAAGCTCTTGCAGAATTATATACTGCAACAGGTTTTTTTGATAAGGCTTTAGAACAAACGGAACAGATTTTAAAAATAAATCCTCTATCACCTAATCACTATTATACGAAAGGAAATATTCATTATCTAAAAGGGGATTATCAAACTGCCTTAAAAAGTTTTGAAAATTCTCTAAAGCTTGATAATAGTTTTTCTCTAAGTCGACATTTAAAAGTAGCTTGTCTTTTATTTTTAAGGGAAAGAGATGCAATGCTTACGTACGCTAAATCATTCCTTAATAATAATTTTGTGGATATGATTGAAGCTATTTACAAAGCAGTTCATCATGAAGAAATTCCACAATATGATGAAACTCTAGTCTTAGAAAATTTGAATTTGATGGTTTATTGGGATTTCTACTATTTAGTTTATTGTCAAGAAACAGATATAGCGCTTATGCGTTTGGAGAAAATGGTTGAAGAACGCATCGGACAAATTATTAATTTTCAATTTGACCCATTTCTATTGCCTTTAAGAAACACAAAAGTTTTCAAAGAATTACAGAATTTGGTCTTTGAAGGAATACAAACAAGAAATTTCTCTATTGAGATATCAAAAACAAATAATATCCGATCTTTTACTAAGAAAGAATCTAATGAATTAAAAAATGCATTGGAAAAAGTTTTAGTTACACAGAAAGCCTTTCAGCGTTCAGATTTATCACTTCGTTCTTTATCGGAGGAATTAGCTATTCATCCCAATCGCTTGTCGAAATTTATCAATGATTATCTTCAAACCAACTTCACAGAACTGGTCAATAGTAGGCGTTTGGAATATTTTCAAAAGATAGCATTACTGCCCGAAAACAGTCATTTAACTTTATTAGGATTAGCTTACGAAAGTGGTTTTAACTCTAAAACCGTTTTTAATACCTACTTTAAAAAAGTAGCAGGTATAACACCTAAGCAATGGTTAAAAAATAATATATAACTAAGCTTTTAAGGTATTTATCATTTTTTAATATCAGGTTTTAAAAGTTCTGATTCTCATTCTATAGGTTCTGATTTTCATTTCAGAACGATTGCTTTCCTATTTCAAATCATCTTTGTACCATAAAATTAATTATGATGTTACGAAAAACTAATAACAAGCTTATTTTTCTTGCAGGAGCTACAGGTTATTTAGGGAGTTATATAGCACAGGCCATAATAGACCGGAAACTACCCGCAAGATTACTTACACGGAAGAAAGAAAGATTAGAAAAATATCAGTCTGAAAAGATAGAAATTATGGAGGCTATGGTCACAGAACCTAAAACACTCGAAAGGAGTTGTGAAGGGATTGATACTGTGATTTCCACTATAGGTATCACTCGCCAAAAAGACGGATTTACCTATATGGATGTGGATTATCAAGCAAATATGAATCTTTTAAGAGAAGCTAAAAGAGCTGGAGTAAGGAAATTCATATATGTGTCTGCCATAAATGGAGATAAACACAGAGACTTAAAGATTTTTGAAGCTAAAGAGGCCTTTGTGGATGAATTAAAAAAGTCAGGACTTGAATACACTGTGATAAGGCCCAATGGGTTTTTCTCTGATATGAAGGAATTTCTTGAAATGGCGGATAAAGGACGTGTGTTCCTTTTTGGAAATGGAGAACAATTGATGAATCCTATTCATGGTGCTGATTTGGCTCAACTTATTTTAGATATGATTGATGATCCTGTCAATGAGTTTTCAGTGGGAGGACCAGATGTACTCACTCAAAACGAAATTGTCAAACTCGCCTTTGATGCGCAAGACAAAGCAGTTAATGTGATGCATTTACCTGATTGGGTAAGACGATTTACACTTTGGGCAATACGCAAATTTACCTCTGTAAAGACATATGGACCAATTGAGTTCTTCTTAACATTAATGGCAGATGATAATGTAGCTATGAGATATGGAAATCATAAACTAAAAGACTTCTATTTCTCACAAGTAAAAAGGAATTAAAATCAAAGTCATGATACAAAAAATAATAACTAATAAATGTCCTAACTGTGGTAAGGGACATGTATACAAGGAAAAGAATATTTATTTCAATTTTAAAAAGCCTAAAATGAATAAAGAATGTGATCATTGTGGATATGTATTTGAGAAAGAACCTGGCTTTTTTTTCGGAGCTATGTATGTAAGCTATGCCTTGGGAATTGCTGAAGCGATAGCAGTATTTATTATTGGAACTTTCTTTTTTGAAAGTACCTTCGATTTAAGAATACTACCATGGATCATTATTACCATTTTAGCTTTTTCCTCATTCAATGTACGAATAGCTAGAATAATCTGGATATACTTGTTGAAAGGAATTTGAAATAAAAAAGTTCAGGTTTTCTCTTAGAACTGCTACCGGTTTAATCATCTTTATTTTAAACCATCGATATAGGTTCATTTATCAACAAAAATCAATCAATTATGAAAACAAACTTTTATCTATTAGCGACTTATGTACAAGAAATACAACTTCTAGCAATAACCCCTCACTTAAATGCTATTGTTGGGAATGGCAGTTGGAACTTCGATATTGAAGATTGCGACAAAGTCTTGCGGTTAAATTGTAATTATTCTACAAAGGAAAAAGTAATGCGATTTCTGATACGAAATAAACTCTTTGACCGAGAAATCCAATACATAAAAAACGAACAACATGCTCATATTGGAAACGTACAACCACTATCAGCAATATATTTATAACACACAGAATAAGAAATAAATGAAAAAAGTACTCATTATCAACGGTCACCCAGATAACGAAAGCTTTAACTGGGCTTTGGCTGAAAGCTATAAGAAAGGTGCGATTTCAAGAAATGTCGTAGTAGAAACCTTAAATCTTTCGGAACTTCATTTTGACCTGAACTTAAAATATGGTTATAGAATCCCTTATACCTTAGAACCCGATTTAGAAATGGCTATTAAAAAGATTAAAGAAGCAGAACATCTTGTTTGGATATTTCCGATGTGGTGGTATGGCATTCCTGCTTTACTGAAAGGCTTTATTGATCGCACTTTCTTACCAGGTATCACTTTTAAATATCAAAAAGGGAAATTGTTTCCTGATAAATTATTGAAAGGGAAAACCGCTCGAATTATCGTAACGGCAGATACCGTGAGTTGGTATAATAGTTTGATAATGAAAAACCCAGCTATCAATCAGTTTAAAAAAGGAATCTTGGAGTTTTGTGGCGTAAAACCTGTGAAGGTTACTTATCTCGCAGCTATAAAAGATTCAACCGAAAAACAACGTGAACAATGGCTTGCTCAGGTTTCTAGCCTTGGAGCTAACGTTAGTTAATAATTATCAATATTTATAAATTAAAAAATAGAATAAAATGAAAAAGATTTTAGCCTTTTCTGGAAGTAATAGTCCAGATTCCATTAACGAAAAATTAATCCATTCAGTAATTAACAGATATCCTAATTATGATATTAGGTTTATTGATCTTAAGAAATTTGAAGCACCAATGTATTCACCTCTAATACAAGCCAAAGGTATTCCAAAATCAATCCAAGATTTATACTCGATTTTTCAGGAAAGCGAAGGTTTCGTCATAGCTTCGCCAGAGCACAATGGCTTACCATCAGCATTTTTGAAAAACACATTGGATTGGCTTTCTGTAATCACACAACGATTTTTTGAAGAAAAACCAGTTTTATTGTTAAGTACCTCTCCTGGTGCTACAGGTGCGCGTACTCACTTACTACAGTTGGCAAAGTTGATTCCATTATGGGGAGGTCTTCTAAAAGCAACATATTCTCTTGGTGATTTTGATAGAACCTTTAATATAGATAAAGGTGTTATCAAAGACTCTTTAGAATTACAACATCTTGATAAGGCATTTTTGGCTTTTGTAGATTCCAAGGTTGCACCTAAGAAAACAAATGTAGAAGTAGTGCAAGCTTATTTTAATGCTTTTCAACAAGGAGATCTAGAAGCTGTATTGAATGTTTTTCATCCAGATTGTTATATTGTGAGTGTAAAAGAAGAAGAGCGACCTGCAGAGCAGCTACATGGTATCTATCGTACTAAAAAAGAAGCTCAGCAATTTCTAAATAATATTGTGACCCTTTTTGAAACTAAAGAATTTATAGTTGAAAATGTGATGGAGGCAGCCGATAATTTAGTAGTTGCCAAAGGCTCTTTTTCGCATTTAGTGAGAAGTTCAGGAAAATTATTCAATAGCAATTGGGTACAACTTTGTGTGATAGAAGATGAGATGATAAAAGAATACCGTTTCTATGAAGATTCTGCTGCTCTTATTGAGGCTTCTACTACTGAATATGTTTAGTGATGATACCAGTAGCCATAAAACATCAGTTTGAATTTTGGAGACATATCGGTCAAGTGGGAGGATATTTTCATCAGTACGATGGATTTTCTAGTCTTTCTCCTAAAAATGCCACTTGGCCTTCTAAAATATTCGATCTTAACGAAAATCATATTGAAGAATTGAAGTGCAAGATAATGAATCATCATCTGTCTAGATCATTAGCAGTAGCGGAAAATGAAATACTTGAAAGGTTTTTACGATCCAACGGGTTTACTCAAACATCTTCTGTGACGGCAATGACGAAGAAAATTGATGATGAGGTTCAATATATTTTTTATCCAGATATTATAAGAGTAACTAGTAGATTGGGTTTTCAAACCTTCGCAAAAATTGCGTCAGCAGCATTCGGGTACAGTATTTATGATAGTACAATCCAACCTCTGATAAAAAGTAAAAAAGTTCAATTATTCTTGGGAAAGCACCAAGATAAATATGTGAGCTGCGGAATTGTATTTATGGATTCAAATGGTGATTCAGGTTTGCATATGATTGGTGCCAAAAAAGAATATCGAGGACTAGGATTAGGAAAAAAAATGACACAACACTTACTTTCCGTAGCATTAAGAAACAATAGTAATTACATTCATTTAGTAGCATCAAAATTAGGAGCTCCTATCTATCACAAGCTTGGTTTTGAAGATCAAGGATATTTACAATCATATACCATTTAATAGTACGATTATGAAATATATCTATTTAATAATGCTTAGTGCTTTTTTTAATATAAATGCTCAAAACTCAAATGCACTTTTGTTGAATAAATTGGATGTCACATCAGAAAATCCAGTACATAGTATATCGGTATATATAAAAAAACAAGATAGTGTGTATATAGACCAAGCAGTTGGCCTTCGAGAAAAAAAAGGAGAGAAGACCTTATCAACAGATCAATTTAGAATTGCCAGCGGTACTAAGTTGTTTGTATCAACCATTGTTTTGCAAATGCAGGAAGAAGGGAAGCTTAGTCTTTCAGATAAGATATATTCCTATTTGAAAGGTGTTGACTATCTGCAGTTGGATGATTTTCATTATTTGGAAGACATATCTTTCGTTAAAGAGATAAGCATTAAACAGTTATTGTTACACAAAAGTGGGATAGCAGATATTTTCAATGACAAACAGGAAGCCTTTTTCGAACGCCTTATGCAAAATCCAGAGCAGCAATATCAGCCTAAAGACGTGGTCAACCTTTATTTTGAATTCGGATTAAATAAAGAACCAAAATGTAAACCTGATACCTGTTGGTACTATTCCGACATGAATTATGTGTTGCTAGGTTTATTAATAGAAAAACTAGAACAGAAATCATTATCGCAATCCATTCGAGATCGTATTCTCTATCCATTGGATTTAAAAAACACTTATTTTGAGTTTTATGAAAACACAAAAACCAATAAACCTAGAATACATCAATATGTCGGTAACATTGATTTTAACTCGGTAAATACTTCTTTTGATTGGTCTGGTGGAGGATTACTGAGTACCCATCAAGATCTCGCCACTTTTATAGAAGCTCTTTTTGAAGGAAAACTAGTTTCAAAACAATCATTAGAGAAAATGATAGCAGTACAGCCTACTATAGATAACCACCTTCCTTATGGATTAGGGATTTACAAATCTATTTATAATGGAGATGTCTTCTTCGGACATTATGGGTTTTATGGAACATATATTGGTTATAGTCCAGAAACAAAGACAGTACTATCGTATTGTATTTCGCAAGCCACACCTTCATTTAACACTTATGAATTCGTAAATACTATAGTTAAAAATATAAAGTGATTAGTGAAAAAATATTTGTTTACAAGAAAACTATGCATCTGAGGTTTCTGCTCTCTTCTCTGATTCGATCTTTTTGATGTATTCTGTGGGAGTAAAGTTTGTGATCGTTTTAAATGCTTTGTAAAAAGTGGATTTAGATTTAAAACCTACATCAAAACCTATAGAAACTACTGTGTATTCTTTGTGTTTGTCTTCTTTAATACTTTGAATAAATTCATCCACTCTATATTCGTTTACCAACTCATAAAAATTCTTTTTGTAGATATTATTCAGAACCCAAGACAGTTTATTGGTAGTGGTGTTAATTTCATTAGCCAAAATAGACAGGCTTAATTCTGCCTGTCGATATCCCTTTTTTTCTTTAAAGAAGGCATCTACCAGATTTTTAATCTTGTTGGCTTCTTGCTCATCAAGTTTATTCTTTTTTTTCTGCTCACTTTTAATATTTGAGGGAAACGGAATTTTAAATATTTCAGGATATTTTAGATTATAAAAACTGACAATATAAATCTGCACACCAAAAATTAAACAGGAGATATCATAAATTAAAGATCTTTTTATCCATGTGATAATATCAAATAGCTCGAATATTCCTAATAACCAAAATGACATATATAACATCAAACATATAAGTGTTACCTGGATATACTTGGTACTATTAGGATTAAAAGATAACTCTTTGGTTTTGTTCTTCTTATAATAGTTAAAAAGTAGGTAGGATTTAAAAAGGTATGTGGTAATTGATATAAAAAATAAGATTTCTACAGTAAAAAAGAAAATGGTTTGATAATTACATAAGTCTACTATTGAATCATACATGTAGATATGAAAAAAAACATACAATAGATACAATACTGCGGGTAAATAATGGTAGAATGCTAAATGGTATTTTCCATTTTCAAAAAATAATAAACGTCTAATATAGGTGTATACAAATGGACCAATAAAAAGGTAAAAAACATTGGTTAAAGGAGCGTATCTTCTAAGAAAGTCACCTGGTATTTCAGAATGAATAACCCTTTCTAGTAAATAAAAGCTATAAATAGCTAATAGGTACTGTATCATTCTATTGGTACCTGAGTTTTTTTTAGGAATATACTGTATCGCAAAAATTAGAAAGATACACTGACCTATAATTAATAAAATAAAAAACTCATATAAGGATATATGCATTTATGTAAAGCTTTATTTTTTTAGTATCGTAATAATCATCCTATAAACTTTCCTAAATCATACTGTTTAAAAGAAACATAATAGTCCTAAATTATACGTTAAGACACTTTTTGATAAAAATTCGAACTATCAAAAGGATTAAAAAAGTTTCTTTACAAAAGTTTTTTCTAGAAAAACAAGATTAGTAAAAACGTATGAATCGTTTATAATATTTTACATCTAATCTGAGAATAATAATACGTAATAGTTGCGAATTCTAATATATATTCATTCAGAATTTATAATTAAAACTGGATTGAAGTTCGATGCTAGTATATGTTTCATTAAAAATTTTGTAATTGGAAGTTATGATTATAAACAAAAAACATTTTTTTTCATTTCTAAAAGTAGGGCTGTTTTTTATGACCATGATTGCTGGTTACGCGCAGCAGCATGTCAACTTTGAAAATTATGCAGGCTTATGGAAAGGTCAAGCAGCCCAAAATAATGCTTTCGAGATAGCTGTTACCATAAAAGATTTAGGAAGTTCTAAAGCGTCTCTAATCCTGGCTAATGAGAAAGAACTCTTCCGTAAAGAATTTACTTTAAAAGATACGCTAAACGTTCCACTTGGTAATAAGTTATATTTTGAAGGTATTGTAGACGAAGATACCTCTAAAATTAACGGTTTTATAAAACTAGGTATTGATTTTTACCCTATCCAACTTCAAAAAAAGGGCGAGTCATATAAAGGAATATTAAACCTTTCTGCAAATCATTACTTGCAATCTAAGTCCCATTACTTAGAAATAAGAAAAGTATATAACTCTGTCGAAGGATATGGAGCCTATCCACTTTTAGGAACCTATTGGGTGAATGATTTAGAAATACATAACAACCAGATCTCTTTTGAAGATTATAAAACAGGTATGATGTTTCAAGGTGAATTGCAACAAGATCAAATCATTTTGAGTGTGCTTTTAAATGAAGTAGAGTTAAGCAAAATAAGATATCAAAAAACAGATGCCAAAGAAAAAGGATTCTTAATCCATATAGAAGATGGTTGGAAATATGCTAAAAATAAACTGTTACTTCCAAAACTAGAAAATGATATTGATGAAAACCAACTCAAAGGAATTGAAAGTGTGTTGGTTACTAAAGATGGCAAAATACACTACGAGAATTATTTTGGAGGTACCAATACGTCTACCACCAATGATTTACGTTCGGCAGGAAAAAGTATAGGTTCGGCCATCATAGGTTTAGCAATAGATGATGGAATTATCACAGGTACCCAGGAAAAAGTGTATGAATATATACCACAATCATATCAATACACCAAAGATGAAGAAAAGTCAAAAATAACCATAGAACATTTATTGACTATGAGTTCTGGTATTGGAGTATATGAAGATTATTATCAAGAAACTGATGATTGGCTAAAAACCGTTTTAGAACCAAAACTGAAATATAATGCTGGAGAGCATACGAATTATATGTCTGCGGATCCTTTTTTGCTAAGTGTAAATTTGAGCGAACGATTATCTTATCCATTAGAATTTTACATGCACCAAAAATTGTTTGCTCTATTAGGTATTCATAATTATATCCTGAATACAGATCATAAAGGAAATCCATATTTCGCTGGTGGAATTTATATGAGACCTCGCGATATGCTAAAATTTGGGCAACTATATTTGAACAAAGGAGTATGGAATGGTAAACGTATCCTTAGTGAACAATGGATCCATGATTCTTTTAAAAAACATACTAAGCTAGAAAATACTTCTAAAAAGAATGCATACGGATACTTTTGGTGGCACGAGACATATACGGTTAATGAAAAATCAATATCAACTATAGAGGCGAGAGGCAATGGAGGTCAGTATATCAGTATTATTCCAGAATTAAATGCAGTAATTGTCGTTACTACCGAAAATTATAACAAAAGAGGTTCTGGGAGACAGACGGAAAAGATCATAGAAAAATATATTCTTCCTAAGATGATAAAGTAAAATGGATGATTATTATTAACATCAATAAAGAAAGACTTCTTTCTTAGGTGGTTTATTACTTGTATCGACCTCAATAGGATAATCGAATGTCTTGCTGGTAATAGTTTTTCTAATTTAATGAAGAGCTGTTGGCTATTAATTTCCTCGCAAATGATGCCGCTTGACTTTCAAGTCGAATATAATAATGCAGAATAATTAGATCAAGAGTGGATAGTATTATAGGAAACATTTCTGGAATACCTAAATTTACATTTTCATAATGATTAAAGAACGATGAATCTAAATCTTACTTCAACTCTTATTCTTATTGGTCTATTTCAGAGTGGGACAATGATATTTTTAATATTGAGAAATAGAAATTGGAGGCTAATTCAAAATAAACTACTGATTTCTTTACTACTCGTCATTGGTGTATCACTATTGCCTGCTTTCTTCGGAAACGCTGGATTAATCCATAAGCATAAATACCTGTTGTTTGTTCCTTTGCACTTGGTCATTTTCGTTTTTCCCATTCTATATCTCTATTTAAAATCTATTTTCAATTTCACCTTTAGACTTAATAGAGAGAATAGTCTCCATTTGATGATCCCTATTTCTTTTTGGTTGTACTATATTTTTATTTGGATAGGTACACTATCAATTCCAGTTGAAGAAAAAGGTAATTGGGCAATGGGGATGGGATATTTTCAAATCAATTTTGTTCATAATATTGTATTACTTCTGATGGCTTGCGGTTACTCATTCTTGTCTTTTCAAGAATTGAGCGAAAAGAAAATACTAAACAGCAAGCAAAAACATATTCAATGGATTACATATTTGCTCATATTCCTTTTTGTTGGGGTTATGGTGGAACTAATCTCTGCGCTTTTAGGTAAAATCTATGGATATTGGAAAAGTTCACCTTTAGATATTTGGTTAGGTTTTTCATTGACAATGTTCGTTAAGGTATACAATGCGATGTTACTCTACATCATTTCCTTAATGGGGTATTTGACCTATTCAACTTTTAATAAGAATAGGAAGGTAGTTGACAAAGATTTTATAGATCAAAAATTACAGAACATTTTAAGAATAATGAAAACTGAAAAACCTTATTTGAATTCAGACTTTTCGTTAGCAACATTTGCAAGACAATTAGAAACAAATCCAAGTGCATTATCAAACTTACTCAACAATCACTTGAACACTAAGTTTAATGATTTTACAAATAAGTATAGAATAGAAGAAGTAAAAGATAAGCTTAAAATCGGAGCCCTCCACAATCTAACCTTAGAGTCTATTGCTAAAGATTCCGGATTTAAATCTAAAACTACTTTTTATAGAGCATTTTATAAATTCAATTCTCAGACGCCAAAAGAATATATAGCTCAGCTAGAGAATGAGAAAAAAGTTTCATAATATGATTTGAAACTTTTTGATACAGCATTCTTTTTTTTGAGAGGAAAGGAATATTCATTTTTACAAAAAAGATGAACAAAAATGAAATACTTAAGAATTTTCTCTTTGATGTTGATACTTGTCCTGAGTAGTCAAATCTTCGCTCAAACTAAAACTGATACTGTCGTTATTAATGATTTTTATCTAGACCTAGCCATCAGAGAATACATGGATAAACCAACGGGTGAATTATCAAAATCAGATTTGGAATCACTAACTCGATTCATAGCCGTTGGAAAAGGGATTACTTCATTAAAAGGTTTAGAGTATGCTAAGAATCTTACTTATTTAAGATTAGATAATAATAATATTCAGGATTTAAAACCTATCGCCAATCTCGTTAAACTAGAAGTACTAAATGTTAATGGTAATGGAATTGAAGATATCAATCCAATAGGTAATCTTATCAATTTAAAATCACTGTCTTTCGATAGAAATAAAATCTCAAATATAGATAGTCTTTCCACTTTGGTAAACATTAAAAATGTTACTGGAAATTTTAATAAAATCACAGATATTTCAGTCATTAAAAATTGGAAGGAATTGACGCATTTTAATATGGCATTCAATCAACTCAATGACTTATCACCTTTTAAAGCACTATCAAAACTCCAAGGAATTTGGATTCCTAATAACAGCGTAAGCGATCTCACACCAATTGCGCATCTTGTTGATCTTGAGATTTTAATTCTTGAAAAAAATCCGATTGTAGATATTAAACCTATTTCAAATCTTAAAAAGGTAGTACAGCTCAATTTAATGGATACTCATATTCAAGACTTTAGTGCGATATCTAAATTGAATAATATTGGTGTGTTAGTATTACGAAAAAATAACTTAGACAATATTGAATTTCTAAAGGATATGAAAAGTATTGAATGGTTGGATATAAGAGATAATAAAATCAAGGATATTTCGGTTTTGAATGGTTTACCTAATATCAAAAAACTATTCTTTTCCAATAACCAGGTACAATCAATAGTACCACTTTCAAATATGAACAGATTGAGATGGGTGTTAATGGAAAATAATAGTATAAAGAACCTATGGCCAATGTATAACTTGCCTAATCTTATAGATGTTATGTCTTACGGTAATGATTTAGACGTTAAAGAACAGTTATCAAAAACCAACAAAAAAGTAATCGAAAAGCTTAAAGAACAAGGCACTTCCTTCCACTTAGCACCAATAGAAATTACTTCTATTTATGGACTTGAACCAAGTAAAAAAATGTGACCACAGAGATGGACTTTCTAAAAAGGCATCAAATGTGAAAGAAATGTGTGTAATGCTGTAACCATTGAAGCGAGTGTTTAGTCAAATCTTAAAATCAATATATCCTATGAAAGGTTTAAAATTTCTTCTACTAATAATTACTGTAAGTGTCCATAGTCAGACTAAAGTCATTAACGAACTGGAAAAATCCATTCCTAAATGGCAAGAAGAATATAAAGTACCTGCTGTGGCAGTAGCTATTATTGAAGATGGACAAGTACCGTATACCAAGGTTTTTGGAGAGCAAAGAAAAGGAGTTCCGGCAAGCAATGAAACCATTTTTACGGTAGCTTCCTTAACAAAACCTATCTTTTCAATAGTAGTGCTTAATCTGATTGAAAAAGGGGTGTTATCATTGGATGAACCGCTCTATAAATATCATATTGATCCTGATTTGAAAGTGGATGATCATCTAAAAAAGTTGAACGCCAGAAATATATTAAGCCACCAATCTGGATTTGTCAATTGGAGAAATATGAGTCCGTCTAAAAAACTAGAATTCAAGTTTACACCTGGTAGTCAATATCTGTATTCTGGAGAAGGCTATGAATATTTAAGAAAAGCTCTTACCAATAAAACAGGGAAAACTTTGCCGCAGTGGGCTGATGAGGTACTTTTTAACTCACTACAACTAACTGACATTGCATTTACTTGGAATCCTGATTGGAACTTGGAAAAGGTCGCATATCCTTATAATGTTAATTTGGAAGAATATGATTATGCACCCAGAACTGAATTAAATGCAGCTGCTGGATTGCAGACAACCATAAAGGATTATGCTGAAGTATGTTCCTACGTATTGAACGGTGGAGGCCTTTCAAAATCCCTATTTGATGAAATGATAACTCCTCAAGTTCAGGTAAAAGAGAACTTATTTTATGGATTGGGGTGGGAGATCATACCTTCACTTTCCAATGGAGAATTGATAATGATGCACTCTGGTGATGAAAATGGTATCAAAACTTTTGTGGTATTGTTTCCAATCTCTAAAAAGGGGATGGTGATTTTTACAAATGCTGATGACGGTTTCAAGGTATATCAAAAAATCGTAGAATTCTATTTTGATAGTGGAAAGGAAATCTTCACAGTAAAAAATAAAAAGTTGGTACCTACAGAAAAATATAAAATTTCCTCCGAAAGCTTAAAGAATTATACCGGACATTTTCAAATAAAGGAGAATGTTACCTTCGATATAACAGCAACGAATGGCAAACTTCATTTGGTTATTCCTGGGCAAAAACTCGTTAGGTTGGTTGCACAATCAGAGTATATCTTCCTGGTGGATGAGGAACTGAAGGTGGAATTTGTAAAAAATGAAAAAGACGAGTTCAATTCGATTCTTTTGTATCAATATGGTATTAAGTCTTATGAAGGTAAGCGGATTAAATAGAAGGGTAATTAAAATTGATGAGCTTTACATTCTTATGATATTTTGTTTAGGTGGATGAACTATCTTTTTTTTTCAAAAAGTATATCTGGTGAAAATACTTGTAACATAGTTTGCCAACAACAAAATAGGAGATGACTACAAACAAGCCTCCCAAAAAGATCTCATTTTGTAAAAGACCATCAAAACCATATTGATAGATAAACAGACTGATTGAAATACCAAAATTCAGTAAGCCATACAATATGTTTTGTGTGTTTCCAAATCCTAGCCCACTAAACATTCGTCCTTTCCAAATTCCCAAAACAAAATGGGGGAGCGTGTTGATTAAGGTCAACCCAATGATAAAATCGATAATAGAAAAATTCATTTTAGAGGATTTAAGGGTTGTTATTTAAGATGATTGGGCTAGAATAGCAAAACGTCTGTTCTTTACTGACCATGGACCAGAATGGTTTTAAATCTTTTAATAGCCGTAAAACTTTATTATTTGCCGGAGTAATATCGAGTGAAATCACTTCGGCATTTTGCCCATTCGTGAACCAAGTAACTTCAGATAATACGGTATCTCCATTTTCTTTTCTTCCGCACATATTTACGATACCTTCAGCGGTGAAAGGAGTTGTTTCTTTTAGTATTTTTAGTTTTAAGTGAATACGTTCTCCTTCATTGCCAGTGATGGTACCAGAGTAGTTGTCTTCTTGGGATGTGATATATATTCCAGACGAATATTCATACGGAAATTTATAGTTTGATACTAGATTGTTCAGGACTTCTTTATTATTGGTGTTGCCCCAAACGGCCCAATGACCAGCTGTTCCATTTTTAGCATCGCAATTTTCAACTTCAACGTATATAAAAGCAATGGAAAATTTGGGCATACCATAAATACGAGCTGTTGTGTATAGTTCAAAACCTACGGTTACAAAACCATTTTCTTTTGTTTTTGGTTGCATTCCTTCTGGTAAAATCTCTTTTACGCTTTCTGGAGTTGCATCAAATAAGGAAATAGAAAAATTGGTGCTGCTCGCCATAAATGGTGGAGCGGTTATTTTTGTATGCTGCTCCTGTGCATGTAAAGAATACATACATCCTAATAGCATTGCGATTTGAAATATTGTTTGTTTAATTTTTTTCATTTTCTATAGCTGTTTTTATTTCGTCATAGGCTTGACTTAAGTTCATTTCCCGTCCGCCAAAAAAGATAATTTCTTTATGAAAGTCACTCGTGATGTAATCTTCACGTTGCATTCCCTGTTCAATAAATGCTTTACTTGTATTGATAAAACTTAAAATATCATCTAGAAAGGTTAGAATAGTATCTCGACTTGGCAAGCCCACTCCATGACCTGGTATGATTTTTCCAGTTTTTCTATCCATGATGTTTCTAAGTTCTTTTTCCCATAGAATAAGCGATGCGCCAAAACCCTCTATGTCTAATGTTAGTCCGCCCCAATACAAATCACCTAAATAGATTAGATGTGTATCAGGTAGATACATGATAAGTGATTTCCAGCTTTCATTTTGATCCACAAGTTCAAATTGAGCTACTCTATCAGAAAAATGAATCGTAAAATCTTTACCCATTTGCTTATTTGGGTATACTATTTCATGAAGTTTTACCAGTTGGTTAGGAGAAACTTCTTGATAAGCATTATATAGTATTTTTGCCGTTTGTTTCATGTGATTTCGCTCTCCTTCAATAGAAATTACTTCAATCTCACCAAAAGCATCCTTGAATAATTTAACTCCCATAAAATGATCGGCATGTGGATGTGAAATCACAATAGTACCTACTTTTTTATTAGGGAATGTATCTTTCAACTGCTGAATCAACGCTAGGTTGTTCTCATCTGAGAAATGTGTGTCGATCAGCGTTAATGTATCTTTACCTTCTAGAATGATAGAGTTTAGCGCCCAAGTTCCACCACCTTGAAATAGATAAACATGATCCTCAATCTCGTACAAAGTTTTTATTGAGCCAGAAGCATTTTGTTGTGCATTGCTGTAATACATAAAAAGCATTAGAAAGGGTAATGATAATGTTCCAATTCGATTTAGGTTCATGGATTAAAAGTTTATCAAGGTTGTTTAATTTATTTTTTGAAAATGTCATTGATTAGGCTGAGTTTCTAGAGTTACAACCAGCTGCAACATCCAATGCAGCACCAGTAATGTACTGGGCGCCGTCACTGCAAAGAAATACAGCTGTTTTTGCGATTTCAATTGGATCTAATAAGCCTACTGGCATGGTGTGTACGGAAGATTTCAAATAGGTATTGAATCCTTCTCCCTTATCGCTTGTTTCCGTATCTCCAAATATTTTTGCCATGTGATCATTCAAAACAAGTTTGGTTCGTATACCTGTTGGGCATATGGTATTACAGGTGATATTATGGGTACCTAATTCTATGGCCATGCTTTTGGTAAAACCAATCACGCCCCATTTTGTAGCAGAATATACTGGAAACAAAGCCGTACCTTCTCTACCAGCCATAGAACTGATCGTAATGATTCTGCCAGAATTCTGCTCTTTAAAAATTGGAATGGAAGTTTTCACCGTATTGATGACGCCTTTTAAATTAACATCCAGTAGTGTTTGGATCGTTTTTTCATCATGGTTCACTAATTCACCAAAGCGGGTAACAGCTGCATTTGCTACTAGAAAATCTATTTTTCCAAATTTTTCTTTGGTTTCATTTAATGCATTCTTAAGATGCTCCTCGTTGCGAACATCCCCTTTGAATGTTAAACACTTAACATTGTGTGAAACGATTTTTGTTTTCGCATTTTCTAGATCCGTAGCAGAAGATAATTCGTAAGGTATTTCCTTGATGTTGGCAGCAATATCATAAATAGCGATATGAACACCTAATTTGGCCAATTCTTCTGCTATACTATAACCAATACCTCTTGCACCCCCAGTAATAAAAGCAACTTTTTCTTTGAAATGGCTTCCTTTAGTATCATCAGAAAAGAGTTTTTCTGAAGTGAAACCGGCTACCGATAATCCTCCGAGAGATAGGGTAGCGGTTTTAAGCATATTTCTTCGGTTTAATTTTTTATTACTCATGATAGGTATTTTTTAGATTAYAGAACATCGCATCCTTTGAGTTTTTACAAAAAAAGACCAAATAGAAGGAAGAGAACTTATGAGATTGGTTCAAAAAATTTAGAAAAAAGCTCATCTATGCGATTTTTTCGATTTTATAAAGAATGATGTCTATTTTTTTTAGAGATTTACAGTTATGGACATAATCAATCTTCCGGATATTTTAATAGGTACACGTGTGCCAGAGTACCATGATGTGATGTTTTATTATCATATTAGTGGAGATGCAGACTATCGAACGAAGATTACCTTTAATAGTCATTGTATTACTCTTTTGCTAACAGGAAAAAAGCATATTCTGGTCGAGGATAAAAGTTTGTTTTACGACAATACTTCTTGCTTATTATTTAAAGCAGGGAATTATTTATCGACTAAGATTTTGCCAAATGATGAGCCTTATCACAGTATCTTGATTTTTTTTAACAATACAGCTTTGGATCAAATCAGGTATAAATATCAAGATGTAATCGATGCTCAAAAAGCAACGATTCCTATAGCGGATAAAATCTCGATCTCCACAGATTCTTATCTAGATCATTTTAAAAACTCCATCAAACAAATTTTTGATGACACTAATGTTCCTTTTTCACCTAGATTACAACGGTTAAAATTTGAAGAGATCATGCTATACCTCTTGGAGCGATATGGAGCATCGGTCATTGATTTTTTTAAGAATTCTATAGGCTATGGCAATGAAACTGTTTTCAAAAGAATTATAGAAAACAATGTGTTTAATCTGGGCACTATAGAAGAAATGGCCTTTTTGTGCAATATGAGTGTATCTACGTTTAAAAGGGTGTTTTTTGATGTTTATGGTAGATCTCCTGGAAAATGGATTCGCGAAAAAAGACTTGAAAAATCCGCCTATCTCATAGGTGTCCATAAAAAAACAGCTAGTGAAATTTATGAAGAAATGGGCTTTTCTAGCCTTTCCAGCTTCTCACAATCCTTTAAAAAACAATTTGGAATAACGCCTAAGCAGTATAAGATTTGAGGATTTATTCGAATTGATGTGATGCTCAATGAGGTGGTTTATGAGGAGTTGGGGTTTTAATAAAGGATTCTTATTTCTAAACTATGAAAATTTAAAAAAAACAAACATTTTATTGTTTTATAGGTTGTGTTAGTGATAGTTTTTAATCAATTGCTAAGTGTCATTAAATGTAAAATGGTGAGAAGGGATAATAAGAAACTTAAAACAGAAAAATAAAATTTAAAGTGGTTTGATTTTATTTATAAGTTTTTTTTGGCAAGACAAATAAACAATCTTTCTTACGAAAGGTTATCAAAAGCTTTATCAATTTTTGGATACAAGAAATTTTCCCTTTGATTTTTTTGCCAATTGGCAGGTACGCCAAGATAAATGGGCTTCGTAATAAAATTATTTATGCTTGTTTGCATTCTAGCGTAATACCCATGTGTTGTTGCAGCCGGAACGTTAGTTAATTCATATTGTTTGGCGTAATGTTCGGATACAAAGTATCGATCCGAAAACGGATCAAAAACCACTCTAGTACCACTAACTACCTTAGTCATCACACCATCTTGCAATGTATGAACCGAATGAGCTCCTAGTTCAAAATATGACGCAACCCTGTTTGCATTTGGTGCTAATCTTACATTTGGAGTAGGTCCTGGGTTTATGGAATCACCCAAAGTAGGTTTTGCTCCACCAGTTGCAGTTGGTCCCCGAAACTTTGGATGATCTGGGTCAGTTGTATGATCTGTAGTTGTATTTTTTAGCCATTCGTAGTTAGCATGGTCAGCTAACGTGGCTAACACCGGTGGTGCAGTTGAAACCACTGTTCCCGCATTCGCTACCGGCACGGTTTCATAGGCTGCCTGAGGGAGATTAGGGTCTATTGCTCCCCCAGAGTGAGATGATCTGATATCTTGACCGATAGTGGCAAATTTTTCTATGTTGATTCCATTATGAGTAGCATAGGCTCTAAATTCTGCTCCAAATCCACATGCCTGGATAGCTGCCAACATCGCCTGATTTCTTCGATTCTTATTGATCGCGTCCTTTATTCCATTATATAAATCCCTTTGTTTCGGTGTTGCACCACCACCTGAAATCACTGCGTAGTCGATCTGTCCGGCAGCATTTGCTAACGAGTCTAAAAATGCATTTCTTTGAATAACTTCGGTTGAAGTTGTCCCTTCTGTACTTAACGAATTCGTTTGTTCAATATCCACGTTTAAAGCCTTTTGCCCCATAACATGAGCCTCTTTTTCAAGACCATCATCATCATTAATATTCGCATTCCCTTTCATTTGTCTAGTCGTTTTTACTCGACCTTGCTTTTGCTGCACTACATGCCAAGCCTCATGAGGTAGGCGTTTTTCTTGACCAGCAGCCAAATGGATGTCATTTCCCTGTGCATAGGCATGGGCTTGAAATTGAGTAGGTTTATCTGAATTATAATGCACTTTTACATTATCCATTGAGTAACCAGATAGGTTTTCAATTCCAGATTTCAAATTGTCAGGTAATCCGGTTTTGTTTTCTTTCTTTTGGATGAGCTGTTGTTGATTTGCAGAGTAGTTTTCCGCCATAGACTGCAATTGAGTAACTTGCTCTACTTGATTACTATTGTGGACAACCTCATAAATTTTCCTTTGTGCCGCCGCTTCAGAACGATTATCCACAAATTGGACAGAAGACTCACTAATGTTGTGTTTTTGTGACGTCTTATTAGTTAACGATTTACTCTTATTTCCCTCTGTTTTGTTAGTATGCATACTCATGATTTCTTTAATGTTAGGGTTTGATTTTTTGTCTATAAGGTCCTGTAATAAAAAATGAGTGGTTTTAATGCTGTTTATTTTAATTTTATTGCCATTTGAATATCAGCTGAAGCGAGCTACGTATCTTTTAGTTGTTTTTGAATTCCTTTGTATGACTGCTCTAATTTCTTACTTCTCTCACCATCTTGAAAATCAACAATAAAAACTCCTATATCTTTTTTCAACGCTATTTCTACGCATTGCATATATTTTTTTAAATCATTTAACCCGCTCTGTTTTGAAATGAGTTCTCCTTCCTGTGTATTGCTAAGTAGCTTAATCAAACATGTCCAAAGTTTATAATATTCAGCAACTGTTTCTGTACTAAAAAATATAGAATAAGTTGAATTGAGGTTATTTGTCTTATCGAAAAAGCTAAGAATTAAATCTCTAGACAGCTCGTTTTTTAAATGAATTTCTTTATGAAATGAGCTTAGTTCAAAATTCAATTTCGGGTAATACTCTAGTCTTTTTTTTAGTAGTTCAAGAGCGTAATCCCGTTCTATCGATTTGTACAATTCCTTTTCGTCAAGTTTGTGTGAGCGATAATTGATGAAAAAAGAAATTGCAATGGAGATAATTACTCCTATTAATGTTATAATTGCTGCTATTACTCTTGGATCATTCATGTGTTTCTTTCAATGCTGCCTAAAATTGGAAATATACTGGTACATCTGTAAGTATTTTAATATCAACTAATTTAGAGAAACAATTTGTAATTTGAATATTTTGAAAGGGAATATTTCTATTTTATTAATTAAATAGTTCTTCATAACTTTTTGATTTACAGTGGAAAAATGAGTTTTGAAATAAATAGAATTACCTTTGCATAAATGAAATTCAGTCAAGGAGATAAAGTAAGACTACAAGATGCAATCAATGAAATGCTGGTGACATCTATTAAATATAATTATGTTTACTGTAGATGGCTAATAGACTAGGAAGTAGAAATGAGAGGTAGTTTCCCCAATCATTTATTGATGAAAGTCTAGGAATGATTTATAGATGTATTCTAGTCTTGATTTGATTAGCAACATAAGATATTCCAATCGATACATAAATAATTGTTTCGTGTTCCATAAACTTACATTACAAAAACTCACCTATCATCAATAGTAAGAATGAAGAATGAGTATTGATTACATTGATTGTAGGAATTTCTTACAAAAATATAGTGATTTTTAAAAAACGGTCATCTACCAGTATGAAGTATAAAACCACTCATCAAGGTTATCCATTCGCGAATTAGTAAAAGAATAGGCGAAAATTCCCTCCTTTGCCTGTTATATTTATAGTATCATTTTGTTTTAATTTACTTCAAAGGCTTAACTCTTTAATTATCAGATTAATTGAAGTTAAGGAGAACCCTGCTAAAAAGGCAGCAGAGTAGAAAAAAAGCCGATACAATTAAGTATCGACTTGGTTCTCTTTTGTTAACAAAATAGCTGCCAATTCTTAAAACCATGACATCAGAAATAATTTCTGTAATCGGAGCTGTTTTGATTGCTCTCATTGGAATGATAACTGCAATTATCAAATCCAAAAACAAAAGTTAGTATGAAGACCGTCTCTTAATGAGGCGGTTTTTTTNTTYAATAGTTTTATAAAAGTATGGAAATTTAAATAATTAACAAATTAATAGAAATCTTCTATTTGTTATAGAAAATTAAANTAATCTCAACAAATTGAAAAATTTAATTGGTGGTAGATACCAATAGGAATTTCAGCATGGTTGATAGGAGGATGGTTAATCCAATTTTATCATAAAAATAAATATTAATAATAGTGTCTAAAAAAGAATATAATTAAAATTATCTCAATGAATTTTGTTGTTTTTATGACTCTCCATTGGTTGTAATACCTCATCATATTTAACCACTTCTAGCCACTCCAACTGCGAAGCAGTTAGTTTTTCCAACTTATTGGTTGTATTCTGATTTTGTTCATCTATTCATAATTTACCAAAATTCTATAAAATATTGAGATAAAAATGGTTGTTGATTTTTTTGGTATTTTTAAAACGGGGAAATTTCAGATAAATAAAATTTAGATATAGACTCCAAATATTCATTAATTAATATTTTGAAAGTTTACAAATGGAATTGGAAGAAATTATTAAAAAACTAGAAATTAAGGAAAAACAGATAAAAAACAGAACTATTTGGTGGACAGTGCTTATACCATTGATCTCTGTATTAGTTACTATTCCTGTTACCATTTACACTACTGGAATGACAGTTAAAAAGGAGTTTGAATTAGATAAAATGAACTTTGTTCAAGAGCAAATCAATCAAATTTTAAAAGAAGATGATTTAGTAAAATCAAGGAAAAAACTACAATTTCTATTGGATAGTGAATTGTTTGGGAAAGAGTTCAATGATTCCAAATTAGTAGAATCTTTGGAAAAAAACTTTATAAATGAATCTGATGGTACTAAGAGTTTTATGGAGGGTATTTTGATATTCAATGATGCATTGAATGCTGAAGATGATATTACAAAGGCCGATAAGTATAATACCGCCATAAATTATTTTAATGAATCATTAGAATACAACCCGAATATGCATGAAGCTAGAGTTCATATGGGTTATTGTTTTTATAATTTAGGTTATATATTTGAGAAGTATACATTTTATGAAAAAGCATTGAAACAACTAACAATTGCATTGAAAAAGGACACTACTCTAATACAATTGCATCTAGACAAAATTGATATTTTTGAAGAATTAGGGGATGCAGATGGTATTCGGGAAGAACTTACTTACATAAAAGACAATGACATCATATTCCCATGGGAAGCTTTAGAAGACTCGCAACAGTTGGTAGTAAATAAATATCATCTAAAATATATTGATACATCTTTAGAGTGAATAACTAAGATTCTTAGTCAAGTTAGATAAGAATTAATTATATGATTAACAGGATTATTAAATGATCCTGAGTAAACTCCCTTTTGCAAATAAGAAACCACGAGCTATCGCTCTAGTTCTTTATTTTATTTCAAAAAGTTTACTACCAAAGAGTATCAGGTTATTGGAAAACAGTATGGATTATCCCAATCTACTTCGAAACCATATAATGATGAGTTTATGGAAAAAGGGTGGATTCATAAAGAATCTCATGGTCATTTTATTAATAAGCTCAAAAAAGAAAGGTGAACTTATTGAACTTTCTGACCTTATTGATCTTTTGACAAGCTAATACGGTCAAAAAGTTCAAAAGGCTCAAAAAAGTCATGACCCCTTTTTGACCTTTTTTATGCATGTTCAAAATTTATTTGGTAAGTAAGGTAGTGTTGTTTTTAAAGAAAGAATGATTCTGGAAAACACTGTTTTCCACTTTTGCAAACATTTTGGAAAACATCTGGTAAACAAAAGTGTGAAATTGTCTTAGTCTAACATTTTAGGGGAGTTACACGATTTAGTTGCTTATTGAACCAAATAATTTTGTATTATTCATGTTTACTAATCGAACTTAAGTTTAGGAATATAAAATAGGTTTAGAATACCACCAACGCAGGTATTTAAATCCCCCTAATACTTAAAAACAAAAACAATAATAACTTTTAAACTTAGGTAGGCGTTTAGTAAAATCACTTTTGTTGATAGTATCTTCAAAAAAAAGCTCTTTATATGCAACAAAGTCAAGGTTTGATTCCTCTGAAAATAAAGAACAAAAACTATAGTTGTAGTCAGTTCTCAACTATCTGTACATCTGCGGGTATTATTTCTTTGTAATTCATTTCTTTTAATAGATCGTTTATTACACAATAGATTGATATAACTTTGTACGGAAGCATTTGGGCTTCTTTTTTGAAATTCGACAATCAAAAATAAAGAACTTATCTACTAGTTCTTTGTAGGAAACTTGAGTTAATTAGAAGAGTATATAAAATCTGTTTAATTTCTATTCTTTGGAGAATTTAAAATAATAGTGTGTGATAATCATTATTTTAGATAAATGTCTCCTATATGTCCCTGCTGTATGTGTCGTTTTTTCAAAATAATACAGGTACTTTGTAGTATCGTTTACAAATACAATTATGTTTCCTTTTTTGAAAAAAATATTCTTGCCAAAAAAACAACAGCTTCCAATGAATAAGATGAATGAACTTTATCTTAAAAAGAAGGATCTGGAATATAAATTAATGCGTTTAAAAGAAATAGAGCAGGAATTAAAAGAGATTAGCAAAAGTAATACTTAACAATATTCTAAACCGCAGAATAACAATAGTTAGAATTGTGTTTATGTATTAGGTATCTTCATAATATTTGTTAATTTCATATTAGATTTTAAGCAGTGTAAATAAAATAGGATAGCATAGTAATTGTAACGTTTATGAAGATCAGAGCATTTTTGTTTTTTTTATGGAGTTGTTTAGGTGTAACGGCACAGAACGAAGTCATTAACGATAGTATTATGGTCGCTAATTGGTATAACCATGCCGTAGAAAATTCCGACCGAAAACCTAAAAGAGCGAAACTTTATTTGGATACTATTGTTCGGTTTGTAGATAGTGTTAAACATCATAAAAAAGTAAACAACAAATTCATCATTAAAAGGTTAGCAGATGCTCATCATTTTTTGAGTTATTTTGAGCGCCGTGAGAGCAATTTCGATCAGGCACTATTACATGCTCAAAATAGTATAAAGGTGAAAGAAGAACATCATCTTTATGAATCATTAGCCTTATCATATCATCAACGAGCCTTGGCCTGGATGTCTATTTTTGATACTAATGAAGCATTTAATGATTTAATCAAGGCAGAACAAATTGCTAATCAGCGCAATAAAGGCAAACAATTGCTTCAGGTCTATAGTACTTTGGGTACATTATCACATGACCAAAATGACACGATCAACGCTTATAAATTTTATCGCAAATCTATAGTATTAGCAGATTCTATTGGTAATAACTACCAAAGAGCATCATCTTACGCAAATTATGCCAGTTTTTTAAGGAAAGTAGGTCGTATGGAAGAAAATTTTCCTTATTTAAAAAAGGCATTGGAGTTACATCAACTAAGTAATAACAAAATAGGAATAGAATCAGACTATTTTGCTTTGGGAGTTTATTATAGATATGTTAATCAACCCAAAGAATCCATCAAATATTTTAAAAAAGCGATAGCGCTTAATAAAGAATTAAAAAGTGATAATACATTACCATATAGATACTTAGAATTAAGCAAGGTATACGTGAAAATAGGAAACTATAAAAAGGCTTACGAAACCTATATCAAGTATAAAGATGTTTTAGATGAAAGAAATGATATTGAGAAAGTGAGAAGAATGTCTAAATTAGAAGCAGGCTTTGAACTTGAAAAAACAAAACTTAAAGATAGTTTGGCCTATGAGCAAAAGTTAATCCTAACAAAAGCTACATTAGAACAAAAAACTACCAATAGACTTTGGCTGATATCGATATTAACTTTATGTATTATGGGTATTGCTGTTTACATATATATTAGAAACAGACAAAAAATAAAAGAACAAGCTTATCAAAATATAATACTTAACAACAAAGTAGCAACAAAAACAGAAGAGATTACCGAATTGCTAAAAGAGACTATACAGCATATTAGATCTAAAGAACGCATTGCCGAAAATCTTCAAAAGTTATCTACTGAAAAAGAAGGTGCTAATTTAAAAAGCATTATCGCAGATTTAAATGCTAGTAAGTCGGATAATGCAAAGTTGATGCTCATCAAGCAAAATATAGAGCAAGTAAATTATGAGTTTATCAAAAAATTAAAAAGTAAACATCCAGAATTATCAAAAACGGATATTGAAATATGTTCTTTAACTCGTATTGGATTAAGTAGAAAAGAAGTTGCCAATCTTAGAAATACATCGTTGGAAGCTGTTAAAAAATCAAGAAGTCGATTGCGCAAAAAGATGGAACTTTCTGCAGATGTCAGCATAGAAGATTATATAAACTCAATCTGATCTTTTGTTAGTAAACTTGTTTTCGAAAAATAAAACAAACCAATTTATATTGATTTAGCTATATGTAGGTCCAAAACATGTACCCACATTTGCACCCTCCTATTTTTTTAAGAAAAATCATTTTGTGATTTACTTTGTAATGCGTTTAAACTCTGCTTTAGTGTGTACTTGTATAAGTGAGTTTTAACATTAGGAAAAATAAATGTCTCCTATTTGTCTCCATTATTCTTTTTAAGAATAAAGAGTCCAAATTAGTTTTGCAAGATAAAATCATAACAATCAAGATATTCATTTAAAAATATAAAACATTGTTTTCAAGAATGCACATAAGTAATCACTTATTTCAAGTATGCATCAAATTAATTCTGAAACAAAACTTAAATCATTTCTAATTATGAAAAGAAAATTACTTACTTCGTTTTTTATTGCATTTCTAACTATGTCGACTGTAATGTCTCAGAGTTCTGCCAGTGAAGCGGGAATTGCTATACAAGGTATTGCCAGAAATGCGGATAATACCGCCATTACAGATGATTCCGTGAACCTTACCTTTGAGTTATATTATTTTAACGCTTCAAATCTGGAGGAAGCTATATATTCTGAAACTACTACTGTAGATACAGATGCTTTCGGAGTGTTTTCTCATGTTATAGATCCCGGATCGGCAAACAATGCTATTATTGCAAATAACCTTGCCTATCTTAGAATAAGTGAAGGCACTACCATAATATCAGATGAAAAACTAAAACACGTACCCTACGCGATTGCTGCTAATAATGGTGTTCCTACGGGAGCTATCATGCCATTTATTGGTACTTCTGTACCTGACGGCTGGGTATTGTGTAATGGACAAAGTTTAACATCTACTCCAGGATCCGCAAATTTAATAGCACTATTAGGGTCCAATAATGCTCCTGATTTACAAGGTATGTTTTTAAGAGGTACCGGTACCAGTCCGGTAAACGGAGAAGATGGGCCTTCTTTACAAGGCACACAAGACGATACATTCGAAGCTCACACCCATAATCAAGGAACCTTAGCTACATCTACAGCAGGAGCGCATAATCATAATGATAGTGTCAATGGCTTTAATATGGTATTAAAGGAAGATGGAAAGAAAACGCTCGACGGATCTGATAATGATTCGGATCAACCCAATTTATTTGAATCAGAGGCAATAGCAACAGATGGTGATCATACCCACAATATAAGTGGTAATACAGGAAGTACCGGTGGTACAGAAACAAGACCGGTAAACTACGGGGTAAACTATATCATCAAACTATAAACATACCTATGAAGAAAATACTAGTAGCACTAGGGCTTTTGCTTCTGGGTACAGAAGCTTTTGCCCAGGATGGTGCGCAGCATGTTACGGCATCGCAAACCATTCAGAGCAATGGATATTCCATACAAGTTGGAGTTCCATATTTGGGACAAAACATCAATAGTATAGATCGAACCATTAATCCGGTAGACGTACGTTTTCCCTGGGATATACTATATCTCTACAATACTTTCGAAGAAGAATCATTCGATGTATCAAAAGGATACTTTGGTGATAAAGTATTGTTAATCTGGAGTATACGTAATAATATAGATGATATCACCAATATAAAAATCTATCGTAGAGAGTTTGGTACAATTGATTATGATTTTATCAGTAATGTATCTCCTATAGCTACCGAGTACGAAGATGAATATGTAGAGGGAGGAGTTTTGTATGAGTATAAAGTGGAAGCCGAAGGAGTTAGTGATATCGAAGAATTGTATAATACATACATCACCGGAATAGGATATAGAAGCCCGACGGCTGTTGTTACCGGAAATATTAGCTATGAAGGTGGAAATCCTGTAAAAGATGTGATTATTAAGGCAACCCCTCAAGGGAGTAATATTAATACAGGTAGTGCATTAGTAATTCCAGCTGCAGGTCAAGTAGAGATTGAAGGGATTGAAAACCCGATAACATCTTCAACTACTTTACAGGCTTGGATAAGACCAGCTCAGGCATACACTAATGATTCAGAAAACCCTATTCGAGTTTTTGGACTTAGAAGTTCTAATAACCCGCTAAGTTCAGAGAATCCTTTAGAGATCAAAGCACAGGTATTAATTGGGTCTAATATATTTAAGGTCACTATAGCTGGTAGTGAGTATCTTCTTGAAAATTATTATCCTTCTGGAAATTTAAACGCTCGTGGTGATGATGAACTCTTACCCATTGCGAACCTTAACACAGATTATGTACATCTTTCTGTGGTATTAAAGGATGGCAGTATACCAGTGGTTTACATTAATGGTAGAGAAATAAGCCAAACCTATAGAGATGAGGTGCACAATACATTAGTAGACGCTGATGCTTCCTATGTGGCGCCTTATTTTCAGGTCACAGTACCTACACAGACCGTCTCTATGAAAATTGATGGTAACGATACCAATTGGGATGATATCTATATTGGTGGAGATCGTGAAGCTCTTGTGGATGAAATCCGTATATGGAAAAATGTTTTAGATCCAGAAGATATCCGTACAGATTTCAAGCGATATATCAGTGGTAATTATGCAAATCTTATTGCCTATCTAACCGCAAATGAAGGAATTGGTGAATATGCCTATGATTTTTCAAGAAATGGTTTTAACTATAATAAAAACCACGGAAAATTGTATGATGCGTATACAGCTGATAGTGATAAAATCAGTTGGATCTCAGGATCTGGTAATATTCCTACCTCGGATCAATTAGGGATACTTGGAGTAAGTGATAGCAATGGAAATTATGAAATCACATCTATCCCTTATTCAGGTTCTGGAGAATCATTTACGATTACACCACTTTATGGGCAACATCAATTCGAACCAAACCAGCAATTGGTGTTTTTGGGTCAAGGTGCTGAAGTAATAAATAAAATAGATTTCACAGACACTTCTTCCTTTATTTTTAAAGGAAAAGTTTTATATGACACGCAAGGAGTTTTCCCATCGTTTGTAGAAGTCAATGGAGGAAGTTTTTCTGGACTTACCGATGGAGATGAATATGTAAGTGGTCCAGGAATATTAGACGAAGGATATAATTATTATACCAAAGGAACGGAGAAATTTTACAAAGGACAGTATACGTATAATGATAATGGAACACCTAATGACGATACGGATGACTACCTAGAAAGATATGCAAATATCCCATCAGAAGAGGTTCAGGTGTTTATAGATGGCGAAATTGTATTAGATGAAAACAATGTACCTGTAACTTCGGATGATGAGGGTAATTTTGAAATTAGTGTTCCTATAGGGAATCATTACATCACCGTAAAAAAAGATGGACACGAGTTTGTGTATAGTGGACGTTTTCCGGCTGAAACAGACGAATTTTATGAATTTTTTGAAGATGCTGAAGAATCCGTAATTTTTGTGGATACCACTAGAGTAACGGTTGTTGGTAGAGTTGTAGGAGGAACTGTAGAAGCGCAGAAATCCATTGGTTTTGGTGCTAATGGCACCTATACTGGTTCCTATACTGATGATGATAGCAATATCCAGGAAGTAGAAATTAGCTCCATCAATAATATTGGTGCCGCCAATATGAGCTTGGGATATACGCCTTCTGGAGGAAGTGTCACTGAGTATACAAAATTTGGTTTTACCACAAATAGTGAGACTGGCGAGTATCGTGTTTCGGTATTGCCATTAAATTATGAGATTGATCAGATCACTGGATTATTGATTCCTAACAATAACGCAATCAATATTTTATCGGCAAATGAATCTGTAAACCTTTCCAGTGTTCCAACAATGGAAACTCCAGTGTATGAATATCCTGATGGCTCTTTTGAAGAAGGAGATGCCTATCATTTTGAGAAAAGTTTTACTTACCGTACCACTCCGGTACTGAGAGTGGTGAAACAAACATCTGATAGTGAGATTGAAGTAAATGATGAGATGATCAGCACAGATGGTTTCGAATATCCAGTGTATACACAGTTTGGAACCTATGAAATTGAATTAAACAGTTTCGAACGTTATATCAATTATGATGGAGCAGAAGAGGTAGAAGATTTAGTGGCAGTAACAGATGGAGAGTTAAATATTACCAATAATTTAGCGTTGGCAGGTTCCGAAACGATAACAACAGATGCTACAGACGCGAGTATAATCAAATACTCGTTTAAAGCGGGATTACCGGCAATTTCACTTCCATTTACCAATACCCTAAATGTTCAGTATCGAGTAGGAGGAGTTGATTATGAGGCCGAAAATTATTTGAACGAAGGGATTATCTTAGGAGGACAGTCTGATGGTAGTCAAACTTTTGTAACACAAGCACCAGATGTTCCGGATATCATTCTGCGTGATCCACCGGGATCTAATAGTTTTGCTTCGATTGAAGCAGGACAAAGTATTACGCTAACGTCTGAAAGAGAATATGAAAAGACCATAGGAGTAGATAATGACACAAAAATCATGCTCGGAGTAACATTTGGAGCTGGTGGAGGATTAGCAGGTCCCGTAATTACAAGTGAAACTACAAACAATATTCAGACTGGGATTACAGTAAGTAATGAGTCCGAATATGGGTATGATTTATCCAAAACCTATACGTTTACACAAACCATTTCTACAAGTGATGATCCTGAATTCGTTGGAGCCGAGGCAGATTTATATATCGGTCAATCAAAGAATTACTTCTATGGGGTTTATGATGATATTCAGGTATCAGAAGAAATTATTGGAGATTCAGATTCATATCAACTAACCAACACAGAGGGTTTGGGGATTTATGTAAGTAAACAAAAAGCCATGTATTTTGTTGAGGAACCTTCAGAAACGTTCTTTGTATACTCTCAAAAGTATATTCTAAATGACCTTATTCCTAGTATAGAATTAATAATTTCTAATATCGATAATGGGATTATTTCTGAAACTGATCCAGGAGTACTCACAAAAGCAGAATATGAGCAACAAATAAACCTTTGGAGAAAAACGATTCTTGATAATGAAAGAACTAAGTACAGAGCCTTAAATGACCGAGCAGCTATAAAAACTGAAGTGGATAACGAAATGGATGACCTCATACAAGAGTTGCAAGATGAGTTATCAAGTGGGACCTCTGTAGGACCAATAGAAGCAGCCACCTTAGAAGCTCAAATTGATGAAGCTAATGAAATTAAGAGCTTAGTAAGTGAAAATTTTGAAGATAATGTTTCCTTCGATGCAGGAGTAGGCGAAATCTCAAAAAGTGTTGAAACGGTTACGGTTGAGACCAATACTCTGGAAATGCAGTTAGTCATTGAAGCATATGTGGCATTAGAATTAGGATTCGAAGTGAATGATTTTGGAGTTATTAATACCACTACCTTTGGAGTCAGAAAAGAGATAGAAAATAATTTTACCGAAGAAAAGGAATATAACTCAATTATATCATATACATTAGCAGATGATGATCCTGCCAATCTATTAAGTGTGGATGTGGTAAATGCTTTTGATGGTAATGGACCAGTGTTTAGTACCATTGGAGGTGCTACTTCTTGTCCATATGAAGGAGCAGAAGAATCTTATTTCTATAACGATGGTTCTTATGATCCAGATGCTATAGAAATTTCAGAATTAGCAGAAGAAGATAGAGAGCAATTATCCTATGCAACGCAAAAAACCGAAGACCCTATAATTAGTGTAGAGGTTGCCAGCGTAACGAACATTCCAGAAGATAATAAAGCAGAATTTGTTTTAAAACTCGAAAACAGAGCTGATTTCACAAGTGATGCTGCTAGTTTTAATTATTTTGAGTTATTGGTAGATAACACCACCAATCCTAATAATGCTATAGTCAATCTTTTTGATAACGGAACCGTAGTATATGTGCCTTATGGACAAGAAATATACTATACATTAACCTTAGAAAAATCAGTATCAGATATCTATGAATATAATGATATTCGTGTGATTTTACAATCTAGATGTGATCCGGTTAATGTGTTTAGCGATGTATATATCTCTGCAGAGTTTGTACCTTCTTGTTCTGAGGTTGAGGTTACATCACCTCTTGAAAACTGGGTGTATAATAGAGATACAGCATACAATAATGATGGTAGCACCAATCCAATGGCGATCTCATTAAGTGGTTTTAGCACTACATTTAATAGTTTTCAGAAAATAGATCTGGAATATCGTTTGGCCTCTTCACCAACCTGGTCAAGATTACACACTTACTATACAACTCAGGAATTTTATGATGATGCCAGTAATGAAGGACAAACTGATATATCACTTATAACAGAATCTACATTATCACATGCTTTTGATATCGAAGGATTAGCATTGGCTGATGGGAACTATGAGTTAAGAGCAAGAACTACCTGTACAAATGATACAGAATATATCTCAGAAGTAATTGCAGGTACTGTAGATTTGAATGCACCTGAGCGTTTTGGAACGCCGACTCCAACAGACGGAATTCTATCTGCCGGAGAAGATATTCAAGTGAATTTTAATGAAGATATCTTCTTCAATTCAGCGTTGAGTAATATCGAGATAAAAGGAGCTACCAATCAATTACCAATTGATAATAATGTATCTCTATATTTTGAAGGCACCAATAATACTGCGGTTATTAGTAATCCAAGTATAGCTACAGGTGATTTTACGATCGAGTTTTGGATGAATAATGGTACTACATCATCTAATGCAACTATTTTTAGTCAAGAAGGAGGTACTTTAGAAATCGGTATTGCTAATGGAGAATTATACTTTACCCTTGCTGATTTGTCTGCTAGGGGAGTTATCAGTAATGATGGCTTATTCCATCATTATACGTTTACACATCATAATAGTACTGGAGAAATCAGTATATATGAAGATGATAGACAGATCGCTGGAGATACCGGAAGTGCCAATATACAGTTTACCAATAGCAATGACTTGATTATTGGAGGAAATACCTTTATAGGAAATATACATGCACTTCGTTTTTGGAATAAAAGTATAAGCCTGGAAGAAGCATATGCCAACCGGTATACACAATTAGTGGGTAATGAAAGTAACCTCATTGGATATTGGCCCATGAATGAAGGACGTGATGCACTCGCTAATGATATTGCCAGATTTAAACATGCACAACTAAACTCAGTATCCTGGGATATCAAACCCAAAGGAAACTCATATGAGTTTGCAAATGGTCAATATCTAGAATTGGATAATGTATCTTTTGTACAACTTACTAATGAGATGGATGCTACGCTATCTTTTTGGGTAAAAACCGAAAGTACTGATGAAGCTACGTTGTTCTCTAATGGAAGAGGTGATGGCACTGATATCGTGCAATCAAACGGATATGCCAATAAATGGTCTATAGATATGTCTGGTACAGGAATGTTATCACTAGAAAGCGAAGGAAACTCCTACCTATTAACGGATACCAGCATTGCAGATAATGGATGGCATCACATAGCCATTTTGTTCAATCGTATAGGGTCTTTACAAACCTATGTAGATGGAGATCTGGTATCTTCTAATCCTATGACAAATATTGGAGGATTTTCGGGTAGCAAAATCTGGATGGGTGCTAGAGGAAATATAGATCTATCAGGTATAACAACAGTAGATAGAACATTTACCGGTAAGCTCGATGAAATTCGTTTATGGAATACAGTGAGAAATGAGGAACAGATCATACGCGATCAATATAATGAAATAGATACCGAAAGTATAGGTTTAATGCTATATGCAAGAATGAATGACCCAGAAAATGGAACCAATGATGGTCCTAGATATTATCATCAAGATGCCAATGAAACCATCAATCTGACCAATTCAATTCTTTCTGGAGGCACCGTTAATTACACCGACGATACACCAGCAATTCAACCAGAAAGAACTACAGTGAAGTTTGATGTAAATCATGTAATTAATGAAGATGAAATGATTTTAGAGCCTTCTATAACTGATTGGGCGTCCCTTGAAGGTCAGATTGTGGACATCACAGTACATCGAATGTTTGATGCTGCTAATAATATGCAATTATCACCTATAACATGGACTGCTTATATCAATAGAAATGAAGTAAGTTGGTATGCCGAAGGATTTAATGAAGTTGTAGAGATGATTCAGGATAATGGAACGTCTAGTACTTTTGAGATTACTGTACTCAATAAAGGTGGTAATGAACAATCGTATGCAATTACTAATATTCCTAATTGGATGACCTTAAGTTCTTCTTCAGGAACTATCGCACCAGATAGTAAAGAAATAATAACAGTTACGATCGATGGCGAACTTGCGCCTGGTGATTATCTTGAAGATCTGTATCTCGAAACTGATTTTGGTTTTGATCAAAAGCTTCAAGTTGCTGTAAAAGTATTAAGTGAAGAACCCGATTGGACTATTGATCCTAGTAGTTTTGATTATAGTATGAATCTGGTTGGTAGACTTAAAATTGATGGTGTTTTCTCAGATGATATGTATGATAAGATTGCAGCATTCCATGATGGAAACGTTCGGGGAGTTGTTGATTTAGAGTATAATGATGCATATAATGAATACTTTGCTTTTATAACTATCTACAGTAATATTATTCAGGGAGAAGAAATCACATTCAGTATTTGGGATGCTTCTCAAGGAAAAATTCTTCAGGCTTCTGTAGATGGTCTCGAGACGATAACATTTGTAGAAAATGAAGTTATGGGAACACTAAGTTCACCGATAATTTTTGAAAATACAGATGAAGAAATACAGCAGATTAACCTAAATCAGGGATGGACCTGGATATCCCTACATATCGAAGACGAAAACTTAACAGACCTGAATGTTTTAACCGAAGGAATGAATCTTGAAACATCTGATAGAATTCTAAGTCACGCTCCATCCTTATTAGAAACATTTTATGAAGATACTTCGGGAGGAAACTGGTCAGGAACCATTGGTGCTAATGGAGGCTTATCAACTACTAAGATGTATAAAATGTATCTTGCCAATTCAGAAACACTATCTATTACTGGAAGTCCTGTAGACGCCAATACTTGGGAGTTTGAGATAAAAGAAAACTGGAACTGGCTTCCATTTATTATCGGAAGCAGCCAGTCGATTAATGAAGCAATGGCTTATTTTGAAGCAGCAGATGGGGATATCATTAAATCACAAAACCTATTTGCGGTATACGATCCAATCAATGGATGGGTTGGTACCTTAACATATCTGGAACCAGGACAAGGATATATGATAAGCTCTAGTATCGATCAAAACTTCCGCTACCCAACATATTTAGATAGATCCATTAACAAAATTGCTGTTCAAAAAGCAAAGAATCAACCTAAAATAACGGCAGAGTTCACAAAGTATGCACAAAACATGAATGCTATTGTTCAATTGCCAGAGGGATACCACTCTTTATATGCCTATGATGAGAAAGGTACTTTGAAAGCTACTTCAAAGGTTCAAAATATAGCAGGAGTAGATCTGGTATTTAGTACAATCTATGGAGATACTGATGAAAAGTTAACTTTCTATGTAGGAAATGACAAGGAACAAAAAGAAACCTCTTATAGTTTTGATTTTAGAGGCAATAGTATGTTAGGAACCTTACATGATCCGATTGTACTAGAAAATGTTGATATGTCTATAAATGTGTTCCCAAATCCTTTTGCACAGGATGTAACAATCGAAATCAATGCATTAAAAAGTCAAACGGTAACCGTTAGACTTTATAATCTTACTAATCAATTGGTCGTATCAACAATGAAACAAGTAGTACCTGGAAAGAATACCTTAAAAATGAATTCTAATCTTTCACAAGGGACCTATTTCTTGCAAATTGAAACTGGTGATGCTGTAATTACAAAGAAATTGATTAAAAAATAAAAGTTAAAATGATTATAGAGGTAGTCCAAAAAGTTATGCTAGAATGTCGAACTGAGCTTGTCGAAGTTATTAAACTATCGAACTTTCAATATGTCTTCGACAGGTTCAGACTGACAAATACAAGCTTTTAACACTTTTTAGATAGCCTCTTAATTCAAAAAATATAAATAGATGAAAAAACATCAAATATACCTATTATGGTTTTTGCTAGTGGGATGGTATTCGTTTGCACAATCACCAAATTGGCAGGTTAACGAAAATAATTTTCAATACACCATGTCATTTGTAGCCTTCTTAAATTTAGATGGACAAGATCTAAACGATCCTGATGATCGTGTTGCTGCTTTTGTGAATAATGAATGCCGAGGTGTTACTAATCTTACTTATGTAGTTAGTGAAAATAAGTACTATGCATATCTTACCGTGTTTTCGAACAACAATGGCGAAACTATCGAATTTAAAATTTATGATGCATCTAATGATGTGGTTAGAGATATTGAGGCAACAGAAACTTTTGAAATAAATCAGCATTACGGGGATCTTTTTCAAGCATTTAGTATTGCAAGTCCACAATTAAATAGCGTGGCTAATCTTCTTAGTTTTGACTTTGTAGAAGTATCTGTTAATGATCAGGTTTTTAATGAAAATCAAATTACTTTATATCTTAATGAAAACGTAGATAGAACAAGTTTAAATGCAGTGTATGCGGTAAGTCCCGGAGCCAAACTTTATCTGAATAGAGAAGAACTTACATCTGGATCCAACAACTTAGATTTTACGAATCCTATTAGTTTTGAAGTCTTATCCGAAGATAAATCAGTTAGTAAAACGTATACAGTGTTGGTAAATATAAATTCAGCAGATTTCAAGTTTTACAAAAAAGATGCAGTATGCTATACCGGAGGAGCTATAAAAATTACTTCGGTTACAGATGGTGAAGATGTTATTTTACTAAAAGATAATGAAATCTTACAGTCCGGAACCTTATCTAACGGTGAACTGATCTTTAATGATCTGGTAACAGGATCGTATACAGTAAGAGTATCTGATAATAGTAAAGTGATCACCATTAATCAAAAAAACTAAAAATGAAAAAATATATAGCAATAAACCTATTATTGGTTTCCATTTTATTCTATAATTGTTCTAATGAGGATGATGTTACTACTTTTGTTCCCATATCCATAAACTTTGCATATCCTGATGGGACTGTTATCCTGGAGGATGATTGTATAAACCCTGCTGAACAGTTCTCCATTGCAATTGGCGTAAATACTTTTGGAGTTGGTCCTTCTATACCTACCAAAGTAGATTATACGGTAAATGGAGCTTTATATAGTACAACTTTCACAAACGACGAGATCAAAATGATACCTATAACCCTGCAAGAAGGGACGAATATAGCTCAAATTGTGAATAATGGACGCTCAAGTACAATACATATTACAACTCAAGATGATTTTGTTTTGGTAGAATAAACATATACCCTATATCATAAGAATGTAAAAAGAGGCTATTCGATTTTTAGAATAGTCTCTTTTTTTACAACATTTTGGTAAATAAAACACCTCAAAAAAAATAGTATTCCAACCCTCTAAAGATGTTTTACCCATTCGTTTAAAGTAGTAGTGATGCATATAAATCATATTAGTTCTTCCCGATTACTATAAATCAAGGCTAATTTCCCAGATGTACTCTAATAACAAAAATGTTTTAATTACCTGAAAATCATATGTTTAAAATTATGTACCCTAATATGTCCCCCCTCTTTTTTTAGAAAAAACAGATTTTGTTGGTTACTTCGTACTGTGTTTAACAACCAACTATGATACGGTTTATAAAAAAGATGTTTACTCTTAAAAAATCGGATCTCCAGTTTGATATAATTCATGATTTAGAAATAGAAAATAAAAAACTGGAAGACATCCTACATAAATTAAAGGATTTAGAAAAAGAGTTAAAGCTAACAAATCAAAAAGAAAAGATATGAGTACAGTACAGGCATACCCAATGGCAGAACCAGTTTCTATATCATATACGCCTCCTACGTGGAAACATAGAATGAATGTAGAGTATATAGAAATTGATTTTTCTGGACTTCATACAGAAGAAGAAGTGATCCAATGCGTTTCGGATGCTGCTGAAATGGGGTTACAAAGATATGACAAAACCGTACGTGCATTGGTATATGCAAAAGGAATGAAAACCAGTCCAAAAGCCATGCGAACAATAAAAAAATTAGGTAAAACAGTACAGCCTAAGCTTAAAAAATCAGCATTGGTAGGCTCCGTTGGGATTGTATCTCTACTAATGAAAATATATGTTAGTTATACGGGTAGTAAAATCAAGTTTTTTACGGATAGAGAAGCCGCTATTAAGTATTTGATCAACGATTAAAATGCCTATAAGAAATCTTTATACAAATTAGTCGAGACATGGCAAAAGAACATATACATATGATCTATAAACAACCTCAATGGAAACATGCTAATAATATAGAATATATAGAAATGGACTTTACCAGTTACAAATCTGATGAGCTAATCATAAGACATTATACAGAAGCATGTGATATGATTTTAAAGAGGCCTGATAAAAGTTCGAGAGTACTAGTAAATGCCAAAGGAGTAATCATCAGTACGAAGACAATGCGAGTAATCAAAGAAATCGGAAAAAGAACACAACGAGGCGTAAAAAAATCAGCCATCGTAGGAACCTTAGGCATAACTACATTGATGATGAAGATTTATGTAAGCTATACAGGTAGTCCGGTAAAGTTTTTTACGGATCGAGAAGCAGCTATCAAGTATTTGATTAATAATTAAGAATTCCTGAAGAAATGACCCAGAAAAACCCAACTATGACTTATAAAAAACCTGAATGGAAGCACTATAAGGGCGTCGAATATTTGGAAATGGATTTTACAAGGTATACGTCAGAGGACTTGATTATAAAGCATTACACAGAAGGCTGCGAGATGATTTTAAGCAGGACAGACAATAGTGTACGAGTATTTACAGATATAACAGGAGTAATGGTAAAGATGGATACCATGCGTATTTTAAGAAAAATCGGCAAGAAAGCACAGCGTAGTATTAAAAAATCAGCCATACTGGGAGCTGTTGGGTTAGCAATATTGATGTTAAAATTTTACGTCCGTTATTCGGGTAGTAAATTAAAGACGTTTAATCTAAAAGAAGCTGCTTTAAACTATATAACACAATGATGGATTTGGATTCGAATATGAAGGAAGTAGGTAATTCTAAAATAATAATTTCTGTAATTACCAAAGATGCTACACAAGAGTTTATTCGGCTTTTACAGAAATATAAAGCAAAAGTGAATATCATGGATGCTATACCCAAAAAGATAGAATCGTGGGGAGCAACACCAGATACCATAGTTATTGATAGCATTTCATATAGTAAGTGGGAACAGCAAATCAACAAACTAAAAGAAGAGAATACATATAAAGAAATCCCAGTGATCGTACTCAACGAAAAAGAAGTGAGTATTGAAGATGTTTTATCGATACAGGATAAAGATTTTTTATTACTACATCGTAATGAGTCAATTGCTATAACCAGAGCAATTTTTGGAACCGTAAAATATTGGAGAAAACTAAACAATGCATTGATCAAAACCAATCAGTTAAACAGAATTTTATCTACTAACTATCTGTCATTGGATGCGAAGACTGAGTGTCTGGAGAAATCAAAAAATCAGATAGAAGTAATATATCCAATAGCAAATACTGAAGTTAAAGAAGAATTAATCAAGATTGATAACAACATTACTCAAAACTTAAAAAATGGAAACCACTATGAGTTATTTAAAGCACATTTTGAAGAAGTACATCCACTCTTTTATAAAAAATTATTAGCTATCAATAAAAATTTATCAAACAATGATCTCAAACTAGCTGCTTTACTAAAGATGGGATTTAATAATACGGAAATCTCTTTTTTTATGGGCATATCCATGGCTGGTGTAAAAAAAGCAATACAACGTTTACGAAAAAAATTAGAATTAAGACCTGAAGAATTCTTACGACCATTCATATTTACCATAGAAGTATGAAAACTGTAAAAAGATGGAAAAACGAATAAAATGTCTCCCATAAGTCTCCTTTATTAATTTTTTTTAAGTGAAATCTTAAATAATTTTGAACTGTAAATGTGTTTAATAGAACAAACATAAGTATCCCAAACTTTAAACCCCTTAGAACTATGAACTTAATAAACCCATACACCTAGCGACATCTAAATAAGAAGTGCCTCTAGCACAACTATATTTTAGAAATTCCATGTCGTTTATACTCTGAATTAACCCCACAAATATCAAGTATTTATGAATTTTGATCCCCTGTAGAAAAGGAAGATCCTAGGATTCTTTTGTCCTAAATCAATCCAAATTTTGCAGAAGAAAAGTAAGAGTAAAAATTTAAAAATCTACCCCTTTATGAAAAGACAATTACTATGTATCATAAGCTTGTGTTTCCTATATATAGGCTACGGACAAGAATCAAAATTAAAGAGGATTCCAATCACCAAAATAGCGCAAAACAATCAAAAATCTAGTTTTGAAAGTATGTTGTTCTCTGACTTAAAAACGAAGTCAGGTATAGAATTCAGAGCTGTTAGAAACAATGTAGACAAACAACAGCAAAAACATACGACCTACCAGCAATATTATAAAGGAATTAAGGTCGAAACCGGAATCCTAAAACTACATCAAAAAAATGGAGTAAACAGCTCTTATAATGGAGCTTATTTTGATATAACCGGAGTAAACACTACACCACAAATTTCAAAACAACAAGCAAAAGCAACTGCCAGCGCCTATTTTAATAATAACACTGTATTTTGGCTAGACGATCAAGGAATTGTTGAGGAACGAAAAGCCACCGCTGACTTGGTGATATTACCCAATAGACAAACCAATGAGATTCGATTAGCGTATGCTATTGGAGTTGGAGCATCACAACCTGTTTTAAAAATGGGAATAGTATATGTAGATGCCGTTTCTGGCAACGTCTTAAAGTTTAAAAACAATGTACTTTCTTGTGAACACTCAGATAAAGATCATGCACATCATAACCATACAGCATCTAAACCTTTCGGGGCTCCTTTTGTTTCTGGTACCGGTGCTACGGTATATTCTGGGTCACAAGCTATAGAAACAACTTTAGATAATAGCAATTATATTTTGTATGACCAAACCAGAGCCAATACAGGAAGTGGTCAGTTAGCAGGAAGCGCAGCAAAATTTGGAATTGCAACTGTAAATATGAATCATTCTGCTAACGTGAATGATTATTTTAACGATGCTGTGGTTACCGAATTTACTGATGCTAATAATACCTGGACCGCTGCAGAAATGAGTACTGATGAAGACCAATATGCATTAGATGCACATTGGGGTGCACAACTGGTATACGATTACTTTAAGAATGAGCAAGGCCGCAATAGCTACGATGGTAGTAATTCATCTATTGTATCCTATGTACATTTTGATACCAACTACACCAATGCTGCTTGGGTATCATTTAATAATAACAAAGGGTTTATGATTTACGGTGATGGTGGAGGATCATATACTCCATTAACCAATCTGGATGTAGTAGCACATGAAATTGGTCATGGTGTGCAAAGAAACACCTCAGATTTAGATTATGAACTAGAATCAGGAGCAATTAACGAAGGGTTGTCTGATATCTGGGCGATGGTAATTGATAACTATGCCAACAATAACCACGGACAATCAAAAAACATCAACCTGATAAGTGAAGAAAATGGTGGAGGTGCCTTTAGATCAATGTCCAATCCAAATCTGTATGGGCAGCCTGATACCTATGGAGGAACATTTTGGTATGATGTGTCCAATTGTACACCTAATGGAACCGCTAACGACTATTGTGGAGTACATACCAATAGTGGTGTACTAAATTATATGTTCTATTTGTTAGTCAATGGAGGTTCTGGAACCAACGATATTAGTGATGCTTTTTCTGTAACTGGAATTGGCATGGATGATGCAGCGGATATCATGTATCAAATGCAATCGGTGTATTTAACGAGTACTTCAAATTTTGCAGATGCCAGAACCGGTGCGATACAAGCGGCTGTAGATTTATTTGGTAGTTGCTCACAACAGGAACAATCGGTAACCAATGCATTTTATGCTGTGGGTGTTGGAGCAGCTTTTGTAACACCGACAATAGCGATTACCACACAGCCAACGGATGTGACAACAGAAGTAGGCGAAACTGTACAACTTACCGTAGAAGGAACGGGTTACGATAATGTACAATGGTATATAGTCCCTAATGGAGGAGGAGGTTTTTCAAGTATTGCTAATGATGCGACGTATAGCGGGGTATTCACCAAAACATTAACGATAAGCAATGCTGCTCTAAGTTTAAATGGTAATCGTTATGTTGCTTATCTCACCAATACCTGTAATGATGATCTATCTTCAAATATAGTTACCCTAACAGTAAATGAATACACTTCAATTCCAGACAGCAATTTTGAGGCAGCACTTGAAGCTTTAGGCTATGATGATGTTTCTGGAGATGGGAAAGTGCCAACCAACAACATTAATTCGCTTACTAGTCTTAATGTTGATAATACTAATATATCTGACCTCACAGGAATAGAAGATTTTGTAGACTTAGAAACCTTGGAGGTTAGAGATAACAACCTTACAAGTTTAGACTTAACCAGTAACACAAAATTAACAGGACTTGGAGCCGAACGTAACAGTTTAACAAGCCTGAATGTTACCAATTGCCCAGATTTGGAAGTGGTACTATTAGCAGATAACAACCTAAGCAGTTTGGATGTTTCTAATAACTTGATTTTAAGGGGTTTGTGGGTGCAAAATAATAATATAAGTGCCATAGATGTATCTAACAATACCGCATTAAAAGCTATATCATTAACTGGAGGAGGAATGACCGAAATTGATGTGTCTAATAATTTATTGTTAGAAAGACTCTTCCTTAACGATAATGCATTAACCGAACTCGATTTAAGCAATCATTCTAACTTGTTTATTTTGGGGGTACAAAGTAACAACTTAACGAGTCTTAATATTCAAAATGGTAACAATACTAATTTCACATTTTTTCAAGCAACCAACAACCCTAATTTAACTTGTATCCTAGTAGATGACGTTGCATATGCAGAAACCAATTTTACCAGTATAGGTGCCCAAACTATATTTAGTGATACCTATTGTCGTTATACAAGTATACCTGATGCAGCTTTTGAATATGGGTTAAATTCGAGAGGTTATGATGATATTGAAGGTGATGGTCAAGTACCAACAGCTTTAATTGAACCAGTTACTTCATTAAGCTTGAATTACTTTTATATTTCGGATTTAACTGGGATTGAAGATTTTTCATCATTGGTAGATTTAAGTATTAACGGGAGTAATCTTCCGGTGTTAGACCTAAGTAATATGACCAATTTAGAGTCATTACAAGTCAGCGATAGTAATATCACTAGTTTGAATTTAGATGGTCTAACCAATCTAAGAACCCTTTCTGCAAGTTTTAATGAGTTTACATATTTGGACTTATCATCCCTTATAAGTTTGGAAAATGTTGATTTAGAGCAAACTACGTTAAATTTGTTAGATGTTAGAAATGGTAACAACACAGCAATTACAACATTTAATACAACACATACCCCCTCTTTGACCTGTATTCAAGTAGATGATAATGCTTACAGCACAGCGAATTGGACACAAATACATGCGAACACCAACTTCATTGAAGGAGATTACTGTTATTATACAACTATACCAGATGCTAATTTTGAGGCAGATTTGGAAGCCTTAGGTTATGATGATATTTCAGGAGACGGACAAGTACCTACGGCTTTAATTGAGGGAATAACAAGTCTAAATGTAAGCAATAATAATATTTCAGACCTAACCGGTATTGAAGATTTTGCTGCACTTGAGCAATTACAATTAAACAACACTAGTATTTCTACGGTTGACTTAAGTTCAAATAATTTGTTGAAAATATTTGATAGTGATGGCAGCCCAATTACTAATATGGACTTTAGTAGCAATGTACTACTAGAAGAAATTACAATTGAAGAAACTGGTACAGGATTAGCCAATTTGGATTTAACAAATAATCCTTTGCTTAACAAAATTGATATCACGAATGCTGGACTTCAAGACATTACGCTTCCGGATTTACCTGATTTAGAAATTTTCTTTCTATCAGATAATAATTTGACAGCAAGTTTTGACCTTTCTGCTTCCACTAGTCTAGAAAGAGTCGCCTTGACTAACAATAATATCACAAACCTAGATTTGCGAAATGGAAATAATACAGGAATACTATCTATATTTTTAACTAACAACCCAAATCTAAATTGCGTTTTAGTAGATGATGCGTCTTACAGCACAACAAATTGGACCAATATTGACGCCACAACTAGCTTTAGTGATACCTATTGTCGTTATACAGCTATTCCAGATCCTATTTTTGAAATTAATTTAGAAGCTTTAGGCTATGATGATGTTTCTGGTGATGGAGAAGTGCCTACAGCACTTATTGAAAATATAACATCGCTAGATATTAGCTCTAGTAGTATTGAAGATTTAACAGGAATTGAAGATTTTACAAGTTTACAAGTTCTATTAATAGGATCTAATAATATTACAAGTGCAGACTTTAGCAATAATATAAACCTTATAGGGGTAGATCTAAGTAATAACCCAATAAGCTCTCTAAACCTTACTTCAAATGAGAAGTTGGATGTTTTACTCTTAGAAAATGCGCAACTAGATATTATTGATCTAAGTAAGAACACAGAATTAGAATCCTTATCAATAATTAATTCAGGATTAGAAAGTATAGACCTAACAACTAATGTTCAGTTAGAAGTATTAGATGTGTCCAATAACAATTTAACATCGTTAGACCTCAGTCACATATCAGGTATTTATTCTATTGTTGTTGAAAACAATAATTTAGAATACCTAAACATTAAAAATGGAGTGAATAGTTTTATTTCTAATGACACTTTTAAGACGACTAATAACCCTAGTTTATCGTGTATTCTTGTAGATGATGCTGCATACAGTGCTACAAACTGGACGAATATAGACAACCAAACTAGTTTTAGTAATACTTATTGTCGTTATACAACCATTCCAGATAGTAATTTTGAAGCTGCTTTAGAAGCCTTAGGCTATGACGATATTGCTGGTGATGGACAAGTACCTACAGCACTCATTGAAAATGTTACTTCATTATCTATTGGAGATAATAATATTCAAGATATTTCAGGACTTGAAGATTTTGTGGCACTTACTGATTTAGTCCTATTTCAAGTAGCTTTGCCTTCTATTGATTTGTCTAGTAATACCTTGTTGGAAACTTTAAATTTATCAAAAAATCCATTCACAGAATTGGATGTATCTGCGCTTACGAACCTTAAAGAACTATACCTCGATGATACCGATATTACAAGTTTAGACCTATCTACAAATACAGCAATAACATTAGTAGAAGTTACAAATAGTGATGCCATAACAGCCATAGACTTTAGAAATGGTACGAATACCAATTTGATAGCACAAGATTTTAGAGGAAACCCAAATCTAAATTGCGTTTTAGTAGATGATGCGTCTTACAGCACAACAAATTGGACCAATATTGACGCCACAACTAGCTTTAGTGATACCTATTGTCGTTATACAGCTATTCCAGATCCTATTTTTGAAATTAATTTAGAAGCCATTGGCTATGATGATATTTCTGGTGATGGGCAAGTACCAACCGCGCTTATTGAAACATTAACCGTGTTGGGAATAACAGGAGCTCCAGGTGTAACAATCCAAGATTTAACAGGGATTGAAGATTTTACAGCGCTACAGGTTCTAGAAGTTAACGAAAACGCTATTACTAATTTAGACCTTAGTAACAATGCTAATCTTATGACTATCTCTGTTCTAAACAATGGGTTAACAAGTATTGTATTCCCTAATGATTCATCCAATTTAAGAACCTTGCTATTATCTGGAAATAATTTAGAATCTTTAGACCTTTCAAGTGCTATCATATTAGACGAAATTATAGTAGATGGCAATACACTTAGTTATCTCAATGTAAAGAATGGAAATAATACGGCAATCTCATACTTTAGTGCCACAGGAAATAGTGAACTCAACTGTATTCTGGTAGATGATATTACCTATAGTAATACAAACTGGACAAACATTGATATGCAAACCAGTTTTAGTGATACCTATTGTCGCTACACCGCTATTCCAGATAGTAATTTTGAAGCCGCTTTAGAAGCGTTGGGGTATGATGATATCTCAGGAGATGGGCAAGTACCAACAGCATTGATAGAAGTAGTTACTTCTATAAACTTATCCAATCAATCGATAACGGACGTAACAGGTATTGAAGATTTTAATAGTCTTAGTACATTGGATATCAGTTTAAATGCTTTAACATCTTTAGATGTAAGTTCAAATACAGCATTAGTAAACTTAAATGCTACAAGTAATCAATTAAGTAATGTTAACCTATCTAACTGTTCTCAATTAGAAGAATTGAGATTAGATCGTAATGAATTATCCGCTATTGATATTTCCGACAATATAGCTTTAGAGCATTTAGGAATTGCTTTTAATGACTTAGTTGATGTTGATTTTTCTAATAATTTAAGTATTATCAATTTCGACGCTTCTGCAAATAATTTAGAAAACCTTGATCTTTCTATATTAACCGCGTTAGATAATGTTTATTTAGATGATAATAATCTATACAGACTTAATATGGCTAATGGTGCCAATGAAGATATAGTAGTATTGAATATTATTAATAATTCAAATCTTGAGTGTGTACGCGTAGATGATGCAGCCTACAGCACAACTAACTGGACGAATATTGATATTCAAACGACCTTTAGCGATACCTATTGCCGTTATACTGCCATTCCGGATTTAGATTTTGAAGAGGAGTTAGAAGCATTAGGGTACGATGATATTTCAGGAGATGGACAAGTACCTACGGCCTTAATTGAAACTATAACTGAGCTCAATGTAAGAGCAAGCGGGATTGATGATTTGACAGGTATCGAAGATTTTACTGCTTTAGAGGTATTAAATTGTAGTATTAATAGTCTGACAACCCTTGATCTTTCAGAAAATGTAGCTCTAAAAGAATTGGACTTTGGTGCCAATAACGGGATTAACTCCATTGACCTTTCTTTAAATACAAATTTAGAAATCTTAAAAGCCCCTGGAAACACATTAGTTCAGTTAAATATTTCTCATAATATCGAGCTCGTTGAAATCGATATTTCGAGCAATGATCTTACAGCTTTAGATCTTAGTAATAATACAAAATTAGAAACAATTAAAGCTACTTCATTAAATTTAACAAGCCTTGATGTGAGTCAACTTCTTGAATTAAAATCACTAATTGTATCAGATAATGAACTTTCTGTTTTAGATGTTACTGCTAATAGTAAATTACAGACACTTATAATTCACAGAAACCCTATTAGTGTCATTGATATTTCAAATAATACAGAACTGCTGTCTTTTCGGGCGGATGAAACAAATCTGGAATCTATTGATCTAAGTATACATCCAAATTTGATAGTAGCAGATTTTGATAATAATCCTCTCCTAAGTTATGTAAATATAAGAAACGGTAGTAATACTACGTTAAGTAGCTTTACCTGTACTGATACTCCTAATCTAAGCTGTATTATAGTAGACGATGCTGCATACAGTACTACTAACTGGCCCAATATTGATGCAACAACAACTTTTACGTCTACAAATTACTGTCGTTATACTGCTATTCCAGACAGTAATTTTGAAGCTAAGTTAGAGGCTTTAGGATACGATGATATTTCTGGTGATGGACAAGTACCTACGGCATTGATAGAAAATATAACATCCATTGACCTAAGAAGTAATAATATTAATGATGCTACCGGAATTGAAGATTTTACTGCTCTAAAAACACTTGTTCTTGACAGTAATAATTTGTCCGAAATTGATCTGTCCAACAATATAGCGCTAGAACAACTAGATCTAGATGCTAATAATTTATTAGAAATTGATGTATCTCAGAATATTAATCTAATAAATCTTGACTTAGTAAGGAATGATTTATCCGAAATAGATTTAACTACTAACGTCGCTATAGAGGAATTAAACTTAGGTAGAAATAACATAGCTACCATCGATCTTAGTACACTTGTTTCTTTAAAATATTTAGGAATTAATGATAATCCATTGAGTAGTTTGGATGTTTCAGCAAATAGCTTGTTAAAATATATAGATGCATCCAATACAGCACTTTTGAGTATTGATTTATCAAACAACACATTACTAACAGAAATACTTATTGAAGACTGTAGTACTATTGAAAGTATTGATATTTCTGGATTAACCCTTTTGGATAACTTGTATCTTAATAGAAGTACTATAGCAGCACTTGATACTAGTGACAATACCTCATTGGGATACATAGGTATAGAAGATAATACAGTTATTACCAGTTTGGATCTTACCAACAACTCTATCATTGATGCTCTAGAACTCACAAATGCAGTGGCACTTACTAATATTACTTTTGGGAATAATACATTGCTATCAGAAATCGAGGCTGACAATACTGGTTTAAGTTCGATTGATGTAAGCACCCTAACAGGTTTAGAAGACTTGGAAATTCAGAATACCATGATTGAAGTGTTAGATCTTTCTAACAATGTAAATCTAGAGAGATTAAATGCTTCAAATAGCAATCTAAGTCAACTCAATATTAAAAATGGAAATAATACCATCATTACTGGTTTTAATACCACCAATAATCCAAATCTAACCTGTATCCTCGTAGATGATGCAGCCTACAGCACAACCAACTGGACGGATATTGATAACCAAACAAGTTTCAGTGATACAAGCTGTACCACAGATTTTGTAGTAATGCCAAAAGTCTTTTTGCAAGGTGCAGCCTTAAACCCTAATACAGGAGAAGAGACCTTAATGCGAGATGATCTAAGAGTAGCTAGTTTACTACCAACCATAAGTCCTTATACAGATGGTGCAAGCTGTGATGCTACAGTATTTGATATTACCGGGGATGATGCCATTGTAGATTGGGTTTGGTTAGAATTGCGAGATGCTACAAATAACACCTTAGTAAGTTATTCGCGCTCTGCTTTATTACAGCGTGATGGCGATATTGTAGATGTTGATGGTACTTCTCCACTAGATTTTTCAACAGAGGATGACACCTATTATATGGCGATACACCATAGAAATCATTTGGGCATTATGACCAATAGTGCTATTACTTTTTCAACAACAGCAGCGAATACAATAGATTTAACAATGGATGCCTCACAAATCCAAGGAGGAGCTAATGCTGTAGCAGAAATAGGCGATGGTACTTTTGCATTAATATCCGGTGATCATGATGCCAATGGTCAAATTCAAAATACAGATATCAATACAGTGATCACATTACTTGGGGCTTCTGGATATAGCGATGCAGATATGGATATGAACGGTCAGATTCAAAATACGGATATCAATAACTTAATGAATCCCAATGTTGGGAAAGGAGAACAATTTTAAAAAGAATAATAACCCTTGATTATGAAAAATGTAAAATCTATGTACTGTCAAATAAAAAAACAGTTTCGGCTTACCTTTTTGTTAGTGTTCGCTACTATAGCAATTCAGGCTCAGGATATTCATTTTACCTTTGCCAATGCCCAAAAAACAATCGAAAATGGTAATTACTACTATGAAGTCGATGTAATGATTGAGGCTTCTGAAGCTTTTAAACTAGGATCTGGACAGGTGTATTTAACCTACAATCCAGAAGCATTTGGAGATAATATTTCTAAACACAATGCAATCCAGTACAAGTATGACTCTGGTTATATTTTAGGAGAAAACTATACGTTACCCGCATACAAAAGTTTTGTGCAAAATGACAATACTGTGCATCGTGTATCCTTTGCTTTTCAACAAGGTGTGAGTGCTGAAACCATTACCAAAGCAAATGTAACTACTATTGCTAAGTTGCTGTTTCATATCAAAATAAAATATATGGATGCTACCAAAGATCCTATGATTGCTTTTGAAGAAGGAGTAATCTTTCAAGATCAATTTTTTACAGCTTGTGGCAGTATGCTCAAAAGTGGTATCAAAGCTGGATTCCCAGATTGTGCTAATTTACCAGGAATCCAATTGATCAATGACACCTATGATTCTAGTGGTGCTGCCTTACAAACCTTAAACATAGAAGAACAACAAATTGATACTATTAGTTTGTACCCTAATCCAGTCAAAGAATTTTTTACTATACGTGGTTTAGGAAGTGTAAAATCTGATATCTATATAACGGATCTTAACGGTAAGTTAGTCCAAACAATGATAGATCATTCATTGGACCGAACTATTGATGTAACTAGGCTACAATCAGGTGTGTATTTTGTACAAATAGATAAGCAAAATTCCCGAAAAACCTACAAACTCATCAAGGAATAATAAAAAAATAAGCAGATAACATACTCCTCTTTTATTAGCTGCCAGGGACACCTCGTTATGTGGCTAACAAGGTATCGTTTGTCTAAAACTTAATGTGAAACTAAAATAAGAAATACCTCAATAAACCTAATTAAAAGTAAAATCCATGAAAAAAATAATACTATTTACCTTGCTGATATGTCTCTCGACATATATGAATGCTCAAGACATTACTTTTACGTTTCAGAATACCAGAAACACCAATGACGGAACAGACGACTTTTATGAAGCGGATATTTATATAGCAGCTACTTCGGATTTTAAGCTTGGATCAGGGCAAATTTATTTTACCTATAGCACTGCCGCATTTGGTGAAAACATCCATAGCGGAGGTAACTTTGAATACTTACAACCAGCTGGATCTATTTTGGCAGAAACCTATTCTGGTTTTCCTGCTTATTCATCATTTATTGCTAATGATAATACAAACTCAAGAGTTTCTACATCTTTCCAACAAGGATTAAGTAGTGGTACTATCACGGCTAATAATGTAACCAGTACACCAAAACACCTTTTTAGTATACGAATCAAATATGCTGATATCAGTGAGGATCCTACCATTGCTTTTGAAACGGGCTCTGTATTTTTAGATCAGTTTTTTACTGCTTGTGGACCAACTACATTCGGTTTCCCAGATTGTACAAATTTTCCTGGAGTTCAATTAACAAATGACACATTCGATAGTACAGGAGCAGAAATAGATACAACAGTACCAGTCATTACTTTAGTAGGAGCTGCAACGGTAACTGTAGAAGCAGGGACTACCTATAGCGATGCAGGTGCTACAGCTACTGATCCATTTGATGGAGATCTCACCGCAGATATTGTAGTAGTAAACCCTGTGGATACAGCTGTTCCAGGAATATATACGATAACGTATAACGTGAGTGATGCTGCAGGAAATGCAGCTACACAAGCTACTAGAGAAGTAACTGTTGAGGATACCACCGTACCAGTAATTACATTAACAGGAGTTGCAACATTAACCGTAGAAGCGGGAACTGCTTATACCGATGCAGGAGCTACAGCTAATGACTCATTAGATGGTGATATCACAGCAGATATTGTAATAGTAAATCCTGTGGATACAGCTGTTCCTGGAATATATACCATAACTTATAATGTAAGTGATGCTGCAGGAAATGCAGCTGTACAAGTTACTAGAGAAGTAACGGTATCTGATACAACAGTTCCAGTAATTACTTTATCAGGCTCCACAACCCTAACTGTAGAAGTAGGAACGAGTTATACGGATGCGGGAGCCACGGCTGCTGATTCATTTGATGGAGATATCACGGCGGATATCGTAGTGGTTAACCCTGTAGATACAGCTGTTCCTGGAATATATACCATAACTTATAATGTAAGTGATGCTGCAGGAAATGCTGCTGTACAAGTTACTCGAGAAGTAACCGTATCAGATACTACTGCACCTATAATTATCTTAACGGGAGCTGCTACCGTAACCGTAGAAGCAGGAACGAGTTATTCGGATCCAGGAGCTATAGCTGCTGATTCATTTGATGGAGATATCACAGCAGATATTGTAGTGGTAAATCCCGTAGACACTGCTGTTCCTGGAATATATACAATAACCTATGATGTAAGTGATGCTGCGGGAAATGCGGCTGTACAAGTAACTCGTGAAGTAACTGTGTCAGACACGACTGTGCCTGTAATTACCTTAACGGGAGCTGCAATCCTAACCGTAGAAGCAGGAACGACTTATACCGATTCAGGAGCTACAGCTGTAGATTCATTAGATGGAGATATCACGACAGATATCGTAGTGGTAAACCCTGTAGACACTGCTGTTCCAGGAATATATACAATAACCTATGATGTGAACGATGCTGCAGGAAATGCTGCCGTACAAGTTACCAGAGAAGTAACCGTGTCTGATACAACAGTTCCAGTAATTACTTTAACCGGAGCTACTACCCTCACTGTAGAAGCAGGAACGACTTATACCGATGCAGGAGCTATAGCTGCTGATTCATTAGATGGAGATATCACGGGAGATATTGTAGTGGTAAATCCCGTAGACACTGCGGTTCCAGGAATATATACAATAACCTATGATGTGAGCGATGCTGCAGGAAATGCTGCCGTACAAGTTACTAGAGAAGTAACGGTGTCTGATACAACAGTTCCAGTAATTACTTTAACCGGAGCAGCAATAATAACTGTAGAAGTTGGAACGACTTATACCGATTCGGGAGCTACAGCTACTGATTCATTTGATGGAGATATCACAGCAAATATTGTAACGATGAATCCTGTAGATACTTCTACGCTAGGAGTATATATAATAACTTATAATGTAAGTGATGCTGCAGGAAATGCGGCTGTACAAGTTACCAGAGAAGTAAGGGTATCCGATACGACAGTTCCAGTAATTACCTTAACAGGAAATGCAACCGTAACCGTAGAAGCAGGAACTATTTATACCGATGCGGGAGCGACAGCTACTGATTCTGTAGATGGAGATATTACAGCGGATATCGTAGTAGTAAACCCTGTGGATACATCCATTACAGGAGTATATACTATCACTTACAATGTAAGTGACTCAGAGGGGAATGCAGCTGTACAAGTAACAAGGGAAGTAACTGTTGTAGATACGACTGCTCCTGTTATTATCTTACAAGGTGATAACCCTGTGGACATAGAAGAAGGAGGGAATTATGTAGATTCTGGAGCTATAGCCACAGATTCGTTAGATGGAGATATCACAGCAAATATTGTGGTAGTAAACCCTGTTAATACAGCTGTTTTAGGAACCTATATCATAACGTATAACGTGAGCGATGCTGCAGGAAATAATGCAACACAGGTTACTAGAACAGTAAACGTAGTACCATCTTTGAGTATAGCGGATAACACATTAGAAGGATTAGCAATGTACCCTAATCCAAGTGCTGACAATGTATTTATTACGCTTGATGTAGAACAAGTCATTATCTATAACAGTAATGGACAAAAAGTGATGGAAACAAAGAACAATAAGATTGCTGTTTCTCATTTAGAGTCTGGAATATATTTTGTCCACATTTTTACAAATCGAGGCAATGATGTCTTAAAATTAATAAAACAATAAAGGTAAATCTCATCTACTCCTTTTTGTCTTCTTCTTTTAGGCAAGAAGGGGTATTAGAGATTTTGGTGATAATAAGTGTATTCTTTATTGTAAAAACCCCTTAAATATGAAAACAATTATACATTTTATCATAATCACTTTTATTTTTGGTTTATGTACTGCACAAGCGCAATACACACAAATACCAGATGCAAATTTTGAAGCTNCATTATCCACTTTAGATGACGTAGCAGGAGATGGTCGAATTCCAACAGTTAATATTAATGGCATAACATCATTAAATGTTGCTAATAAAAATATTAGTAGTTTAGAAGGAATTGAAGATTTTGTTGCCTTAAAACAATTGAGTGCTAACGGAAATTCTTTAACGAGTATAGATATAAGTAATCTAGCTGATTTAGAAGAATTAGCTTTATTTGAAAATCAGCTTACTGCTATCGATTTAACGAATAATACGAAGTTAACAGAAATTGATTTTTATAATAATCAACTAACAAGTATAGATCTTTCTCAAAATGTAGTACTGGTTGATGCTTATATGGATAGTAACACAATTACAAGTGTAGATATATCACAAAATGTACTTCTTGAACGCTTAGATGTAAATAACAATAACCTTTCTTACTTAAATATTAAAAATGGAAATAATAGCAATTTCAAAGCATTTGGTGCTACTGGTAATGCAAATTTGACTTGTATAATTGTAGATGATATTGCTTATGCAGAAACAAATTTTACTGATATTGATACTGGAGTCCGTTTTATTACAACTAGTTGTGATTATATTCCAATTCCAGATGCAAATTTTGAAGCAGCCTTAGCTTCATATGATGATGTTTCTGCCGATGGTCAGGTGCCTATTGCAAACATTCAAAATCTAACTTCATTAAATGTAGACAATGCCAATATTAGTAATTTATATGGGTTACAATATTTTACTTCACTGGAAATACTATTTGCTAATGGAAATTCATTATCAACAGTTGATGTAAGCGATTTAATTAATTTAGAGGAGCTATACTTAGACGAGAATCAAATTTCTTCAATTGATTTATCAAAAAATGCAAACTTAAAGAGGATTGAGTTTTTTGATAATTTACTCGCGAGCATTGATCTTTCTAAAAACACTTTATTACGAAGGATATCTTTAGGGAATAACTCAATTTCTGAGTTAGATCTTTCATTAAATACTAGACTCGAAAAGATAGATGTTACTAATAACAATTTAACATCTTTAAACGTTAAAAATGGGAATAACACTGCAACTGACCTTTTTGCTGCAACAGGTAATCCGGCTCTGATCTGTATATTGGTTGATGATGTTGCTTATGCACAAACTAATTTTACGGATGTTGATGCTGGAGTAATATTTAGTACAGTAAACTGTGCATATACAGCCATACCCGATTCTAATTTTGAAGCGGCATTAGAAGCATTAGGTTATGATGATATTTCTGGAGACGGTTTTGTTCCTACTACTTTAATTGAAAATATAACAGAACTTTCTTTATTTAATAAAAATATTTCCGACGCTTCAGGCTTAGAGAATTTTAAAGCTTTAGAGAAATTAGATATTTACGATAATAATTTAACTGCGTTAGATGTTCGTTCTAACACCAATTTAAAAGAGTTAAACTGTTTAAACAATCAACTCACTTCCATAGATCTTTCCCAAAATACGTTATTAGAAAGTTTGTTTTGTACTAATAATCAACTGTCCGAAATTGACTTCTCAAATAATAGCTTATTATATAGAATTGGTGTTTCATACAATGCTATTACCAGGTTAGATCTTTCAAACAATCCTTTACTTGAAGTAATTTTAGCAGATAATACCGATTTAATTTCTTTGGATTTATCGAACAATCCTGATTTAGTTGAAGTTGAAGTTACAAATACACCAATTGTAACATTAAATCTAAAAAATGGGGCAAATCCAAACATCGAAGAGGTCTATTTAGAAAACAATCCAAATTTAATCTGTGTTTCGGTAGATGATGTGACTTACGCAACTACTAATTGGACAGATGTTGATGATGCTAATGTATACAGTGCTACAGTTTGTAGTGTTACTTATACTACTATACCAGATACCGTTTTTGAAGAGCTATTATATCATTTAGGTTATGATGATATTAGCAATGATGGACAGGTTCCAACAGAATTTATCCAAACCGTTACTTCTTTAGATTTAAGTAATAACGCCATCACTGATATTACCGGAATTACTGATTTTACTTCCTTAGAAGTGTTAACAGTTTCTTCAACTTCAATTGTCAATTTAGATTTAAGTGGGAATACAGTAATTAAAGAAGTATATGCAGAACCTTCAATTATAGAAAGTATTGATGTGAGTAATATGGCAGCTTTGGAAATACTAGAATGTAATGGCTGTGACGAACTAAGTACTGTCAATCTTACTGGTGCAACTAGTGTAAAAGCTTTAAGTTTTATTAATGTTACTAAGCTATTGAGTTTAGATGTAAGTACAAACACTGCTTTAGAAATAGTTACATCTTACGGTAGTTCATTACAGAGCTTAAATACAACTGGTGCAACAGCTTTAAAAGAATTACAATTATATAGCACTCAAATCTCTAGTTTAGATCTAAGCACGAATACGGCTTTAGAGATATTGAATGTACATAGTTCTGGTATCACATCGTTAGATGTATCGTCTAACACTAATTTAACAACACTACATGCTTATAGTTGTGGTTTATCAACTATCAATACCAATGGTGCAATTGCTTTAGAGGAATTGTTTGTGTATCAAACACTAATTACTGAACTGGATGTTTCAACAAATAAGGCGTTAACTACTCTATATTGTTATAATAATACTTCATTGAGTTCATTAAATGTAAGTGGAGCAACTGCTCTGACAGATTTAAGATGCTATAGCTCTTCTGGAATTCAAACTTTAGATCTTTCAACAAATGTAAACTTAACTACTTTGCTTTGTTATTCTAGTGGCTTGGTATCTTTAGATTTAAGAAATGGAAACAATACAACCATTACCAATTTTGATGCAACTGGCAATGGCGATTTACCATGTATTATGGTAGACGATGTTAGTTATGCGGAAACAAATTTTACAAATGTAATTAGTGGTACAACATTTAGCACAACTACTTGTGGGTATACCTTAATTCCAGATGCAAATTTTGAAGCTGCATTATCTTTTCGTGATGATGTTAGCGCCGATGGAAAAATCCCTACAGCAAATATTGAAACTGCTACTGCCTTAGATATTGTATCAAAATCTATTTCAGACCTTACAGGAATTGAAGATTTTACAAATCTTGCAACTTTACGATGCGGGAATAATTTAATTAGCAGTTTAGATCTTTCTAACAACAACAATCTAACCTTTTTAAACGCTGCGGTAAATAATATAGAGAATATTAATTTTGGTAATACTTCAATATTAGAATCTGTTATCATTAATAGAAATAACTTAACTGAAGTAGATGTTACGAATCTAAGCAATTTAAATTACTTAAGTATTTGGGATAATGAGTTAACTTCAATCGATGTAACTCAAAACACACTTTTAGAAGTTTTAAGTGTTAGGAATAATACTATAAACGCAATAGACATTTCTCAAAATACTGAATTAGAGGAATTAGATGCTGGAAGTTGTTCGCTATCAGAAATAGACTTAACCARAATTCCAGACCTTACTAAGGTATATTTAGAAAACAATAATTTAACGGCTATCGATTTAAGCAAAAACCTTAAACTACAAGAGATATACATATATGAAAACCCATTAAGTGGTTATTTAGATTTGAGTGAACATACTAGTTTACAAGAATTCGATATTACAAATTGTGATTATTCAGCAGTAAACCTTAAAAATGATTCTAATAACCTACTCACATATATAGGTGCTACAGGAAATACACACCTAACTTGTATTCAAGTAGATAATGCTACTGATGCTACTTCAAAAATAGATGTAGATTTTTACTTAGACAACCAAACAACTTTTAATGAAGATTGTGGGTATAACTTTTCAGTTTCACCCGTAGTAATTTTAGAAGGAGCTTTTTCATTAGATACGGGCAATATTGTAATGCATGATAACTTACGAGATAATACTTCGGTATTAATTCCTACGACTTCTCCTTATGCTGATGCTGCAATTTGTGAAGCAACAATTTTTGATACCACAGGAGAAAATGCCGTAGTAGATTGGGTAGAGGTTCAATTAAGAAACGCATCTGATATTACTCAAATAGAAACTTCAAAATCGGCCTTGTTACTTAGAAACGGAAACATAGTAGATACTGATGGTACTTCCCCCGTATCATTCAGTCAAGTGCAAGGCGATTTTTACTTAGGAATTGCTCATAGAAATCACTTAACAGTTGTTTCTAATGCTAGTTATTCCTTTACGAATACTGCTACTTCAATCGATTTAACCAATACTACAAATGTTTCTGGAGGAAATAGTGCTCTTGTAAGTTTAGGAGATGGTTATAACGGTATTCCATTAGGAGATGCAGATGAAAATGGTCAAGTACAAAATGCTGATATCTCTAGTACTGTACTTCAAATATGAATTTCAGGCTATAGCATTTTTGATACAGACATGAATGGTCAAGTACAAAACTCTGATGTGAATTTGATATTAAAAAATATCGGTAAAGGAGAACAATTTTAACTACAACTTTTAAAAACTAATAAGGTATGTATAGGATTTCATTATGTATATTTTTTTTAAGTTTTACAGTATATACATTACCAGGGCAATACACACAAATTCCAGATGCGAATTTTGAAGCTGAAATATTTTCACAAGACTACGATGATATTTCAGGCGATGGACAAGTGCCTACGGCTTTGATTGAAGATGTAACTTCTCTGGATGTATCAAATAAAGGTATTGCCGATTTACCTGTAAAGTCTCGAATATCTAAAAAATTTCAAAATGAAAATTAAACTACTTAATTTATTGTTTTTATGTTTTCCGTTATGGAATATGGCGCAAGAGTTTGGAACCAATGATTTTCAAGTTTCAGATGCTGTCTCTACCACTAGTGATTTTGCAATTGTGTCTTCCGGAAGTGCAGCCTACAATAGTACGAACAACAACTATTTAACAGTTTGGTCTGCAGATGATAATAATTTAGTCTCTACAATGGCAGACCGCGAATTTGAAATCTTTGGGCAATTTATAGATGCTAATGGTAATGAGCAAGGGGTAGACTTTGTAATTACGGAACACGTGGGTTATGGGGGTGCCTCTTTTGGTGCTAATGAAYCAAGAATTGCCTACAATAGTACCAATAATCAATATTTATTAACATACTATGGAGATGTTAGTACACTATCTGGTAAAGATGAGATCTTTGGCCTTATACTGGATGATACTGGTAATGTGGTAGTAAACACATTTCAAATTACCACAACAGGTACGACAACTGATGCAAATTTTGATGCGCAGTCTCAGGAGGTGGTATACAATTCAACAGATAATGAGTATCTCGTAGTGTATAGATCTGATACTTCACTTTTAAATAAAGATGAAATCTATGGACAAAGAGTGTCAAGTACCGGAACATTAGTGGGTACCGAATTTCAAATTTCTTTTTCAGGAGACGCAACAAATACTCTCCTCGATGCAGACGAACCTCATGTAGCGTATAATGCAATAGATAATGAGTATTTAGTGGCTTGGTATTCTGATGCTGACAGAAACAATAAAGAAGAAATATATGGTCAAATTGTTACAAACTCAGGAGTCTTATCCGGTACTAATTTTCAAATTTCAGTGACTGGTGATGCTACTAATAATTCTGAGGATGCTTTTGAACCTGTGGTTGCGCATAGTACAGCCCAAAACGAATACTTAGTTGTATGGAATGGTGATCCCGTTTCCGGACTCGAAGATATTTATGGACAACGTATATCTAATACAGGGGTTTTTATAGGGGCAAACTTTTTAATTAGTTCTACTACAACAAACAATTCTGATTATGACGCAGAAGTGCCTTCTGTGGCTTATAATAGTATGAATGATACATATACAGTTATTTATAGAGCTACTTCTGACAATTCTTGGGGTAYTTTTATGCAGGAAGTCGATGCTGCTGCGAGTTCATTRATTAATTCAGAAATTAGGTTAACAGATCTTGATGTTCGTTATGATGATCCCATAGTTGTCGATAATGGACAAAATGAAATATTGGTTCTTTTTGAAGGAGTAGATGACAGTCAAATGTATATACAAATGTATGACACTACCCCCATACAGTATACAGCTATCCCTGATAGTAATTTTGAAGCTGCTTTAGAAGCTTTAGGATATGATGATATTGCTGGGGATGGACAAGTGCCAACAGCTTTAATAGAAGTAGTTACTTCCGTAAACTTATCGGATCAAACCATTACAGACCTAACAGGGATTGAAGATTTTGCCGCTTTGGAAACTTTGGTAGCAACTAGCAATAACTTTAGCAGCATTAATCTCTCTCAAAATATAGAATTAAAAGGGCTAAGTATTTGGGGAAATGCTTTGGAAAGTATCGATTTAAGTAATAATACAAAATTGACTTCATTGGTGCTTTCTGATAATAATTTGACTGCTTTAGACCTTTCTGATAATATATCACTTCAAGAACTTTATGTATCTAATAACCCAATTGAAAGCCTAGACCTAAGTGTATTGAGCAACTTAATTGGTTTTGAAGCTAAAAACTGTAACTTATCCCAATTGAATATTAAGAATGGTGCAAATACCAATATTGGCTATTTTGATACGACAGGCAATCCCAACTTAACATGTATTCAGGTTGATGATTCAGCATATGCAACAGCTAATTGGCCGGATAAGGATAGTACTGCTAAATTTAGTATTGATTGCGAATCATTAACCATTTCTCCAAGTGTAATTCTAGAAGCCGCTTTTGATGAAAATGATTTCGGATTTACGCCTATGTTGGCTAATATTCGAGAAATTATTCCTACAACTTCGCCATACAATACCAATGAAACTTGTAATAGTTCAGTATTTAATACAACTGGTGATAGTGCCGTGGTCGATTGGGTAGAAATTCAATTAAGAGCTACAGATAATGTTAATGAAATTGTGAGTACAAAATCTGCTTTATTGCTTAGAACAGGGGATATAGTTGATGTAGATGGTGTAAGCACTCCAATAATGACTGCTTGGGAAGGTGATTACTATGTAGCCGTAGCACATAGAAATCATTTAACATTAGTATCTAACGCTACATATTCACTCCAACTTTTTCAAAACACAACAATTGACTTTAAAAAGACGGAAAATGTACAAGGAGGAACCAATGCTTTTACAGATTTAGGAAATGGTTCTTACGGAATGCCTTTGGGCGATGTTGATGCAAACGGACAAATACAAAATACAGATACTAGTTCAGTAATTACTCAAATTGGAATTTCTGGATATAATATATACGATGTAGATATGAACGGACAAGTACAAAATACCGATGTAAATATCATTCTACAAAACATAGGTAAAGGAGAACAATTTTAAATCTTTGATTTACTTATGAGCTTGCTAAATAAAATTATACAAGGCGTTATAAAAAATTAAACTGTGAATAATATGAAAAAAATAATAGGAAAACATCGGTTATCAATAACATTGTTACTGTTTTATATGATAATATTTTATACAGTTATACGATTATCTTTTGCTTGATTGAGGTAATCTATAAAATTGCTAATGTTGTATAAAGAGCTAAGGGGCTTTATATAGTTAAAATTAGCAATATCAGCGATGGTAACTGCCTGAATTTATTTTCAGGCAGTTTTTTATATGGATCTTGTATACTGGATTTATTATAATTTTAAGTAATACCTCTCATTTTTATTATGATGTTACAATTAGAAGTCCATCAATTATATAGAGATTTTAATCTGGTAGAAACCCATACGGATTAAGTAATTACAATTATAATTAATCCAGAAGTTTCATACGATACTAGATGTCATAGAGCTGAGGTTTTCCAACAATTAGGTGTAATAACTTGTAAGTTATCGTTAGGTTGATGCCCATAGAAGGAAAACTGTATCTATCATTATATGTTGTGATTACTGGGAAACTTTATGCAAATTTTGTGCAAATAAAAAAGCGTTACAGTGATTTATTTCTGTAACGCTTTGATTATCAAGTGACCTCGGCAGATTACCTTTGGTGTTCCTTTGAATTCCGTAGTCTAAATGAAAAGCCGCAAATCACAGATTTGTACTTTTTTGTTCATATTTCAATTCTTGAACTTTGGCAGAACTATCTTTGATGATCCTGAGTAAACTCCCCTTTGCAAATAAGAAACCACGAGCTATCGCTCTAGTTCTTTATCTTATTCCAAAATTTCAAACTACGTTTGATTTTTCCATAAATTAAAGAACCACGTCTTTTGACGTGGTTTCTTGCTTGTAGTGACCTCGGCAGGATTCAAACCTGCAACCTCTTGAGCCGTAATCAAGTGCACTATTCAGTTATGCTACGAGGCCTTTTTTGCGGGTGCAAATATATGCGAAATTTATAAATTATAAAACTATTTTAAAATTTCTTTTTTAAAATTTTGAGTGATTTTATGAGCTTCTTGGAGATCATCATCCATTACCAAAAGTTCACTCGAATTTTGAAGCGTTCCAAAACCTGCTAATCTTGCAGATTCATCATGATTTTTAATTATGGTAGCAATACCCGCTTCATCCAGCAAAAAAGCTAACCTGTTTGTAAGAATAGATGTTCCAATATATAATTTGACGTATGTTCCCATAATGCTATGTTTTAATATGTTTTTATAAGTGGGATGCAAAAAGCATCCCACTTTTTGATGTTACTACTTTGGTGTTTTTTGTGACATCATTTTTTTCGCAAGATCCGCACCAATTAGTGATTGTAATAAATTGGTATCATTTTCTTGCTTTCCTCCATCCTGAATGTAAATTTCAGGTAGTCTCAAATCTTTTAATTGCTTGGCAACATTTACAGAGGTCTTAAATTCCCATTCAGCGCGCTCCTGTGGAGTAAGACCCGCATTTACTAACTTTGCATTCTCATAAGACTGTGCGTCTGCCATTGTTTTCTGAGTTTTTGCTTTAAACTGTGCTACTTCATAGTTTTTTCGCTCTTCAATAAGATTGAATTCAGCCACTTTAGCCTTTGTTTCAGCTTCGATGGTTTTTTGAATTTGCTCTTTTTCTAATCGAGCTCTTTCTGCAGCTTTTTCAGCTTCTCCACGAGCAATCTCTTTTTGCGCTCTATAAAATTCACGTTCTGCCTGCTGTTTTTCTAATTGTGTCTGTGCTACTTCTTCTTTCTGTAACTGAAGACGTTTATCAAACTCAGGCTCCCAGTCGATTTCGGTAACTACGGCTTGTACCACCGTTAAACCATATCCTCTTAAGGAGTTGCCTTTCTCACGAACAGGCTCTCCATTATGATATTTTATGCGAAATCTTTTTTGTTTCGATTCCTTGTTAGGAATTGTTCTTACCGTAGTGCTATCACCAATAGTTTCTCTGGTTTCAGTCGCAATAAACTCTTCCAAAACATACATTCCGTTTTCTAACTGATCTTTAAAATACCGATCAAAATCAGATGCTTGTCCAGATATATAATCTTGTGCATCCATAAGTTTACAGGTATTCTTAATAGACTGATCTATGTTAGGGATGATTCTAGATCTGATTAAATTTTTCTCCGTTTTGTTACGATCTGCAACCGATAAAAATTGATCTTCATCTGCAGTATTGATACTGATCACCACAGAAGTAGCGATTCTCGCTTTTACCGCATCGCTAAATGCCCAATATTTTGCCTTGTCTACATTGGCGTATTTGCTTTGCTCACCCAACTCGTTTTTCTTGTTAGGGATGACGTATTTAATAGGTAATTCAAACTGTATAGGGATCAATCTTCCCCACATTTTGGTATTAATTCCCTGATTAACCACTGCTTTTTGGCTTCCCCAAGGATATTGCACTGCGTATGCCGTTCCTGGTTCTGCATAAAAGAACATCCCTGAGATGACACTCATACATAATCCAATAAGGATCATAGCGATGTTTCTTTGTCGAGTAAACTTGTGTAATAATTTTGATTCTTTGAAAAATGGTTTGATAATAAAAATGGCAACTCCAATAATTACCATTATGATTCCTAAATATGTAAGCATAGTAATGACTTTTTAAATGTTAGTTATTTATAATTCATCAAAAAGGAAGACTAAGGATTACATGATTTCTAGGTTTTTAAATTGAAAATAATTGTTATTGTATTGTTGTACTTTTTTTAAAATATAGTACTAGAAGCTTATAAAAAAATATTTATGCTAAAATCTGCGAAAGTGAATGTTTTCTGTAAGGTAAAAAATGATTTTAGTTTTAATTTGTAATCTTATTTCTTTAATTTATGTTTTAAAATATAACTTATAATGATATTTTAACTATATGTTTGTAATAATTGAAGGGGCTTTTTTGGGTAGTTTCGATAATTCAAGGAGCTTTTTATAATTTTTGAGGCTCTTTTTTCGATTTTCATTATTTTGCAACTATGAACATACAAGAACTGATAAGAGATATTCCTGACTTTCCAAAACCGGGAATTATTTTTAAAGATATTACTCCTTTACTGGCAAGTTCTGATGCTTTGGTATATGTAGCAGATCAACTTTCTGCGCTAATTCCGAGTGGGGTTACAGTAGACAAAGTAATCGGTATCGAAGCGAGAGGTTTTATTTTAGGAGGTATGATTGCACAACGATTAGGCGCTGGATTTGTGCCAGTTCGCAAACAGGGAAAATTGCCATCGGATACTTATAGTAAGAGTTATGGGTTAGAATATGGAGAAGATGTTTTGGAGATTCACCAAGATGCTATCAAAAAAGGAGAACGTGTATTAATTCACGATGATGTATTGGCAACTGGCGGAACAGCAAAAGCTGTTTGTGAATTGGTAGAGCAGCTAGGAGGCGAAATTGTACAGTGTAATTTTATTATGGAATTAAGCTTTCTAAATGGAAAAGACAAACTTAAGTATCCTATAGGTTCTTTATTACAATATTAGTAGAAGGAACAAACAAAAACAGTCTTTACCGAAGTAAAGACTGTTTTTGTTTTTGTATTGTTCTCTAAAAAATTATTTTTTGGTAATCGCAATGATCGCTCCATCTTTTGCTTTATCTCCATAAAGACTAACAGCAATATTAGATTTTAGGAAATCTACTTCTTCCAACTTATCGGCTTTGGCTAATTCATCCAACGTTTTGAAATCTGCTTCTTTTCCATCTATAATGATTAATTTTTCGATATCAGGATCATCTATAAAACTGTACTTTTTAGATTTTCCAAAATTCGCAGGGAACTGCTGATTGTTAAAGAATATATTCCCATCTTCATCTTCTTTAAACTCAAAAGAATTCATGATTTGATCTTTTAGCTTTCCTATATTAAAATGCTTTCCATTAAAAAATATAGAATCACCTTCTTGATCAAAGTCAAAATTGAATCTAAAATTCTGATTCTTTAAAAGACTGTCTAAGTCAAAATTTTGATGCTGAAATCCAATTTGATTTCTCCAGGAGTTAATATCAAACATTCCCGAATTTGTGATATATAGATTACCATTTTTATACCCAAGTTCTACATCTGATATCGGTTCTGAAGAAGACGAAGAGTATTTACTTTTTGCATTTCCTTTTTTTAAGATTATGCTAAGGCTCGTAATTTCATTTTGTTCATTGAACTTTATCTTCTCAATGATTAGTTCTATCCCACTTTCAGAGAAAAAGTCTTTTAAATCATCTAGTTCTTTTTCTGTAGTATCCTTATTAATAGTAGCTATAATTTCATTTGGAAGTAAAGCGTATTGAGAGGAGTCTGTAGATAATTTAGACGTGAAAGCAGTTAAGGAAAGTATACCTAGTATACCCATTCCTAAAAAGATCCATTTTTTCATACTAAATATTATTTTTTCGGTTTTCGATTTTTAATTGAAATGAATTCAAAAATAAATACGAAGTAGGAATAGGAGTGTTGCAAAAAGAAAGTGATTTTCAATATAAAATTTTGAAAATTAGTATTATAGTGCTCTTTTGGTAACATATAACCTCCAGCCAAAAATAAGCAACTGAAGTTTAGAGGCTTTGCTGAGATCTAGCCTTCTTTTAGTAAAACTTGGGAGCAATATCTTATTTAATCTAGCCAAAAAAATAAAGAATGGTTTTGTCATGTCAATAAATCATAGGGTGTGAAGAAAATCTTTGAAATATAAAAATAAGCAATTTTAGAGGATTAGATCATTAAAAAAACTCACTTGATTTCAAGTGAGTTTTTTGATAAATATTATATTATGAATGTATTATTTGGTGATGATTTCTACAACTCCTTGTTCTCCTTTTACTCCAAATTTGGTTAGTGCTCTAAGACCTTTATAAACATTCACGGATTTGATCTTGTCTGCGTCCAAGCTTCCAAGTGAGCTGTGTTTTGCCATTTTACCATTTACAAAGATCAAAGGTTCTTTACCATCTTCAGTGGATCCAAATCGAATGTCGTTGTTATCTATGTGAATGTCAAAACCAGTACCTTTTTTATATTTCTTTTTAGCATACTTCTTAGTAGTAATCTGAACAACACCATCTTCAGCTTCTTTTCCGTATTTCTTGATAGCTTTTTTACCTTTAAGTACTTCTACTGTAGCAATATCCTTAGACTTTAACTTCTTTACGTCCTTTTTAGTAGCTTTTTTACCATCTATATAGAATAATGGCTCCTTATCAGAATCACCATCAAATTTGAAGGTTGTTTCATGACTGTCAGAATGGAAATGTATACCATCTTCATCATCACCACTTTTGACAATAAAAGAGTTCTTGCCTTTCTTTAATATTTTGTGTTTGGATTCTTCATTGATAAGGACAAAGCTTTTTCCTTCATCATCAGATTTTATTTCGATACTATTTACACCGACATGTTTGTGTTTGCCGTCTTTGCTGATCCAAATATTTTTATTCCCTGTTTGTCCGATATTAATCTTTTCACTTTTACTGTCATAGGATAATACAAAGGGTGAAATAGGGGAATCATTAGATACAGAAAAATTAGCATTACTCTTTTTAGAAGATACTTCTACGCTAATACTTGTAATTTCATCGCTGCTATTTCTTTCAATATCACTAAAACTAACTTGCACATCATACTCATTTTTCAAAATACGTTGCATTCTATCTAAATCTGACTTTGTAGATGTTTTATTAATAACAAATTCAATGGTGTTTTTCTTTTTGATTTTTGAAGTCTGCGTTTTAGTAATAGTGCTATTTTGAATATTAGCATTTGTATTACTAGGTATACTAGTAGTACGCACATCTTCTTTCTGTAAGTTTTTAGTAGGATACTTTTTTTCTGAAGTAGCTATGGTTTTCTTATTAGTATTGGAAGATGTAGCCTTTGCGGGAAATTCAGCTTCTACTTCTTTATCAGTAATGTCAGAAACATTAGCTGTGCTTAGTGCATTGCTTTCAGAAGTTATAATTTCTTCAGGAGTATCGGTCTGAATATATTGAATTTCAGTTTTTGTATTAAAACTCCATAAAAACAGACATAGTAATGGAAGGATCATTGTGGCTTTCCATAAGTTTCGATGATTGGATTCTTTTTTGTTTAACATAACGATTCGTTTTTTGATTAATGACTGATAAAAATTATTAGTGATTGATGAATAATTATTAGCTGATACCTTCACTAAGGTGAGCTGATAATCTTTTTTTGAAGGAAGATCACGTATGGCTTCCTGATCAGCAATAAACTCAAGATTTTGTTGTAAGCTTTTTTTGTATAACCATGAAAAAGGATTTATCCATTGAAAAATTACAAACAAGTTGATGAGTAATATATCTAGAGTATGATACTGTTGGGCATGTATTTTTTCATGCTTTAAGATCATTTCTAATTCTTTAGAATCATGTAGAATGGGGTTGAATATAATGTATTTAAAGAAAGAAAAAGGAGCGATGTCTTCTCTGGTTTTTAGAAATGAAAAACCTTGTCCTTGTTTGTTATCGCTTTTTCTAAAAATTTTACGAAGGGAAACCAATTGAATAATAAATCTAACTGATAAAATAAATGTGATCACAGCATACCCAATAAGTAATAGTAGATACCAATTTATGGGAGCAGAAGGTATTTCTTCGCTTACAGAAGCATCAGAACTGTACTCGATGAATTGAAAACTAGGTTGTTCGATAAATTCTATTTGAGTGAACTCTAAAAACGGTAATAAAAGAGAGCCTAGCATTCCAGCCAATAAAAAATGTCTGTTCGCTGTAAAAAAAGTGTCTTTTCTTAATAAGAAGAAATACACCATATAAAATAAGGAAAGAATAATACTCGATTTCAGTATGTATAATAGAAACGCTTCCATAGGTTATTTTTTTTGTTCAATTACATTTAAAATCTCTCTTAACTCATCTGCGGTAATCTTTTCTTCTTTAGCAAAAAAGGAAACCATGTTTTTATAAGAGTTATTAAAGTATTGGGTCATTGCTTTGCCTACAAAGTTATTTCGATAAGCTTCTTTAGTAATAATTGGATAGTACTGATGTGTTTTGCCAAATGCTTTGTGATCGATGTATCCTTTTTCTTCTAGATTTCTTATGATCGTAGAAACAGTATTATAATGTACTGTGTTATTTAATTCCGCTTGAACCTCTTTTGCAAATGCTTTTTCGAGTTTCCATAAAGCTTGCATGATTTCTTCTTCCTTATTGGTGAGCTTTTCCATTTTCTTTTTTTATTTGAAGCCAAATATATAACTACGAATCTAGTTTCACAACTATTTTTATAGTTATTTAACTATTTTTGTAGTTTTCAAATCTTTTAAGGGTGTTTAGTTTGTTAAAAAAAGGTGTAACATTTACCACATATCCTATACTTATTCTATATTCGCAAACAAATTCATAGCATATGATTCAGAGTATATTTTATGTACTAATAGGTTTTGTATTACTTGTAGTAGGAGGAGAGTATTTGGTGCGTTCTTCGGTTGCTTTATCCTTTAGATTAAAGTTGTCAAAAATGGTGATTGGACTTACTGTGGTTTCCTTTGCTACTTCTGCTCCTGAATTATTAGTGAGTTTGCAAGCAGCTTTGGGTGAGTCTGCAGATCTTTCTTTAAGTAATGTGATTGGATCAAATATTGCTAATATTGGTTTGGTCTTGGGAATTACGGCGTTAATAGGTCCTTTGGCAATTGATAGAGATTTTTATAAGTTCAATTGGCCAGTTATGATGTTACTATCATTGGCATTATATGTTTTTCTGGATAATGATGGGGTACTTACCAGATTAGAAGGTGGAGTTTTATTAGGATCTCTTTTTGTGTATATGTTTTTATTAATTAAAAGAGCAAGAAAGAATGCGGATAAAATGGTGGAAGATGTTGATGATTCCCTAGAGAGTGTATCTAATTTTAAAATGATATTTTGGCTGCTTATTGGTGGAGTATCTCTGTATTTTGGATCAGAGTTATTGGTAGATGGAGCAAAGGATATTGCTTCAAGAATGGGAGTAAGTGAAGCTGTTATCGGACTTACAATGGTTGCTGTAGGAACTAGTGTTCCAGAATTAGCCGCTTCGGTTATAGCTGCTTTAAAACAGGAAAAAGCAATTTCCTTAGGGAATTTAATAGGTTCTAACATTTTTAATATCGCTTCTGTTTTAGGAGTAACTTCATTAATTCAACCAATTGCTGTTTCAGATACCCGTTTAATGAATATTGATATCTTCTGGATGTTAGGATTTGCCATGATATTATTACCATTAGCATTTGTGCCTAAAAAAATGGTTTTAGGACGACCTAAAGGATTTTTAATATTTGCAGGCTATTGTATTTTCATTGCATTGGTTTTTATCAACTAGCTTACTTAGAAATTATAAATACTAGAAGTCTATAGTATCCTTTTTATATAGTATAGTTAATTGAGCTTTTCATCATAAGGATTTATAAGTACCTATTCTTTTCGTTTATGTATGCATTCCGGTTTTATATGAATGTCATCACAAAATAGATTGATCTATAAGATTTTAAATTTAAAGCATAAAAAAACAGCCTTCGATGAAGAAGGCTGTTTTTTGCGTTTAACAACTTTGGTTAATTTATTATGCTGTAACTGGTATTTCAGCAGTTTTTACAGTCTTAACAATTCTAGCTGCAATTTTGTATGGATCACCATTAGAAGCTGGACGACGATCTTCTAACCAACCTTTCCATCCTTTTTCTACAGTGATAATTGGGATTCTAATAGAAGCTCCTCTATCCGATACTCCGTAAGAGAATTCGTGGATTGATTGAGTTTCGTGCTCTCCAGTTAATCTTTGGTCATTAAATTCTCCGTAAACCGCAATGTGCTCAGCAGTTACAGGCCTGAATGCTTCACAAATCGCTTCATAAACTTCTTTAGAACCACAAGTTCTTAATATTTCATTAGAGAAGTTTGCATGCATACCAGAACCATTCCAGTCACCTTTTATTGGTTTTGGGTGGTACTCAATATAGTAACCATATTTTTCAGTAAGTCTGTCTAGTAAATATCTAGCAACCCAGATTTCGTCTCCTGCTTTTTTAGCTCCTTTTGAGAATAATTGAAATTCCCACTGTCCACTTGCTACCTCTTGGTTGATTCCTTCAAAATTAAGACCAGCATCAATACATAAATCAGCGTGCTCTTCTACGAAATCTCTACCGTGAGTATTTTTTCCTCCTACAGAACAGTAGTACATTCCTTGAGGACCAGGATATCCACCTACAGGGAAACCTAAAGGTAGTTGAGTGGTCTTATCCATAATAAAGTATTCTTGTTCGAAACCAAACCAGAAATCGTTATCATCATCATCAATAGTAGCTCTTGCATTTGATTCGTGTGGTGTTCCATCAGCATTTAAAACCTCAGTCATTACTAAATATCCATTTCTTCTAGTTGGGTCAGGATAAATAGCTACTGGCTTTAATAAACAGTCAGAAGAACCTCCTTCTGCTTGCTTTGTAGAACTACCGTCAAAAGACCATGTTGGGCAGTCTTCTAGCTTTCCACTAAAATCTTCTTCAATTTTTGTTTTACTTCTTAGATTAGCAGTTGGTTTATAACCATCCAACCAAATGTATTCTAATTTAGCTTTACTCATAATTAACACTTTATAATTGAACTCTTAAAGGTTTCAAAATTAGTTTTATTTTGTGATAACGGAAAAAAAATAGGGGGTCAAATGTGTTTTTTTTATCAATTTTTATCAACACCCTACTTTTTTATAGGGTATTTTGTGTTTATAGTAATTTTTATAGATCATTTTTTTGATTTTAACAATGAAAACTTCCTTTATATTTGCAAATAAATTTTCTTCATTATGGCAACACTTAGATTCGAAGCATTAAAGGAAACATTAAATCGTAATTCTGTAGTAGTTACAGAAACCGAACGAAGATCTGTTCTGTTTGGTGAAAACGTTTTTAATCAGACAACTATGCTTCAATATCTAACAAAAGACGCCTATACTAGTGTCATGGATGCAATTGATCACGGTAGTAAAATTGATAGGCAAATTGCAGATCAAATTGCTTCCGCAATGAAAGATTGGGCTTTATCAAAAGGAGTAACACATTACACACATTGGTTTCAACCATTAACAGGAGCAACAGCAGAAAAACACGACGCTTTTTTTGAAATCATTGGTGAAGGGCATGGAATTGAGAAATTTGGTGGAGGACAACTAGTACAACAAGAACCTGATGCTTCCTCATTTCCTCATGGTGGTATTCGAAATACGTTTGAAGCAAGAGGTTATACTGCTTGGGATCCTACATCTCCTGCTTTTATCTATGGTACTACTTTGTGTATTCCAACTGTTTTTGTTGCATATACAGGAGAGGCTTTAGATTATAAAACTCCCTTGCTAAGAGCACTACATGCTGTTGATGTTGCAGCTACGGCAGTTGCGAAATATTTTGATAAAAATGTAAAAAAAGTAAATGCTTCATTAGGATGGGAGCAAGAATATTTTTTGATTGATAAAGCGCTTGTAGAATCAAGACCAGATCTTGTAATGACCGGTCGAACGCTGCTTGGACATTCTTCTGCTAAAGGACAACAATTGGATGATCATTATTTTGGCAGTATACCAACAAGAGCTTTAAATTTTATGAAAGATCTTGAGGTTGAATGTATGCTACTTGGGATTCCAGCAAAAACAAGACATAATGAAGTAGCTCCGAATCAGTTTGAATTAGCGCCCATCTTCGAGGAAACAAATCTTGCTGTAGATCATAATTCATTATTAATGGATATTATGGAAAAAATAGCAGCGAGACATCATCTAAAAGTTTTGCTACACGAAAAACCTTTTGCAGGTGTCAATGGATCAGGAAAACATAATAATTGGTCCTTGAGTACTAATACAGGAGTTAATTTATTAAGTCCTGGAAAAACACCTATGAGTAACTTACAGTTTTTAACCTTTTTTATCAATACTATAAAAGCTATAAATGAGCATGAAGAATTGATGAGAGCTGGTATTGCATCTGCAAGTAATGATCATCGTCTAGGAGCTAATGAAGCACCACCAGCAATTATGTCTGTATTTATAGGAGAGCAACTTACTTCTGTATTAAAAGATTTGGAAGGTGTGACCGATGGAAAACTTTCTCCTAAAGAAAAGACAGACCTGAAACTAAATGTGGTTGGTAAGATTCCTGAAATTTTATTGGATAATACAGATCGTAATCGTACATCGCCTTTTGCATTTACGGGTAATAAATTTGAGTTTAGAGCTGTAGGTTCTAAAGCAAATTGTGCAAATCCAATGACTATTCTAAACACAATTGTTGCGCAGCAACTAGTAGAATTCAAAAAAGAAGTGGATCTGTTGATTGATAAAAAGAACTTGAAAAAAGATGAAGCAATTTTTAATGTACTACGTGAATACATTAAGAAATCTAAAAATATTCTTTTTGAAGGAAATGGTTATGGGGCAGATTGGGAAAAAGAAGCTAAAAAAAGAGGACTAAGTAATAATAAGACAACTCCAAAAGCATTGAAAGCTAAAGTCTCAAAAAAGACCTTGGATCTTTTTAATAAGATGGGAGTGATGAATAAGATTGAAGCCGAAGCCAGATATGAAATCGAAATTGAAGAATATGTAATGCGGATTGAGATAGAAGGCAGAGTGTTAAGTAACATTGCTAGAAACCATATAATCCCAACAGCCATAAAATATCAAAATATGCTCATCAGTAATGTATCTGGTTTGAAGAACTTATATGGTAACGATTTCAAAAAGTACGGCAAAGAACAAATGGAAATCATTGAAGAGATTTCTAAGCATATTGGAGCCATCAATACGAAGGTCAACCAAATGACCAAAGAACGTAAAAAAGCTAATGCCTTAAGTGACATCGAGCAAAAAGCAATCGATTATTGTGAAAAGGTCAAACCTTTGTTTGATGAGGTTAGAACTAATTGCGACGAATTAGAGCTATTAGTAGATGATGAATTATGGCCTTTAACTAAATATAGAGAGCTTTTATTTACGAGATAGGTAAGAATTTACTGACCACGCTGTTTTTTTGTTCAATTATTAACAAAAAATTAATATCTGTTAAAACCTTGAAAAAATCGCATAAGTGACTGTTTTTTATGGGTTTTCCGTAATGCATTTTGTCGAATTCTTATTAAATCTTTAAAAATACCCTTAATGTTTTCCTAAATTTGTGTTGTTCTGTAGAAGGAAAATCAAATCCTTCAGGAATATCTCCCCCCAGATTTTTCATTGAAAATTAAGTTTTAGAAATGTTCTAAAACTTACTCATGCGCCCCAAATATTTAGTGGAATTGAATTATTAATCAAATTTAATATATTTTACGTATGAAAAAAGTAATTTTTAGTCTAGCAGCTTTATTAAGCGCGTCAGTGATGGTTGCACAGTCAAACACAAGTAGTGTAGATCAGTCGGGTGATGCCAATGCAGCAAATATTACGCAAGTAGGTTTAGCAAATACGAATACTACTACTCAGTTAGGGGCAGGAAACAGCGCAGAAGCCATTCAGGGTAGTGAAGCATTTGCTTCTAGAAACGGAATTGTTACTCAGATGCAAACTGGTGACAAGAATACTGCATTCGCACAACACGAAGAAGATAGAAATGAAGTATACCAAGTTCAAGTAGGAAATGGTAACTCTGCTTCTGCAACGCAAAATCTTTTAAACTTTGGAGGGGATAACCTTTCTGAACAACTTCAAGAAGGAAATGGTAACACAGCTACAATCTCTCAAGAAGGAGCAGGTTTCTTTGGAGACGGATCATTAAACTATGCTGGTCAAGGTCAATTTGGAGACGCTAATTCAGCAACAACTTCTCAAGGTGGAGAAGAAAACTTTAGTTTAATCATCCAGTCTGGTTCTTTCAATACTGCTACAATGGCACAAGTTGGAGATGTGAACTTCGCAGATCAAAGACAAACAGGAGAAGCAAACCTTGGTGCTGGTGAGCAGTGGGGAACTAACAATACCTTAATCCAAGTACAAAATGGTGGAGGTAACGTTGCAACTTCTCTTCAAGGAAGTAGTTTCTTCGATTCTAGAGGTGGTATCGTAGATCAATTACAAGAAGGTGATGAGAACGAAGCTTTCGCTCAGCATGAAGAAGATAACAACTTTATCATCCAAACTCAGATAGGTGATGGAAACTCAGTTTCTGCAACTCAAAATCTAGCATTCTTTGGTGGAGATAATGCAGCAAGTCAGTTTCAGTCTGGTAATGGAAATGTAGCTACTGCTTCTCAAGAAGGTGATTTTGGTCTTTTCGGAGAAAATAACTTAGTATTACAAGGACAAATAGGAGACGAAAACACAGCTGTTTCTTCTCAAAATGGAGCAAGCAATATTAGTGATATCTTCCAATTAGGAGATTCTAACTTTGCTCAAGATACTCAGTTTGGAGAAGGTAATACTACTTTTGTTACTCAAACAGGAGAGTCTCATAGTAGCATCATTCTTCAAAGTGGAACTGGAAACGCTGCTGTAGTAACTCAGTCTGGATCTGGAGAATAATAAGATATAATTTTAATATATTTGAAAGGGTTATGCTAACCAAAAGTTGGCATAACTCTTTTACTACTTTTAAAACCCTTTGCTGATGAAAAAATATTTCAAATTATATCTAGTAGTAATTTCCCTATGTATATTCGGAAATACATATGCTCAGAACGAAGATAATCAGGATGAATCATTGGTAGATAATCAAGAGCAATTCATTACTTTGAACCAATTACAAAGTACGAACATCAATTCGCAATTCTCTAGAGAGAGTTTAATAAATAATAATTCAGTCTTTATACAACAGGTGGGTACGGGCAACCAGGTGTTTTCCAATATTACAGCGCAAACTTCTGATATTCGATTAAGTCAGAATGGAGAACAAAACCTGATAGATATTAACGAAACGTCAAGGGATATAGAAAAATTTATTACTCAGAATGGTAATAATAATTCTGTTATCGACTTTTCATTTAACCCAGATATATCTACAAATCTTGAAATTCTTCAGGAAGGTGATAATCTTTCATTTGAAAAATTTGGAAGTAATGAATTATCAAATAATTTGAAATTCAAAATGACCGGAAATGCTCGAACTATTATCGTTAGAAGTTTTTAACCAGATATAACGCTATGTTTTATGAATTTTAAGCTGGCTATACTTTTTCTACTCATCTTTCAATTTTCAAATGGTCAGTTTACGAATACAGATGTTGTAGCTAAAATAAAGACAGAAAGAATTGATGATATTATAGCTATCAATGCGGAAGCAGCGAATGCTACCGAGGTATACAAAAGTCTTAAATATACATTCTCGATTTTTCGAACCGATAGTACGAATACAGTTACCAAAAATAATCAAGAAGATAGATTTACATTAGAAGCTAATGAACAAAAAAAACTTACTTCTACATCGATAGGTGTAGATGAAAAAGATAAAATCATAATGCTTTTACTAGTATATGAAGAAGATAAAATTGTAGGTAAAGCTCGAATTGCTTTTAATGAAAAAGAACAAAAAAAAGAAAAAGAAGAAGAATACGTTGAGGATGATGGAATTGTTTTAAAAGGAATCGTAATTGAAGAAACTAAAACAAAACCAGGAAAAGACTTTTATGATTTTTTCTATAATTCCTATACTTTAAATAGCATCAACGGTTCTAAGATAGTCGGTGTTTATGAAAAGCTTAGCTTTGGTAGAAGTACTATCATTCAGGTGAAAATTGAAGATAAAGTTATTCATGAATTTTTAGGAAAACCGGATATAGAATATTTAGAACAAATGTCTAAGATTTCGATTCGAAGGGTCTATAAATATTTTAAAGATCTAAAAAAACAAAAAAGAGATATTTTTCAGTACTAATTACTTATTTACACACAATGAAGTCAGTTATAATTACTATAATACTTGTTTTCTCCGCATATCAATATAGTGTAGGGCAAGACTTAGTTTATAGGCCAAAGAATCCAGCTTTTGGGGGTGATACATTTAACTACCAGTGGTTATTGAGTTCTGCAGAAGCCCAAAACACATTTATGGATGAAAGTGATTCTAATGCAGATGATAGATCAGAGTTAGAACGATTTACAGAGAGTCTTAACAACCAATTACTAAGTCAAATATCAAGAACCTTATTTAATGAGCAATTTGGACAAGAAGGTCTTACAGAAGGAACTTTTAGTTTCGGAACATTGTTTATAGAGATTTTCCCATCAGGGGAAGGGCTGGTAATTAATATTTTAGATACCAGTACAGGAGATCAATCTCAAGTAATAATTCCTAATTAAATTTTAATGCATCACAAGTTTTATCAAGTAATTCTAGTAATTGCTTGTGTCATATTGTTACCTGGATGTGGGACATATTTTAATCAGCCCATTACAGTAGAACAAGCAAGAATAGGGGAAGATACAAAGTTTACTCAAACGCTAAGGGATTTGCCTTCGCCAAAAGAACCTGTTGTGGTTGGGGTATATAAATTTAGAGATCAAACAGGTCAGTATAAACCTACCGAAGCCGGTAGTACCTTTAGTACTGCAGTAACCCAAGGAGCAACTACTATTTTGATTAAAGCTCTGGAAGATTCTAAGTGGTTTGTGCCTATAGAAAGAGAAAACCTTAGTAACCTATTAAATGAACGTAATATTATACGTTCTACGAGAAAAGAATATAGAAAAAATAAAAACACGAACGAACCACAACTACCACCTTTACTCTATGCAGGAATTATTTTAGAAGGAGGTATAGTTTCTTATGATTCCAATATTATTACAGGAGGATTAGGAGCAAGATATTTTGGAGTAGGAGGTTCTACTCAGTATCGACAAGATCGAATCACTATTTATTTAAGAGCAGTTTCTACATCTAGCGGGAAGATTTTAAAAACAGTATATGTTTCCAAAACTATTTTATCTCAAGCATTAGATGCTAGTTTCTTTAGGTATGTAAAGTTTAGTCGCTTATTAGAAGCAGAAACAGGATTTACTAAAAACGAACCTGGACAAATCGCAGTTTCGGAGGCAATTGAAAAAGCTGTGGAAGCACTTGTAATAGAAGGGATAGAAGATAAGTTATGGAGTTCTTCTGAAGAGCCTGATACTGTGAACGCTTTAGTAGCGGATTATAATGCTGAAAAAAATGAAGCTCAAAATACAGGACTTTATGAGCGTTATTTCAAAGAACGAAGAGGTAAGAAATCACTTTTTGCAAATGGAGGATTAGCGTTAATAAGTGGAGATTATAATAACGCAGATTTATCATATTCAGCTCGAATTGGTGGAAAATGGTACTTTAATCCATATCTAAACGCGAATGCAAGTTTGAGTAAATTTCAGCTGCGCAATGAAAATGCTTTTTCAGAAGGATTTAATGCAATCGATGTCAATGCAGAACTAACTCTATTGCCTTTCGAAAAACTCACGCCATATTTTTTTGGTGGTGTGGGAACAGTAAATACGGATGATTTTGATAGAACTTTTTTTAAGTTCCAATACGGAGGCGGAATAGAATATTTGGTTACAGATCAAATAGGAGTCGCGCTAAACGCTACGCATAATCTTGTTTTAGGAGATAAATTAGACAATGTATCTCAAGGGAAAAGAGATGATCAATATTTTAATTTCTCTTTTGGTTTAAACTGGTATTTTAAAAGCCCTTTAAAAATGGATAAGGAGCTTCGAAAACAAAAGCGTAGAGAAGAGAAAGAACTGAGAAAGTTAAAAAAAAGAAATAGAAAAGTAATTGAAAACGGTGAACTTCCTAAAGGATAAAACCCCAATGAAAATGAAAAGATATTTTATAAAATTAATACTAATCTTCACTGCAGTGCTAATAAATTCATGTAGCGAAGATACTATAGATTTAGAAGGTTTAGGTTCTGTAAGGGGAACAGTAGTCGCTGTTGGAACCAATGAACCTCTTGAAAACGTGAAAATTTCCACAAATCCATCATCAAGCACCGTTTTTACCAATGCTGATGGAGAATATTTAATAGAAAATATTCCTTCAGGGGATTATTCTCTTGCGGCAGAAAGGGATGGACTTTTAGCTCAATTTGAAGCTGTGTCTGTTATTGCAGATCGAGAATTAGAAATAGTTTTTGAAATGGATATTGAAACCGCTGGAAACCGACCTCCTAATGCTGCAGTTTTAGATACTCCAGTAGATAATGCTGTGGATCAACCAATAGAAGTTACTTTGGTTTGGACAGGTGAAGATCCTGATGAGGATACGTTAACATATACAGTAACCTTACGTAATGATGACAATACCGATGTTGAGGTATTTGAAAATATTACTGATACTACCTATGTGCTTACCGATCTTCAGTATAACGTAAAATACTTTTGGCAGGTAAGTAGTAGCGATGGAATTAATGATCCGGTGAATAGTAGTACTTTTGCTTTTGAAACTTCAAGCCCACCAAATAATCGTATTATCTATACAAGATCCGTAGGTGGAAATAGTGTGATTTATTCTGCAAATGAACAAGGAGATACTGAAATTCAATTAACTTCAGAAACCAAAAATAGTTTCAGACCTAGACGAAATGTAGGAACTGGAAAAATAGCATTCTTACAATCAGTTAGTTCTGAAGTGCATTTATTTATTATGAATGAAGACGGAACCGAAGTTTCTCAAGTGACTTCTCAGGTTTCTGTAGCAGGATTTAATTTAGGAGAAGTTGATTTCTCATGGTCAGATAATGGCTCTAAATTATTGTTTCCTAATCAAGATAAGCTATATAGTATTGATATAGATGGAAGTGGTCTGACACTGCTGTATCAAACATCTGATGGAGATTTAATTACAGAGGTTGATAAAAACGATAATAATGGAGTGATTGCATTGAAAACGAATAATCTAGATGGATACGAAGTAGAGATATTTACTATTAATGCTTCTGGTGCAATTCTTGAAACGGTCTTAACCGGAGTTTCTGGAGCTGCAGGTAGTATAAATCTTTCTGTAGATGGTTCGAAATTATTGTATAGTCAAGATATTTCAGGTTTTGAAAGTAGTGATTATAGGCAATTAGATTCTCATTTGTTTGTGTATGATTTTGGAGATAGTTCGAGCTTGGATATTTCTATTCAGAAACCTGCAGGAACGAATGATTTAGATGCTCGATTTTCACCAAATGAGGCTGCTGTCATTTTTGTGAATACTTCTAATGATGGGATATCTCAAAAAAATATTCAAACAATGTCAATTCTTGAAATTGCCAATAGAGCAGATCTTATTGTAAATGCTTCTATGGCAGATTGGGAATGATGTTAACTTCTTATAGAAAATAATAGAATTGCGATTTACTTCGAATAAATCGCAATTCTTAGTATTAAAATCGAAATTAATTCGATTATCTTTGCCCTTTACTAGCGGAATAATACAATAATAATGAGTCAAGAAGTAAGCAAACGCTACGCTCAGCGAGGTGTTTCGGCATCCAAAGAAGATGTTCATAGTGCCATAAAGAATATAGATAAAGGTCTTTTTCCACAAGCATTTTGTAAAATCGTTCCAGATTATCTTACTGGAGATGATGAGTATTGTTTAATCATGCATGCTGATGGTGCAGGAACAAAATCTTCTCTTGCATATATGTATTGGAAAGAAACGGGAGATGTTTCCGTTTGGAAAGGGATAGCACAGGATGCGTTGATCATGAATATCGATGATTTATTATGTGTTGGAGCTACCGATAATATCATGTTATCTTCCACGATAGGAAGAAATAAAAATTTGATTCCTGGTGAGGTGATTTCTGCAATTATCAATGGAACAGAGGAATTATTAGAAGAACTTAAAAGTTTTGGAGTTACCATTCATTCAACTGGAGGAGAAACAGCAGATGTTGGAGATTTGGTACGAACCATTATTGTAGATTCTACGGTTACCGCTCGAATGAAACGTAAAGATGTTATCGATAATGCAAATATACAGGCTGGTGATGTCATTGTAGGATTGGCTTCTTTTGGTCAGGCTTCTTACGAAAAAGAATACAACGGTGGTATGGGAAGTAATGGTCTAACTTCGGCACGACATGATGTGTTCCATAAGGTGTTAGCTGAGAAATATCCTGAGAGTTTTGATGCGGCAGTACCTTCCGATCTTGTGTATTCTGGAAAAACAAAACTTACAGATGAGGTTAAAAATGCTCCTATTGATGCAGGGAAATTGGTTTTATCGCCAACAAGAACCTATGCACCTATTATAAAAAAGATATTATCTGAATATAATAGTAATACGATTCACGGAATGGTACATTGTAGCGGAGGAGCTCAAACCAAAATCTTACATTTTGTAGATAATTTACATATTATAAAGGATGACTTATTTGATGTACCTCCATTATTTCAATTGATTCAGGAAAACTCTGGAACAGATTGGAAAGAAATGTATCAGGTATTTAATATGGGACATCGTATGGAATTATATGTTTCTCCTGATGTTGCTGATGAAATTATTTCTATTTCGAAAAGTTTTGATGTAGATGCTAAAATCGTAGGTCGAGTAGAGGAAGCAACTTCTAAGAAGTTAACGATAAAAAGCGAATTTGGCGAGTATACTTATAGCTAATTAGTGATCTTTATCTTAGTTGAATATTTTTCCTGAAGCAGTTGTAGTTTTGGGTGTATGTATCGTTTGCAAAATGGTTTTTCAGGGTTGCTTATGTAGTAATCCAGAAGCTCATCTCTTGAAGTTTGAAATGCTTGAAATTTTAAAACTTTCGTAATCAACTTATTGTCAAAATCTGGGTTTAGCTTCGAGATAATTGAGTTGATATTTTGTTTTTCATGCTCATCAAAATAATATATAGCACTTCTATACTTTTCTCTGAAACTATGATTGACAGTGCTTTTATGAGTATGTATATGGATTTCTATCAGGTCGTCTAATGAGATTATTTGTGGATCATAAGTTACCACTACTGCTTCAGAGAAAGAACTATTGGATTTTGTACTGGAAATATACCCTTGTTGCACAGTGATTACTCCTTTTAATGATTGAAAAACAGCTTCTGTACACCAATGACATCCTCCTCCTAAACCTATTTTTAAATATTCCATATCTTGTAAAAATCGTAAATTAATTCATTATTTGAATATTTTAAATTATTAAAAGCCTTATGAGAAATCCTATAATTATTATAAAAAAAGATACAATAGACATAATAATAGAAGTATGTACATTTATTGGTTTAGGTCTTTTGATTGTACTTCCTTTTCTTTATTATAGTGACCTTCCTGATAATATCCCTACACACTTTAATGCCAAGGGCAATCCAGATAACTATAGTTCGAAATCAATGATTTGGACGCTTCCAGTAATAGGTGTGATTATGATATCAGGACTTTATATTTTGAATAGGTTTCCTCATGTGTTTAATTATCCTTCAAAAATTACAAAGGAGAATGCTTTGGGATATTATAAAAACTCAACAAAATTAGTAAGGGCGTTGAATCTCATTATAGCTTGGTCTTTTGCTTATGTTTTATATGGGTCTATTCAAGTTGCAATTGGTAACTATCATGGAATAGGAAATTGGTTTTTACCGATTTTTGTTGGTGCTCTTTTTGGAATAATAATATTTTTTATACTAAAATCTCGAAAGTTGTCTTAGTAATATCGAGAGCTTGAAGCCCTTGTCAAGCTCTCGATTTTTATTGGGGATTTATATGTGTTATCCTAATTCATTATTGAATTGGATGGTTTCAGATTCAGTGTCTTCTTCTTTTGTTTCTACAAGCTCAATAGTATTATCGTCATTAAACTTCCCTTCTTTTTTCTGAAAGAAAATTGGAACTGGAATCATAGCGACCGTAACAATAAATAGTAACAAGATGATTCGTCTAATTACTTTTTTAAATCTTTTCATTTTTAAAATAATGTAAACCACTAACAGGTTTGATANCGGAGTTAATAATAATTTGAAATTATAAGTGCGGACTTAATAAAATGCCGCTATTTTAAACGAAAAGAATTTCTTCTTCTGAAGAGTATTTATGATGGAAGAAAAATGATAGGAGATGATTTATCTCTAATGAAATAGTATTGTTAAACTTTTTACATGCAATAGCAGTAATAGCTTCGTGATGTTTCACGAGTAGATTTAGCTTATTACTATAAAGATAATACTGTTCCTGATCTAAAGTATTTCTGAAAGAAAGTACTTTTGCTGAGTTCTGTTTATCGGAAACAACAAGTTCTACATTTTCCTGAAAAGAAATCGGTTGCGTATAATTAGAATAACCTCCAATGCCTAAGAAAAGCAAAAGAGTCATAAACCAACTAAAAATCAATTTTTTATTATATCTATTGTTGTTTCGAATCATACAGGTAATAAAAATACAATTTTTTTGAATTATAGATTTGTCTTTTAGAATGATAAAATACATATGACCTTTGCTTAAAAAAATGTACTTTTGTAAATTCCACGCACAGGATAGTTAGATTATGATTGATAAATTAAATATTGTTAAGCAACGATTTGATGAGGTGAATGATTTAATCATTCAACCAGATATTATTGCTGATCAAAAAAGGTATATAAAACTCAACAAGGAGTATAAGGATCTAAAAGCTTTAATGGATGAAAGAGATCGTTATATTGAGTTAACTGATAATAAAAAGGAGGCAGAAGAGATTATTGCTGATGGAAGTGATCCAGAAATGGTGGAAATGGCCAAAATGCAACTGGATGAAGCTAAAGAACAACTACCAGAATTAGAAGAGAAAATTCGTTTTATGCTAGTTCCCAAAGATCCCGAAGATGCTAAGAATTGTGTGGTGGAGATTCGAGCAGGAACAGGTGGTGATGAGGCGAGTATTTTTGCTGGAGATTTATTTAGAATGTATACGAAGTATTGTGAAGGTAAAGGATGGAGTACTAGCGTAGTGGATCTTAGCGAAGGAACCAGTGGTGGATATAAAGAAATCATTTTTGAAGTAAATGGTGAAGACGCCTACGGAACGATGAAATTCGAAGCAGGAGTACATCGAGTGCAGCGTGTTCCGCAGACAGAAACACAAGGTAGAGTGCATACGAGTGCTGCAACAGTAATGGTATTACCAGAAGCAGAAGAATTTGATGTTGAATTGGATATGACAGAAGTGAGAATCGAAAGAACTACTTCAACAGGTCCTGGAGGGCAGTCTGTAAATACTACTTATTCTGCCATCAAACTGCATCATGAACCTACAGGAATGATCGTGAGTTGTCAGGATCAGAAATCATCACATAAGAACCTAGAGAAGGCTTTAAAGGTGCTTAGATCGCGATTGTACGAAAGAGAACTTGAGAAAAAACAAGCAGCGGATTCTGAAAAACGTAAAAGTATGGTGTCTTCTGGAGATCGTTCTGCTAAGATTAGAACCTATAATTATCCTCAAGGTCGTGTTACGGATCACCGTATTGGACTAACTTTATATNATTTAGGGAATATAATTGATGGAGATATTCAAAAAATTATTGATGAACTTCAGTTAGTAGAAAATACAGAGAAGTTAAAAGAATCTAACGAGGTCTTTTAGACTTGAAAATATTTATTGAATTAAAAAAGAGGATGATTTTAGAAATCATCCTCTTTTTTTATAATTAGATATTAATAATATTTACTTTAAATTATAAGATTTAGGTGTTTCCTTTATTTTTTTTGCGGTGATAATAAAATACAATCCGACCAATACAAAAGGTATGCTTAACCATTGTCCTGTGGATAATGAATCGCCCAACATATCTTCAAAACCTCCTTGACTCTTTTTAACGCTTTCTACAATAAAACGTACAACAAATATCAACATCATATACATACCGAAAAGAAAACCTCTGTTATTTCTTTTGTCTGTTTTCCAATAAATAAACCAAAGTATAAAGGATACAAAGATATATCCAAATGCTTCATATAATTGAGCAGGATGTCTATAAGGAATGGCTTCTAATAAATGACTAAACTTAGGATTATTTACCACTGCTGAATACGCTTCATTTATGTTCTTGATCCCAGTTTCACGAACCACTTCCGCTTTACTCAAACCATCTCGAATAAACTTTACTCCAAAAGGAGAGTCTACCGAAGGATCTCCGATAATTTCTGAATTGAAAAAATTACCTAAACGCACAAAAATCCCTCCAAATGCGGCAGGGATAGTTACTCTGTCCATTACCCATAAAGGATGTTTTTTTAATACGTTTTTAGAGTAATAATACATAGCAATTATGAATGCTATGGCAGCACCATGACTAGCTAACCCTCTAAAACCTATAAACTCAAACGAAGGGTTAAATTTAAAAGGTAAAATAATTTCTAATAGATTGTTTTTGTAATAACCCCAATCATAGAAAAACACATGTCCTAGTCTTGCCCCTAGTAATGTTCCTATTACTGCATAAATAAATACAGAATCTAGTTTTTCCATGGAGATTTTTTCACGGATGTATATTTTTTTCATCAAATACCAACCTAGAGAAAAAGCAACCACAAACATTAGGCTATAAAAACGAATTATAAAAAAGCCAAGATCTAATCCTTCAATAGGATTCCAAACTATTTTAGAGAATATCATATAGAAATCTATTTTTCTAGGGTAAATATAGGTATTTAATTGAACTCAAAATTAGAATTAAAGTAATATTGAGTTAAAGTACGATTTGAATGAGTTAACTTTTATCCTTGCAACATGAATCAGGAACAGGATCATAACCACTACCACCCCAAGGATGACAACTAAATATTCGTTTAATAGCAAGTTTTCCACCTTTCAGTAATCCATGTTTTTTCAGTGCTTCCAAACTGTAATGAGAACAAGTTGGTTGATAGCGGCAAGTAGCAGGTGTTAATGGAGAGATAAAATTTTGGTAAAACTTAATCAACCCAATAAAAGGAGCTATTGCAGCTTTTCGTAATGTCAATTTAGCACTCAAAATAGTTGCCTTAATTAAGGGTAAAGCTGGTTCCTTCTCGACCATCTTTTAATTGGATACCCATTTCTTGTAACTCATCTCTAATTTTATCACTAGTGGCAAAATCTTTATTTGCTCTTGCTTCAGCTCTTAAATTAATCAATAGTTCTACGGTACCCGAAAGCTTGTCACTAATATCAGATGAAGCTTCATTTGTATTTACCAATCCTAAAACATCAAAAACAAATTCATTTATTTTTGTTTTCAATGCATTGAGGTCTTCAGTAGAAATAGAAGCTTTGTCCTCTTTCACGGAATTGATAAACTTAACCGCTTCAAATAATTTGGCTATTAAAATTGGACTATTAAAGTCATCATTCATGGCATCGTAACACTCTTGTATCCAATTTTGAATATTAAACCCTTCGGTAGTAGCACTCGTCTTTAAGTTTTCTAAAGCTCCAATAGACTCCATTAATTTGTAAAATCCTTTTTCAGAAGCTTCCAAGGCATCATTCGAAAAGTCTAAAATACTTCTATAATGTGCTTGCAACATAAAAAACCTAGCTACAGTAGGAGCAAAAGCTTTGTTTAGCTTGTCGCTTTCTCCGCTAAATATCTCAGCTGGAGATAAGATGTTTCCAGTAGATTTTGACATTTTCTTGCCATCTAGGGTGAGCATGTTGGCGTGCATCCAATAATTTACTGGAGTAACACCGCAAGCGGCTTCTCCTTGAGCAATTTCACATTCGTGATGTGGAAATTTAAGATCCATTCCTCCTCCATGAATATCAAATTTTTCTCCAAGATACTTTGTGCTCATTACAGTACATTCTAAATGCCATCCAGGAAAACCGTCACCCCAAGGCGATGGCCACCTCATAATATGCTTGGGTTCTGCATTTTTCCATAATGCAAAATCCTGAGGATTCTTTTTATCACTTTGCGCATTTAATTCTCTAGTATTCGCAATCATATCTTCAAGATTGCGACCACTTAACTTGCCGTATTCTTTGGTTTCATTAAATTTCTTTACATCAAAATATACAGAGCCATTCACTACATATGCATATCCATTATCGATGATAGTTTTTATAATTTCTATTTGTTCGACAATATGGCCAGTTGCTGTTGGTTCAATACTAGGAGGGATGTTGTTGAATTTTGCCAGAATATTATGAAAATCTAAGGTGTAACGTTGTACAATTTCCATAGGTTCTAGCTGTTCTATACGGGCTTTTTTGGCAACTTTGTCTTCTCCCTCATCAGCATCATTTTCTAAATGACCTGCATCTGTAATATTTCTTACGTAACGTACTTTATAACCAAGATGCTTCAAATATCTAAACACTAAATCAAAAGAAATGAATGTTCGACAATTCCCTAAATGTACATTGCTATAAACAGTTGGACCACATACATACATGCCTATGTTTCCTTCTGTAATTGGAATAAAAACCTCTTTTTCACTGGAAAGAGAATTATAAATTTTAAGTTCCTGAGTTTTGTACAACGGAGTTGCTGCCATAATTTTGATTGTGCTTATAATGATTGATTAATAAATAGATTAAAATGTAGTGTCTAATTTGATATAGTCCAAAAATTCTCTGCGCACAGATTCTTCCTTAAATTTACCTCCAAATTCACTAGTAACTGTGCTACTTTCTATATCTCGAATTCCTCTTGAATTAACACATAAATGTTTTGCATCGATAACACAAGCAACATCTTTAGTGTTTAAAACAACCTGAAGATCCTGAACTATTTGCATAGTTAGACGTTCTTGAACTTGTGGACGTTTTGCATAATAATCCACAATACGATTCATTTTAGATAAACCTACAACAGTTCCATTAGAGATGTATGCAACATGTGCACGACCTATGATGGGTAATAAATGGTGCTCGCAAGTAGAATAAACAGTAATGTTCTTTTCTACAAGCATTTCGCCATATTTATAATTATTGTCAAAGGTTGAGGCTTCAGGTTTTCTTTGCGGATGTAATCCTGCAAAAATTTCATTTACGAACATTTTTGCCACTCTTTGTGGAGTTCCTTTTAGACTATCATCATTAAGATCTAATCCTAAGGTTTCCATAATATGTTTTACATCTTCTCTAATCAAATCGATTTTTTCTTTATCGCTTAATTTAAAAGCATCTTCTCTTAGAGGTGTAGTTGCGCTAGTAGCTACATGATTATCACCTAGCGCTTCAATAGCTTCAAGGGCCTTGTCTATCTTCACAAGTTCAAATTTTTGTTATTACTTCAAGAATCATTAATATACACTTACGTTTGTAAATGTGTATTGTTTAAAATTGAAAGATCTATAACTCAATACTTACAATTTTAACGTATTCTTTTTTTAATTTCTTACATTTTATAATAGAGTTAAATTTTAAAAATTGTAATTAAAATGAAATCAGTTATAAAACAGGCTGCAAAGATACAATTTTGTCTTTTTACTTAGTAAAAGCTATGTTAACAATTATAAATATTCTAATAGTTTTCTAGGCACTTTCTTAAAAATTAGTAAATTTAATTCCTACACAAGAAATTAAACGAACCTACGTTATATAAAATATGTCAAAAATACTACCTCAAATCTTATTATTCTTTACGCTATTTTGCCTTCATAGTGTAAATGTAAAAGCACAGGACTTTGATGTGGCGTGTAGGAATGCACAGCCATTTTGTTCTGATGCATCTTTAGAGCTAACTTTTCCTAATACTACAGGTGATATTGATGGTTTAGGAGAAGTAGGATGTTTAAATACAACCCCAAATCCTTCTTGGTATTTTATGCTAATTGATGAACCAGGTGAACTGGTATTTGATATTCGTCAATGGGTAGATGCAGATGGAGATAGTCGGTTAGATCGTAATGAACGACAGCTAGATGTTGATTTCATAGCATGGGGCCCGTTTCAAACTTCTTTTATTATCAATTGTGAAGATGAATTACCAAGAGGTTGTGATTTAAATGGGGATGGAGAAAATATCAGACCAGCAGAGTGTGTAAATAATGCTGATGAACCTGATTTTTATATAAATGATGAAGATAATACGAATATTGTAGATTGTAGTTATGCAAGAACATCTGATGATAACTTTATCGAAACTTTTACGATTCCAGATGCGCAGACTGGTGAATTCTACATTGTATTGATTACAAATTTTTCTGATGAAGCGGGAGTTATTCAATTAGAACAAACGAATCTTGGAGAAGAAGATGCAGGAACTACAGATTGTAGTGTTTTAGAACCTGGAATTCCTCAAGATAGAATTGCTACATGTGGAAATTTTCCGTTAACTATAGAAGGAAGATTTCCTGCTAGTACTGGACCTCCAGCAGTTCCTGCTGCAGAAACTTTTCAATGGTCTAGAGCGGATTTAGGAGATACCAATTTTGTAGATATTCCTGGAGCAACATTCCCTTTTTATGATAATGTTACTACTAATGGAATTTATCGATTGAGAGGTTTCGATGCAAATGGAATTGAAGTTCCCGATTCTCCGGATCAGGTTTCTGTTTTAGATGTGTCTCAAATTACATTTCAGGTTGATTATGCTATTACTGAATCTTCTTTTTCGGGTAGTTATACGTTAACAGCAGAAGTTACTACCGATCCAATCGTAGAAGCAGAAGGATTTACAGATTTTGAATATCGATTAGATAGAGATGTAAACATGGATGGAAATTTTGTTGAATATAGAGCATATCAATCTTCTCCTGTTTTTGAACAAGTGCCACCTGGAGATTATAGGATTGTTGCTAGGTATGCCAACTGTCCTGATAATGAAAGAACATCGGTGGATATTATGATTCTTGGATATCCTCAGTATTTTACTCCAAATGGAGATGGTTTTCACGATACTTGGAACTTAATAAATCCGGAAGATCAACCCACTCCGGCATTGGTGTATATTTTTGATAGGCATGGGAAATTGTTAAAACAGCTAAATCCAACTGGACCTGGTTGGGATGGTACATATAATGGAAACTTAATGCCCTCTTCGCAATATTGGTTTAGAGTAGAGTTTAATGAGCAATCCGATAGGGATCCAAATAGAGCAAGAAGAACATTTGCGGGTAGTTTTTCGCTGATACGATAATAAAATAAAAAAAAGAGCTGATTGATCTTCAGCTCTTTTTTTTTGCGACTTTATTTTTTACAAGTTTAAACTTAATGTAAAAGTAAGATTATCTCTATAACTATCCACATTAGCAAAATTGGTAAAATTAGAATTAGGATAGAATTGTTGAAGGCGTTCTTGTTCTGAATAATCATAAGCAACGTCAAATTTTACTTTGCCAAAATTATAGCCAACACCTAAAGAAAAACCTGTTCTTTCTCCAAGAATCAGTTCATTTTTATATGGGCTTTCTTCATAGCTGTATCCTCCTCTATAACTCCAATTTCCATTTCTAAACTCTCCACCAACTCTAATAGTAGAAGCTCCTTGTAAGGTGTTTTCAATTTCTCGATTTAATTCGGAGAAATCATCAAACCCATCAGAGTCAAATTCTGTAGAAGCATAATCTTTGTATGAATAATCTAGACTGATCAAACCTCTTTTTCCAAATAGTATAGCAACACTTCCTGTTGCTCTTCCTGGAGTTCGTAATTGATATTCTGGAAAAATATTAATCACATTAGGGTCTACTAATGCTCTACCATCTACATTACTAAAAGTCTCTAATCTTTGAGTAGTTTCTTCTTCAATATAGTACCATGTAGGTGATTCTAATGATGCTCCTAATCTTAAAATATTAGATACTTTGAAAATACCACCGACTTGAGCGGAAAAACCTGCTCCTAAAGTAGAAAGTCTGTTTGTAAATATAACTTCGTTAATAGAGCTTCCAGCATTATTATTACCTTCGAAAAATTCTGTAACTCTATCATAATTGATAAAATGAGAATTTAAATTAACTCCAATATAAAATCTTTCATGTAGCTGTGTTCCTACATTTATCGTAAATTTTCCATTAAGGCCTGTGCTTTCATAATAATATTCCTGATCAAAAACTCCAGAAGCAATATTGGAGAAATAGATAGTGTTATTAGGGTCATCTAAATCATTTGCTTCTATTAGGAAAGACTCATGTCCTAAGAAAGCTTGTTGTGCGCTGTAGCCTTCTGTTTCTCCAAGAAAACCATAAACTCCATCAATGCTTTCTCCTGGAGCTACAGTGATTAGATTCAATGGAATCCCTTGTGCTTCTTGAAGAAAAAAACTATCAATAGAATTATTACTTCTACCAAAAGCAAAAAGTTCTTCTGCAAAATCTGTGGTTTGATCATAAGCGATTCCTAATGATATTCTGTTGACTTTAGAAGATTCATTTCTATTGTTGTAAACGAAGACTGCTCCCAGTTGATTGAAGTTAAGATTTGAAGAAGAGGATTCACTAAATCCATTAAAATAACTAGCATCATTCTGGATATTGGACGATGAAAGTGTAATAGATCCAGATGAATTTAAGAAAATTGCAGAACCTGCTGGATTTATTTGTAATGCCGAAAGATCTCCTCCTAAGGCTCCAAAAGCACCGCTCATACCTCTAAAACGAGCAGTTCCTAGAATGTCCTGCTGTGAATATCGAACAGCATCAGTTATATCTTGGGCATTTATGAAAGTAATGGAGAATATGCTTAGAAATAAAAATATCTTTTTCATATGTTGTATTCAATATATAAGAGAGTCTCTTAATTGTTGGTAATAAATAGTCCAGCGATATAGACAGTTAGAGTGTTTTTTATGCACTATAACTATCTAAATCGAATAAACTATATGAGATTATTTATGTTGAAAGTTCGGAGAGTTGATAACTTTTACTGTAGTATGGTTTGTTATCTTCTTCCGCCACGACTTCTTCCGCCACCGCGACTTCCTCCTCTGTATCCGCTACTTCTTGATCCACCACTACTTCTGTATGATCCAGAACTTCTACTACTTCTTGATCCTGAATAGCTTCTAGTAGAGCTTCTAGAACTTCCTCTGTAAGATCTGGAGCTACTCCTGTTAGGACTTATAGATCTAGATCTTGAATAATTTCCGTTAGAAGATCTTGTTCTTCCTGAGTAAGAAGATGTTCTAGAACGTCTGTTGTTATCTGCAGAAATTCTTCTTCGGTTATTGTAAGTACTTCTATTGTTGTAGGAACGACTTCTAGATCTATTATTAAAAGATCTTGATCTAGAATTATAGGAACTTCTGCTTCTATAATTGCTTGCATAGCCATTTCTGAAACCTCTATTTCTAAAGCCTCTGTTATATGCTATACGATTTCTTCCATAGAAACCACCATATCCATAGTTATAATAAGGTGGGCACCAAAATCCGCCGCCATACCAGTAAGGATTTCCCCATCCGAATCCGGCATTCCAGCCCCATCCAGCGTTCCATCCCCAACCAGCATTCCATCCCCAGTTGTTCCAGCC
>NZ_WEKL01000109.1 GCF_019295435.1 Aquimarina litoralis
CGTATACAGCTTCTATGGATGTTGCTACACAATTTCAAATATTTGAAGCAGATGTCCCATCTATTTTTGGAGGATCTACAAGTACTGGAACTGCAGTAATTGTAACTCCAACTGTAACCGCAGGAACAGATGTATCTGCTACAGTTACCTTAGATATCCCTGCCGATTTCCCTACAAGTGCATCGCTATCAGGAACCAAATATTATATCTTTGGAAAGCTCTCATCCGCAGACAATCCTGATGCCACTTCTGATACCACTTGGGATACTGGTGGAGCATACCCAGAAATTACAATTGATGAATTATTAAGTGTTGATGATGTTACCTTTGATAGTAATAAATTATACTTTAACACTAACTCAGCATCTCTAATTGTAAATAACAGCATCGAAACAGAATCCTTAAGTATCTATAATACTACAGGAAAAAAGGTACTTGAAATCGACAATCTTAACGATACACCAAGTATTAATTTATCTTATTTGCCAAGAGGTTTATATATTGCAAGATCAGATTCAAAATACCTAAAATTTGTTAGATAACTCTAAAACCTTATCACCATTTATAATGGTATCAATATAAGATTGGCTGTCTAGAAATAAGTTCGTTGTTCTTATCCTAAGCTATGGAGTGAACATTAACAACAAAATCGAACTATTTTTAGATAGCCAATTTTTTATTTTAAAATATTAGATTTCTTTTTGTATTACGAATAATAGGTGTTCGTAACTTCTCTTCGCTTACCCGAAGATAACAAAGGAATTTCATCAACATAGGTAATAGTAATATTTGCATCTTGTCCAAAATACCCTTTGAATTCTGCTAACATTGTAGACTCGTCAATCTTCTTATCAGTATTCAATTTTATAGTATAATCCTTTTTGCCATACTGAATTAGCTGAAATTGTTTATAATCTCCGTATTTACATAATTTATATGAAACATGTGAGGGTACTATTTCTCCTTTTGTATTATAAATTAGATCCAATTTTCTCCCCTCAATAGACGCTAGATATGGAATATTGTTTTCGTCCAAATTCATGGTGCCTATATCCCCAGTATCATATCGTATTATTGGCATTGCGTAATTATGGAGATCTGTAACAACAATTCTACCTCTTTTTCCAAAAGAAACGGGAACATCCTTTTCCAAATCAAAAACCTCGATCAAATAACTAGCAGAGTTAATTACAAATTTTAAGGTCGTATTTCGATCTTCCTGTGCCAAAATTCCATTTTCATTATTAGAATACCGGGATACTGGCACTATGCCAAAATATTTTTTCATGCCTGCTCTCACATAATCGTTAATTCCTTCAGACATGGTAATAATAGATTGCACATTCGATTGTATAGGCTCCGCATTTGTTCTATCCAAATATTGACAAATTGTAGTAAAAGCTGATGTATACCCAAGAAAACTTTTTTTGGAAGTATCTTTTCTAAGTTTTTCTATAAATTCAGCTATTTCCTGATCGCTAAGCTTAAAAACACTTCGAGGATGAATATTCTGCCACCAAAATTTGGATAGAGGATTATGTTTATATTGATCACTCCAAATTTTTACATAAATAAGTTTTTGACCGATTTCATAACCAGATTTACTAGAGAAATATAGATTATCACCTGTATTTCTACATCGCTTACTCATATTTTGTAAAACTGAAAACGGAGCTCCTGTAGAACCACTAGTAGACACTTTTACACAATCCTTTAACTTATATTTTGAAGATGTGAACTCCTCAAAATTATCACGGATCATATTCTTATTAATAACCGGAAAATCAGCAATAGATTGATATCCTGAATATTTTTGATAAAACCAGGTTGTACTTACTGCGTGTTGCAGGATATTCTGAAGGTATTCTTCTTTTTTTTGTATTGAAGATAAAGCTTGAGGGTTTTCTATCAACTCCTTAATATCTTCAAAATGTTTTTTAATATCGTTCCCCTTAAGAATATCAAAAAACCAAAAGACTTTTCTACGAAAAACTTGAGATAAACTCATAAGTATATTCCATTACTTAGACTTAATATCGTCGAATTAGACATTACCCATCTAAATCAAGAATAATTATGTGTGAAAAATTATAGTAAAAGTATGTTTTAAGCCTGGATAAAATTAAGCTATTTTTTTTGGTTATTAGTGTTGATAATAAAAAAATGCACAGTTTTCACTGTGCATTTTCTATCTAGAATAACCTTAGTTATTTTACTTCTTCAAAATCTACATCTTCAACATCACTAGCTTCAGAGTCTCCTCCTCCAGATTGTTGTTGTCCAGCTTCAGGTCCAGCAGCTCCTCCTTGTTGAGCTTCAGCTTGAGCTTTATACATCTCTTCACTTGCTACTTTCCAAGCTTCGTTGATTTTATCTAAAGCTGGCTGAATCACAGCTAAGTCTTTAGTTTCATGTGCTTTTTTCAATTCTTCAAGAGCATCTTCGATTGGCTTTTTCTTATCATCTGATAACTTATCACCAAATTCTTTAAGTTGCTTTTCAGTTTGAAAAATCATTCCATCAGCCTCATTTAACTTATCTGCAGTTTCTTTAGCTGCTTTATCTGCTTCAGCATTTGCTTCGGCTTCTTGCTTCATTCTTTCGATTTCTTCTTCTGTTAATCCAGAAGACGCCTCGATACGAATATCTTGAGATTTATTAGTTGCCTTATCCGTAGCAGATACTTTGATAATACCATTTGCATCAATATCAAAAGTAACTTCAATTTGTGGTACTCCTCTTTGTGCAGGTGGAATTCCATCTAAATGAAAACGACCAATTGTTTTATTATCTGCTGCCATTGGACGCTCACCTTGTAGTACATGAATTTCTACAGATGGTTGGTTATCCGCTGCAGTAGAGAACACTTGTGATTTCTTTGTTGGAATGGTCGTATTTGCCTCAATTAATTTTGTCATTACATTCCCCATAGTCTCAATTCCTAAAGAAAGTGGAGTAACATCTAATAACAATACATCTTTTACATCACCAGTAAGTACACCTCCTTGAATAGCAGCTCCGATTGCCACTACCTCATCAGGGTTTACACCTTTACTTGGTGCTTTTCCGAAGAATTTTTCTACTGCTTCCTGAACCGCAGGAATACGAGTAGATCCACCTACTAATATAATTTCATCGATATCACTTGTGGAAAGTCCAGCAGATTTTAATGCTGTACGACATGGCTCTATAGTACGCTTTACTAAATCGTCAATTAATTGATCAAATTTAGCTCTTGTCAATGATCGTACTAAGTGTTTTGGTCCACTTGCTGTAGCAGTAACGTATGGTAAATTGATTTCTGTCTGAGCAGAAGATGATAATTCGATCTTTGCTTTTTCAGCTGCTTCTTTTAAACGTTGTAAAGCCATAGGATCTTGACGAAGGTCCATATTTTCATCAGCTTTAAACTCTTCAGCTAACCAATCAATAATTTTTTGATCTACATCATCTCCTCCTAAATGCGTATCTCCATCAGTAGATAATACTTCAAATACTCCATCACCTAATTCTAAGATAGATACATCATGAGTACCACCTCCAAAATCGAATACTACGATTTTCTGATCCGTACCTTTTTTATCAAGACCATATGCCAAAGCTGCAGCTGTTGGCTCATTGATAATTCTTTCTACCTTAAGTCCTGCAATTTCTCCTGCTTCTTTAGTAGCCTGACGTTGTGCATCATTAAAATAAGCAGGAACAGTGATCACTGCTCTACTTACATCTTGACCTAAATAATCTTCTGCAGTCTTCTTCATTTTTTGAAGCGTCATTGCAGATAACTCCTGCGGAGTATATAAACGACCATCGATATCTACTCTTGGCGTATCGTTGTCTCCTTTTACTACTTTATAAGCAGCTCTTTCTGCTTCTTTTGCCGATTCAGAGAATTTATTCCCCATGAATCTTTTAATAGAAGAGATTGTTTTAGTCGGGTTTGTAACCGCTTGACGTTTTGCAGGATCCCCAACTTTAATTTCTCCTCCTTCTACAAATGCAATCACCGATGGAGTTGTTCTCTTTCCTTCTGCATTAGGGATAACAACTGGCTCATTACCTTCCATTACAGAAACACAAGAGTTGGTTGTCCCTAAATCTATTCCTATTATTTTACTCATATTACTATATAAATGTTTTAGTGTTTTCTAAAATTATTTGTTCCATATAAGTCAATGATTATGCCATGTCTAATTATATGACAGGATGTCATTATCCTATAAACACCTTTAAATAAGCTCAATAACATTATATAAAAAACAACCCATATTTAAGTATTCAATAAAATAAAGCTTTATTTTTTATCAATACCCTATATTTACCGCCGTAATTTCACAATCAATTGACAATTATGGAATGTATCAGTATTTTCGATATGCTTAAGATTGGAGTAGGTCCTTCTAGCTCGCATACTTTTGGTCCATGGAGAGCAGGAAGACGATGGATAGCAGAACTAAAAGAGAATAATCTTTTTACTTCAGTTGAATCTATTACCGTTGATTTATTTGGATCTTTATCCCTAACAGGTAAAGGTCATGCTACTGACATTGCATCAATTTTAGGATTATGTGGATATGATCCACAAACAATCGATGTATCAGCTATACCAGAAATTATTCAAAATATAAAATCAAATAAAATATTAGAATTTAATCAAGAATTGAAGGTTAGTTTTGACCCAGAAACACAAATTGTCTTCAATCGTGATTTCAAAGAATTTCATCCAAATGCTATTACTTTTACAGCRATTCTAGCAAACAAAAAAACAATCAATTCTACTTTTTACTCTATTGGTGGTGGTTTTGTGGTCCAAGAAACAAGGAAAAGAGAAAAGAAAAAGATGGAAGCTTTTAGAGAGTTTCCTTTACCCATCCAAAAAGCTTCGGATCTTATTAGCTATTGTCAGCAAAAAAATAAGAAGATATCAGAAATTGTATTGGAGAATGAACAATCTCTTCAAAGTGATGAAGAAATTAATACCAGAATAAAAGAAATCTGGAATGTCATGTTAGAATCGATGTATACAGGTTGTCATACAGAAGGCACATTACCAGGAGGCTTAAATGTAAGAAGAAGAGCTTATGATACTCATAAAAAGCTGATTGGAAATGCTACTTATACGAATCCAACCGAATGGATCGAAGCCATTAGAGATACTGAAGTAAAGTTTCGTCAAATATTAAAATGGGTTTCTTGTTTTGCGTTAGCAGTTAATGAAGTAAATGCTTCCTTAGGAAGAGTAGTCACCGCACCGACGAATGGTAGTGCTGGTGTTATTCCTGCAGTAATGATGTATTATATGGTCATTGAGAATCATGATGCTAACTTTGATGATGTCAAACAGTTTATGCTCGTAGCAGGAGAGATTGGCAGTTTATTCAAAAAAGGAGCAACTATTTCAGCTGCTATGGGAGGTTGTCAAGCAGAAATTGGTGTATCTTCGGCAATGGCTGCTGGCGCTTTAACAGAGTTAATGGGAGGAACTCCAGAACAAGTAGTGATGGCAAGTGAAATTGCAATGGAACATCATCTTGGTTTGACCTGCGATCCAATTGCTGGTCTCGTACAAATACCATGTATCGAACGAAATGCTATGGGAGCTATCAAAGCAATTAATGCTTGTGAAATGGCATTAGATGCTGATGCAGCCAACGCCAAAGTACCACTGGATAAAGTTATTGAAACTATGTGGGAAACTGCTAAAGATATGAACACAAAGTATAAAGAAACTAGTGAAGGAGGATTGGCGGTAAAAGTAAGTTTAAGCGATTGTTAACAATTCAAATATTTCAACAAATTTGACACATAAAATCAAACGATTAATTGGTTTCTACTTCAAGTTATTTGGGTTGTATATCCTTTTTTTTATTTGTGTGACAATACTCCAAAGTATATTTCCGTATTTAGATCTACAAAAATATTCTCAAGATTCTCTTTTTGACGTTTTAAAAGAAAATAAGCTTAAAGCATTTTTAGCAATGGTTGTTTTCGCTCCAATAATAGAGGAGTTAATGTTTAGAACATTAGTAAAACCAACATCAAAAGACCTTATCTTATTTGTAAGTTCATGGGGCTTTTTTATAATTGGTTTATTTGTTTCGATTGACTTAGAATGGTATTACAAATACATAATTTCGATATTGATACTAGCTTTTCTATTTTTTGTATTTAAAAGAATTATTCCGACGGTATACCTTCATCAAGCAACTACATTTTTAAACAAACATCAAATCACTACACTGCAAATAACTTCTATAATTTTCGGGTTTCTACATATTTTCAATTATGTTGATTCTTTAACTCTAAATAGTATTTTATTTCTATTGATTGTTCCTAGAATAATTGCAGGACATATGTTTGGTAAGATTAAAATAGAAAACAATCATATGATTTGGCCTATTTTATTGCATGCAATTAATAATGGAGTTGTCTTTGCAATTGTTAGTAGCAAATACTAAATCATTTACACCCTTCTCGGTTTCGAGTATCTGCAATGGCCATAATTCTCCAGTTTTCTCCATCATTAAATAATTGGAATACATTCACTCCACAATGACTAAACTGATCATTGACATAAAACTCATAAGGTGTCCAGACTTGAGCAATCTGAGCGTTTGCATCTATTTTGAAATCCAATAATTTCTCCAACCACTTTTGCTCTTTAGGTCTGTTATGGATTACTTCTAAAAACTTACTCGCATCAGTATTTCTGGTTCTAATAACTCCTTTTTTATCCTTTACAACTGTAAGCATTGTAAGATTTGCATCAATTGTTTTCCCAATTTTGGTTGTATCTCCTTGATGAAAACCCTCAAAAAAATCTAAAACTGCCTGTTTAGCTTTTTGCTGGTGTACTTCATTTTTTTCTTGAGAAAAAATAGCATTGCTAAAAATAAATACTATAAAAACAAAGAAAGATTTATGCATAAGTCAAAAATTTAATTCGCCTAAAATTAGACTTTTAATTATTTATAAAAAAGTGTAAATGAAATATCCATTTACTTAAAATTAAATCAAAAATAACATCCTCTTGTTACGATCTTTCTAATTGATTACTTTTACCACACTAAATTAACTTACAAAATGTCCACAGCAAAAAAAGATTATAAGCGTGTAACGGTAAAGTCTCTGGTAGAGATGAAAGCTAATAACGAAAAAATTTCTATGCTAACTGCATATGATTACACCATGGCTAAAATTGTCGATGGTGCTGGTGTTGATGTAATTTTGGTTGGAGATTCTGCATCAAATGTAATGGCTGGTCATGAAACTACATTACCAATTACTTTAGACCAAATGATATATCATGCATCTTCCGTGATTCGAGCCATTGATAGAGCGTTAATTATTGTAGATTTACCTTTTGGGAGCTACCAGAGTGATCCTAAAGAAGCGTTACGTTCTGCAATTAGAATTATGAAAGAGTCAGGAGGACATGCTGTAAAACTTGAAGGAGGAAAAGAGGTAAAAGAATCTATAAAAAGAATTCTAAATGCTGGAATTCCTGTCATGGGACATTTAGGACTTACTCCACAGTCTATTTATAAATTTGGAACTTACACAGTACGTGCAAAAGAAGAAGCGGAAGCTAAAAAATTAAAAGAAGACGCTTTGATGCTTGAGAAAGCTGGATGTTTTGCTATCGTATTAGAAAAAGTTCCTGCTAAACTAGCTCAAGAAGTTGCTGAAAGCCTTACGATACCTATTATAGGAATTGGAGCTGGAAATGGCGTGGATGGTCAGGTATTGGTTACGCATGACATGCTAGGTATGACACATGAATTTAACCCTCGTTTCTTAAGACGTTATCTTGACTTATATACGGAAATGACTAATGCCTTTCAAAAATATGTTGCAGATGTTAAATCATTAGATTTTCCAAATGAAAATGAACAATATTAGTCGTAGTATTTAGTCATTTTTTATTTAAATCATTATGGTATCCTATCAAAGCTTTTCTGACRAAGAATTATTAGATATAGTATTGGTATATGACAAACTTTCCTTAGCTGCCAAAAAAGAACTAAAGAAAGAACTTCTCAACAGAAAGTCTATAGATCAAAGAGAAGCTTTGGTAACATTAGAAAATGATATCTCTGAAGAGCATCAAAACATTAAAAACCTTGCTTTTATTAGCAATTTAGGATTGCAAATCGATTTTGATGATGGAAGAAATTTTAAAATTTCCAGATCTGTTAAAGCAATACTCTCTGATTTATTAGCTATAATTACTGGAATCGTATTTACCATATTGGCTCTAATTGGAATATCCTTTTTATTTGGATTCTCTTCTTTTATTTTAGGTGCTATTCTCACTATAATTGGTGTTTCTGGACCTAAGATTCTTATAAATGGCATTAATCGGATGATCGAATATTATGGATTTTCCTATGAAGTTGTAGAAGGGTCTTTTTATTTAAAAAAACGTTTTGATCTCAAATTAGAAACTATACAAGGAGAAGTATTTGATCTTTATATAGAAGACGATATCGATTTAAAATATAATGATATTTCTATCTTACAAATAAATGCTAACAACAGTACTAATAAAAATACATTAAAGGCAGTTTTGGATAAATCTCAAGGAAGTGTTTCCCAAAAGAAACCATCTTTATAAATTCAATAATCCAACTAATCTAGTATACATGTCTAAAATTATTTCCGATAAGTCTAATCTTCAAGTTTTGTATGAAGACAATCATATAATAGTTGTAAACAAAAGGGCTGGAGATATTGTACAAGGCGATAAAACTGGGGATAAACCATTAAGTGAGGTAGTCAAGGAATACATAGCAGAAAAATATAATAAACCGGGAGCTGTATATTTAGGAGTTGTACATCGGCTAGATCGACCAACAAGTGGTATTATTGTTTTTGCAAGAACCAGTAAAGCACTTCCTAGACTAAATAAAATTTTCGCAAATAAAGAAGCTAAAAAAATGTATTGGGCAGTAGTAAAAAATACTCCTCCAAAGAAAAATGATACACTAGTACATTGGTTAAAAAGAAATCCAAAGCAAAATAAGTCTTACGCTCATAAACACGAAGTACCAGATAGTAAAAAGGCTATTTTAGAGTATCGTATCTTAAAAAAGCTGGATCGTTATTGTGCTTTAGAAATTGATCTCCATACCGGAAGGCATCATCAAATAAGATCTCAATTATCTAGTATCGGATGTGTTATTAAAGGAGATCTAAAATATGGTGTAGATCGTAGCAATAAAGACGGTAGCATTCATTTACATGCAAGACAACTCACTTTTGTACATCCTGTAAAAAAAGTACCTCTTACCATTATAGCTCCTCCTCCATCTGATGCTATATGGAACGAAATTTTAAAATAATCTATTTGTAAGATCTTACACTTTCAATAACTACTGAAGTTAGTATAAGTAAACCTCCTATAATTGTTGTTAAGACCGGGATTTCTTTTAAAAATATAACCCCAATAATAATTCCATATACAGGTTGTACACTGCTTATTATACTTGCTGTCGTTGCTGAAAATCGTTTCAAACTAAATAAGAATAATGTATGTCCAATAGCAGTAGTAAGAATTGCTAACACTAAAGTCCATGGCCATTGCGTCATAATTCCGGAACTATCAAATATAAAAAGCGTAGGTAATAGCATCATACTGATAATTACCAGTTGATACCACATCAACATAGACCCATGATAATTACCAACTTTAGTTTTCATTAATAAATTTCTTAGGGCATAACAAAAAGCGGACACTACACCAATACCAACAGCTTTTGCATATGAATTTTCTAAACTAAAATCTGGAACTAAAAAATAAATACCTAGTAAAACCAGAGCTCCTAAAACCAAATGCATCTTCTGAAATTTTGTTTTCAACAAAATTGGCTCTAAAAATGACGTAATAACTGGATATGTAAACAGAGATAACATTCCAATAGCTACATTAGACATCTTTAAAGCGTAGAAATACGTAATCCAATGAAGCCCCATAAGAATCCCACCAACAACAATTGTAGTTCTATCTTTAGAAGCAATCCCAAATGATATCTTTTTCCATTTACAAAATAGAAACAATACAATTCCAGCTAATATAGCTCTGAAGGCAATAGTGACTGGAACTGGCATATCGATATATCTTCCTAAGGCACCAGAGGTACTAATAAAAAGCATTGCTAAATTTAATTCCAGAATATTACGAAGGTGGTGTTGTTTATCCATCAAGTATGTTATCGTATATCAAATTTTTGAGATCTTAATTAAAATCTTTGCTAAGTAATTTTACTAAAAACTGATTCCGATACAAAAATGCTTCTTTTTTTAAGGATAACACTTAAATGGTTATAAAGTTTTCAAGATTTTTATGACACCCTAAAAAAGAACTTATAATTACAAATATTAACGGATTAAAGAGAAACTTGCTTTAAATTCTTTTTGTACATTCTCTTCAAAATAAGAAACTACAAACCAATAGTCATTTGAAGGTAATTGTCTCCCATTATATGTTCCATCCCAGCTTTGAGAAGCTCCTAAATCTTTGAGTAATTTACCATATCTGTCAAAAATTCTTATAGAATTAATAACTACATTATCACTCCCCATAATCGTCCAATCATCATGAAAACCATCTCCATTTGGTGTAAAATATTCAGGGTAATCCACAAATGGTTCTAGCTCAACTGATAATTCACCACATAATCTTTTATCTCTTACATAAGCAGTATGTTCACCTCTAGAAACATTCGTAAAAATATTTGAATCTTGCCAGTTTCCTTGATCTAATCGATATTCATATTCGCCGTTACCAACTACAGTTACTTCGACAGTCGCATTATCAGAAAATGCACCTGACAACAATTCTGCAGTAACACTTTCTGGAGGATAAGATTCTATAACGGTGGTACTTCTGGATAAAGTACAACCTGTAGTAATCCCAGTAACCAAGACTGAATACACTCCTGAGACACTTGGTGTAAAAGTACTATTTGTTTCTCCAGGAATCTCATTTCCCACAGAAGGCACTTCACCCACATACCATTGAAACGTATATCTAGAAGCATCTAATTGCGTATCTATCATATCCTCTGGCAACAAGTTAATTGCGGTACCATCGCCTTGTAAGCAAATTACATATTCATCCTCAAATTGAATAGGCTCAAACGGATTTACTCTTAACGTAATGTGATTTCCTAATCCAAGACAGGAATTATCAGTTCCGTCTTCTACCCTTACATACAATTCTTGTAAAAAGGGAGATGCAGTATTTCTATAATTAGAAATATCAATGATTTCATTTTCTTCAGCTAACGCGTCTGCATCATTTTGGTAATATCTTATAACAAGATTCTGTCCTACAGGATATANTTGAGCTATTTGATTCGTTGCGTCACTAAAATTAAACGTAGCAATTCCATCCAAAGGATTGTCGTCGATATTTTCTGACTCACATATAGTATATGAAAGATTAAAATCACTTGGAATCTGCGTTGTAGAAACCTGCAAATCAATCTGAGATGTTCTTACACATCCTTTATCTGATACTATTCTTGCAAAAACAACACTGTTTAAAGCAGTAGGGTTAGCATAAGTCGTAAAATTAGTTATTTCGTCTGCCGGATCTCCATTTATTGCTTGCTGAGCGGTAAGATAATACGTAAACGTTTCGTTAGCGGCATTTGCAGATATCAAAGAATTTGCTTCCGATAAGTTGAACAGAGAAAAACCATCTACATCATCATCACATTGTAGTAAGGAAACTACATCTACCACTACCGGAAGAGGGTTTACAATTAATTGAAAAGTAGTAGTTTCATAACATTGTCTATTCGTATTATTCTCAATTCTTACATAAATAGTCTGAGGATTACTCGTATTGGTATATAAGTCTGAAAGTTCTGTTCCTGCCGTTCCAGCATCTGCTGTATTTTGACTATCGTAAAATAAAACTGTAAATGCTGAGGCATCCTGTGCTCCTAATACTTCATTTACTTTGGTAGATAAATCAAATACTACAGTTTCGTTCGTATCATTCCCATCATTATTATTGTCACATAATTCATAATCGCTCGTGGTATTAGCAATAGGGTTTCCAATCACTTCTAACATAAAAGATGCTACTTTAAAACATAATTGACTGGTTTCAGCAATTCTTACCCATACAACCTGATTTGTTTCTGTATTTGTAAAATTATCTGGAGTATCAATACTATTATCCGAAGCAGCTCCTGTATAGTTTTCTGCATCGGCTTGCGTCAAATGATAAGTGATTCCAAATAAAGAAGGATCTTGTCCTCCTAATACTAAACTAGAATTCATAGTTAGATCAAACGGACTAAATCCATCTCCATCAACATCACAAGAAACGAGCGTATTTGGTGCGGTGGCAATCGTTGGTGCTGTGATAAACTCAATTTCTACAGAATCTGATGCCGTACAACCACTCGAAATTACAATATCCACACTATAAGTTCCATTTTGGGTAACTTCTAATTGTGCTCCTCCAGCTAGTATTGTAGTTCCATCTCCAGGTGCTAATGGCAATCCATCTTTCATCCAGGTATAACTGGCACTACTTCCCAAAGTAGCATCAAGAACAATAGGTTCATCACTACATCCTGGATTACCTGCCATTATCGTCCTATCTACACCTAGATCACCTCCAAGATTAAAACTACCGCCAGCCAAGAATACCGCAGAGTCAAAAGCCTCATCCGCATTATCTGCAATCACCAACTTAATCGTATAGGTTTCTCCGGCATTTACTGGACCAGATGCAGTTAATACTTGAGTATATCCATTAAAATCAATAGGAGAGTTTGTTCCAGGAGCAACCGTTCTATCATAAAAACTTTCGTTTTGAGGTGGACACTCGCCTGAATCAATAAAATCTCCATCATTATTTGTATCTACTCCTGCATTTATAGTGGTCACACTAATCGGAATCGGAGGAGTTGTACCTGGGATAACGGCTAAATTTGTAGAGTTACCAGCCGAATCTGTAAGTATAAAAGCAAAAACATCAGAAAATGTACAAGGAAAAGCATCTACATATTCCTCTGATGCAAAAAGGAAATCAAAACTTATAAAATCTACTGTTGGAACAAAATCAAACTGAATAAAACTAGCATTAAACAAGTTTGGCGTAAAGGTAATACCAGATAAATCAGCATCTCCTCCCCAGCCAGATCCCACTCCTTCACTTAAAGCATCTATTCCATTAGGACCAACAGCACTCGAAGCGTTTCCTGAACTTAAAATTACACCTTCCTCTATTGGAAATCCAGAACCGTTTGCTGAAAAATACCCGATACCATTAAATCCTTGAGCAGTCCCTGTAAATGAAGTTATATTATTTACTTCTGCGCAAGGACTATTAATCAATACATCTTCGACTAATTGTGTTGGTGTAAAAGAAGAATCATCTACAGTGATTTGACCAATAGCAGAAAATCCTATTACATTAAGAAACAAGATAAAAAAAGTAGTTCTGTTCATTCCAATTTTCCCTTATAAACTGTACCTAGTAAATAAACAATATATATCAGAAAAACCCTACTCACTTTTTAAAAAAAAGTAAGGAAATGAACATCAAAATGTTACTTATTTATTGCAACCATCTCTTTTCCAAAACGTTTAAGAAAAAAACTATGTAAACATTTAAATCTACTATTACCTTGCCAATTTTTGCGACTTTTCTTTAATAATATCTGCAACTGGTCTATTTTGGATATTACTTTCTAGCCATGATAAGATATCCAGATATAGAAATGCCCTTTTTTCATATGGATGATCTTCATATTGCTTTAATGTTTTATGAAGCTTTCTAAATTCATCTTTTATTTGATGAGGAAATATATCTCCCAGGTTTCTCAGAAACTTAATCATCTCCTTTTGTACTTCATGCAAGTCATCCATTTTTATAAGAAATCTATACGTTTCTTTTAATTGACTTTCCAAATAATAATCCATTCCTGCTTCATAATGTGCTACCAGACTTAATACTCTTGCAAAACACATAAGATCCTCTCTCATTTTTAAGGATTTATTGTTGATAATCTTGCTGAGATATTCTATGCACTTTTTATGATTTGCCATCCCAAAATACAAGCACCCGATCTTATAGTACAACACCATAATATGATGATCATCTAAACGATTTTTATATTTAATAATATTCTCTAAAATTTCCTCTACCAAATATTCCCCTTCATCAAAAGTACCTTCCAGAAAATGAATATTTAGGCGATTATTGTAAATAAACTGAAATGATAAAACTTCGATATTATCATCTACCGGAAAGTCATCAGATTGGATAGTCTCTTCTAATTTACGCAGTGTTAATTTTAATTGTGTTTTATCTTGTATTAAGTATAATGATTCCAATAAATAATGATTTCCCCTTAGAAAAAAAACAGGATTTAAAGTAATCATTTTAGGGTGTTTATAGAAAAGATCCACCCATTTCTTAGAGTATTTGTAACAAGACAAAAAATCCTGCACCATAAAACTATACCACAAGTGAGCTTTGTAAAGCCAAAGTTTTTCACGAAATCCTAGAAGTCCCCAATCATATTTTGGTAATTTACTTTCAAAATAGTGGGTAATTTCTTTGTGTTCTCTATCATTCCTTACATAACCACTTTTGATCATTAAACCATACAATTGTAAGGAAAGGTTAGATAATCTACTAGTCAATACATTCTTCATACTCAGCATTTTTGCTTCAATAGTTAATTCATCTGCACGACTATTAATACTTCGAGTAATGTATTGCGTTTCAATTACTTTTTCGAGTTCTACAATTTCATAAGCAATATTATTTTCTTCATTTTCCTTAGCTACTGTTTTCGCTTTATCCAGGATCTTAAGGCTTTGCTTATACAATCCTTTATGATATAGAATTGTAGCAAAGTCCAATTGCTCTCTTATTTGAGATCTAACATTTTGATGTAAAGGACTTAATCTAAGGCTAATTAAGATTTGTTTATACAAATGTGCTTTAAGATTGGAAAGCTGTTGTTTCTTTACAATTCCCTTAGAGACTATTAACTCTTCATCTAATTTTTCACTTTTATCGAGATGATTAAATAATGCTAAAAATTTAGAGTCTGTATTCACTCCTAACCTACCCACATACACTTTAAATTGTCGTTTTTCGGACTTTGAAAGTGACTTCACTAAAATAAACAAAGGATCTTTTTGATCATTAGTCATTGTAAGAAAATATATTGTAATTAACTGATTAAAAGAAAGTTAAATTCATATCAAAACTTTTCAACATTGTAAAACAGTATGACAAATCCCTTCTTTTTGAATACCCAAAATATAAATTCGTAAGAGAAAAGTAAAACATCTTAGAATATATTTTAAAAGATATTTTCAAAACTAATAATTCACATAATTCCTATGAGCGATAATAAAGTCCAAATTTTTGACACCACGTTAAGAGACGGAGAACAGGTCCCTGGTTGTAAATTAAATACTAAACAAAAGTTAGTAATTGCAGAGCGACTAGACCTTCTAGGAGTTGATATAATCGAAGCTGGATTTCCGGTATCAAGCCCTGGAGATTTTACTTCGGTAAACGAGATTGCTAAAATTGTCAAAAATGCAACAGTTTGTGGATTAACCAGAGCTGTGGAAAATGACATCAAAGTAGCTGCAGAGGCTCTTAAATATGCTAAAAGACCTAGAATTCATACAGGTATTGGTACTTCGGAGTCTCATATAAAATACAAATTCAATTCTACCCAAGAAAAAGTTATAGAAAGAGGAGTTGCTGCCGTTAAATACGCAAAATCTTTTGTTGAAGATGTAGAATTTTACGCTGAAGATGCAGGCCGAACGGATAACGAATTCTTAGCACGAGTTTGCGAAGAAATGATAAAAGCAGGTGCTACTGTGCTGAACATTCCTGATACTACAGGATATTGCTTACCTGAAGAGTATGGAGCCAAAATAAAATATCTAAAAGAAAATGTAAAAGGTATTGACAAAGTAACTATCTCTTGTCATTGTCATAATGACTTAGGGTTGGCTACTGCCAATTCGATAGCAGGAGCAATTAATGGCGCTCGCCAGATCGAATGTACAATTAATGGAATTGGAGAACGTGCAGGAAATACAGCTCTAGAAGAAGTGGTGATGATCATGAAACAACACCCTTATTTACATTTGAATACTGATATTAATTCTAAGTTATTATATGATACAAGTCTAATGGTATCTGAAAGTATGGGTATGATGGTGCAACCTAACAAAGCAATAGTGGGTGCAAATGCATTTGCTCATAGTTCGGGAATACATCAAGATGGAGTGATTAAAAATCGTGAAACTTATGAGATTATCGATCCTGCAGAAGTTGGTGTTACCGAATCTGCCATTGTTCTTACCGCTAGAAGTGGTAGAGCGGCTTTAGCTTATAGAGCAAAAAAGATTGGTTATGAATTAACGAAACTTCAATTAGACGAAGTATATAAGGAATTCCTAAACTATGCTGATAGAAAAAAAGAAGTTGTAAATGAGGATATTCATGAAATTATGAAAACTGTTTCTGTAGCAGCAGCAGTTGCTTAACGTATATTTTATTATATACTTTTCAGAATACCTTTGGAATCTCTCTATATATATGAAAAAGACATTATTTGATAAAGTTTGGGATGCACACGTCGTCAAAGAAGTGGAAAACGGCCCTCAAATACTTTACATAGATAAACATTTAATCCACGAAGTTACAAGTCCACAAGCGTTTAATGAACTTGAACAACGTGGAATTCCTATTTACAGACCTAATCAGGTGGTAGCTACAGCTGATCACAATACACCAACCGTAGATCAACATTTACCTGTAAAAGATCCATTATCTAGAAATCAATTGGAGCAATTAACAGAAAACTGTGCTAAGAATGATATCACATTATATGGATTAGGACATGAAAACAATGGTATTGTTCATGTCATGGCTCCTGAGTTGGGCATTACCCAACCAGGTATGACGATGGTGTGTGGAGATAGCCATACCTCTACTCATGGGGCTTTCGGTTCCATCGCTTTTGGAATTGGAACGAGCCAGGTAGCTCAGGTTTTTGCAAGTCAATGCTTGTTATTGCAAAAACCAAAAAGTTTACGTGTGAATGTAAATGGAAAACTTAGACAAGGAGTACTTCCTAAAGATGTTATATTGTATATCATCTCTAAATTAGGAACGAATTCTGGAACAGGATATTTCTGTGAATATGCTGGTAATGTTTTCGAGGAAATGTCCATGGAAGGTCGAATGACAGTTTGTAATATGAGTATCGAAATGGGAGCTCGTGGAGGAATGATTGCTCCAGATCAAACCACTTTCGACTATGTACAAGGAAGAGAATTCGCTCCAAAAGGAGTTGATTTCGATAAAAAAGTAGCATATTGGAAAACCTTGCCTACCGATGAGGGTGCTGTTTTCGACAAAGAATATCATTTTGATGCTGCTGATATTTCACCAATGATTACTTATGGTACCAATCCTGGAATGGGAATCAAAATAACAGAAAACATTCCTCTTGATACCAGTGCATCCTTTGAAAAGTCTTTAGCTTATATGAACTTTGAAAAAGGACAATCGCTAATTGATCAAAAAGTGAATTATGTTTTTATTGGTAGTTGTACGAACAGTAGAATTGAAGATTTTAGAGTAGCTGCCCATTATATTAAAGGAAAGAAAAAAGCTGCAAATGTAACTGCCTGGTTTGTTCCTGGATCACAACGTGTAGCTTCACAAATAGTAGATGAAGGTCTTAATGAAATTTTTGAAGAAGCGGGATTTAAACTAAGACAACCAGGATGTTCGGCTTGTTTAGCTATGAATGATGATAAGATTCCTGAAGGAGAATATTGCGTATCTACTTCCAATAGAAATTTTGAAGGACGTCAGGGACAAGGTGCCAGAACCATTCTTGCCAGTCCACTAGTTGCTGCTGCTACTGCGATAGAAGGAAAAATAATTGATATTACTAAACAGTTGAATTAAACCTTATGGATAAGTTTACAAAGCTCACATCTACAGCCATACCATTACCTATAGAAAATGTGGATACGGATCAAATTATCCCAGCTCGCTTTTTAAAAGCTACAAATCGCGAAGGTTTTGGTGAGAATTTATTTAGAGATTGGAGATTCCAGAAAGATGGAAGTATCAATACAGATTTTGCATTAAACGATGCTAAATATAAAGGAAGCATTTTAATTGCCGGTAATAACTTTGGATGTGGTTCTAGCCGCGAACATGCCGCTTGGGCTATTCATGATTATGGAATCAAAGTAGTGGTTTCTAGCTTTTTTGCAGATATATTTAAAGGAAACTCACTAAACAATGGCTTATTGCCAATACAAGTAACTCCAGAGTTTTTACAAGAGTTATTTACTGTCATTGAAAAAGATCCTACAACCGAAATAGACGTGGATCTTGAAGCACAAACCATAGTTATTAATCCTACAGGATCAAAAGCAGGTTTTGAAATAGATAATTACAAAAAAATGTGCTTACTTAATGGATATGATGATATCGATTTCTTAGTAAGCAATAAATCAGAAATAGAAGCTTTTGAAAAAGCACGTGTATAAAAGATAAATAAACACATGAAACTAGAAATTGCTGTATTATCCGGAGACGGAATCGGACCAGAAGTTACTGCTCAAGCGGTAAAAGCGTTAGAGGCTATTGCACATAGTTTTGATCATACATTTACTTTTAAAGATGCTTTAGTAGGTGCTATAGCGATTGATAAAACGGGAAATCCATTACCAGATAAAACATTACAGCTTTGTGCTGATACAGATGCTGTTCTTTTTGGTGCTATTGGTGATCCAAAATATGATAATGATCCGAGTGCTCCTGTTCGTCCAGAACAAGGATTATTACGCCTTCGAAAAGAACTGGGTTTATACGCTAATATTCGCCCAGTAAAAGCTTACGAAACGTTATTAGATAAATCTCCTTTGAAAAGAAATATTATCGAAGGTACCGACATTTCTATTTATCGTGAACTCACTGGTGGAATTTACTTCGGAGAAAAACAACTTAATGAAGAAGGTACGGTTGCTTCTGATTTATGTGAGTATTCTAAAGAAGAAATAGAACGTATTACAAGATTAGCTTTTAAAGCTGCTCAGAAGAGAAGAAAAAAACTAACCTTAGTTGATAAAGCCAATGTTTTAGAATCTTCCAGATTATGGAGAAAGGTAGTCACAGAAATTGCAAAAGAATATGCTGATGTGACCCTAGATTTCTTATTTGTAGATAATGCTGCGATGCAAATGATACTAAACCCAAGTCAGTTTGATGTGATCCTAACAGAAAATATGTTTGGAGATATCATTTCTGATGAAGCCAGCGTTATTGGTGGTTCTATCGGACTATTAGCTTCTGCATCAGTTGGAGATACCTGCTGCATGTTTGAACCGATTCATGGATCGTACCCACAAGCAACTGGCAAAGGAATTGCCAATCCAATCGCAGCCATCTTATCCGCAGCGATGCTGTTAGAGCATTTTGATCTTATGGAAGAAGCTGAAGCTATTAAAAATGCTGTTGAAAAAGCTTTGGAACTAAATCTTACTACTCCTGATTTGAACAGTATCAATCCCTTAACTACCGAAAAAGTTGGAGATTTTATCTATGATTACATTTTGAATCCAGAAGACTCCAACATTAATTTTGAAAATATACATGTAGGTCAATCTACGATCATCTAGTATTAGTTATATATATTTGTTAGTAAAAGCGATCAGAAATATTTCTGGTTGCTTTTTGTTTTTACTCATATTCCAAGAGCCTAATAATTTCGTAAAGGTTTATAATTTAAAATACCAAAGAAGCCTAATTGGTTAGTCATACCCTTTCTAATATCCGACATCCAACACCTGACATCCAACTTCAAACTCCTGACTCCTAACCCCACAACACTTTTTTCAAAAAAATCAAATTTCCATAGTAACATATGCTTTCAGTTTGACACTTACTCATATAGCCTTCTACCTAAAAGGGAAAATTAGTAGAGAAAACAATAATGCTATCAATTTTAAATTATGAGAAATTCAATATTCCTTCTGTTTGTTTTAATATCAAGTATTCATGCTTTTGGGCAAGATACTAATTTCGATAACCTAACTGCCAATTATGGTAGAAATAAATCCATAACCTGGTTTACCTCTACTTATGGTTCTGGTTTTGGCCATAGAATTCTTAATACAGATCCTGGAGGTCAAACACTATTAAATTTTCAAGGAAGACATAACTCTGCTACCTGGTCAGATATTTTAACACTTACCTCTAACGGTAATGTAGGAATTGGAACTGCAACTCCATCAAAAAAATTAGATGTTAATGGTTCTATTGCTGGACAAAGTTTTATTAACGTGCAAAAAGGGGGAAGTTACCTAATTTCATTAAATGGTAATGAACATGGATATATAACAGGAAGGAACTCTAGCTTTCAAAATAAATTTCAAATTGCATCTAATGGATTTACCTATTTCAATGGGGGAAATGTTGGAATTGGCACTGCAACTCCACAAGCAAAATTTGAAATTAAATCAGGAGGAACAATTGGAGGTAATTGGAATCCATCTGCAAGTTTTTTAACTATTTCTGATTCTGGAACTTCAAAAATGATCATGGATAGTAATGAGATTTACGGAAATGGAACTTTGCACATAGGCTCATCCTCTGGAGACATTATCAAATTTCGAAAAATTTCTGCTAATTCTACCAATGACATGATGATAATCAAAGAAAATGGTGATGTTGGTATAGGAACTACAGCTCCACAAGCCAAACTTCATGTTTCTTCTGGTGTTCGATTACGTAAAACCGCTATTGGAATGACCATAGCCTCAGGTGATAACGGTTGGATAAGAGACGAGTGGCTTACTGGAAACTATGGAGTACCTGTGTGGAATCAAACTTTAAAAAAATGGGTAAGACCTTCAGGAACATACAACGATTTTGGAGGTATTGTATACCAAGATGAAGGAACATACTTTTTGAGGGAAAAACCAGGTAGCAAATTGGAATTTTCTAATTCTGAATTTTTAAATACTTCATATATGTTTGTACATATGTTTACCGGTAATATAGGTATTGGTACAACTAATCCAGACGCCAAACTAGCGGTAAACGGAAACATCCACACCAAAGAAGTAAGAGTAGACCTAAACGGCTGGGCTGATTATGTTTTTAAAGAAGATTATGACCTTCCTTCCCTACAACAAGTAGAAGATCACATAGCTACAAAAGGACATCTGATCAACATTCCATCTGCTGCTGAAGTTGAAGAAAATGGTATTCAACTAGGTGAAATGAATGCCAAACTCCTTGAAAAAATCGAAGAACTGACCTTGTATACGATTGCACAAGAAAAAGCGATTAAAGAACAAGAAAAAAGAAATAACAGTCTTGAAACTAAAAACAAAGAATTGGAGGAAAGACTTGAGAAATTGGAAAAAATTATTGCTAAAAAATAATAGAAGTGTATGAAAAAAATATTTCCATACATAACTGTTGCCTTACTTTTTGTAGGGATATCAGTACATAGTCAGGTAGCAGACACCGTGACTATCCAAGACGAAACCATTAATCAATCAAGCGATCCCGCATTACTAAATGTAAATGCAGGACAAAGTATCATCATCAAACCCACTACTTGGATACAATCAGGAACTACCTTTTCTGCTGTAATTACAGAAGATCCGTATCTAGTACCTGTTTTAGATGCAAATGAAAATTATGTCTTTACAAGAGTATATCAAGAAGAAAAAACAAGCTTTAGTGAGGTAAAAAATAATAGTGATGTCATTGAAAGTATTACCTATTTTGATGGACTTGGAAGAGCTAAACAACAAATTGGCATCAAAGCATCTCCAAACAAAAAAGATATTGTAACTCACATCACATATGATGTTTATGGAAGACAAGACAAACAGTATTTACCCTTTGAAAAAGCAAGCACAACTGTTGGCCTATATAATCCGGTAAATGTAACCACGGATATCAATGCTTATTACAAAAACAAATATGGCAATGATTTTACTGGAATGTCTAATGCAGATGTTAACGCCTATTCAGAAAGTATCTTCGAAGCTTCTCCTCTTAATCGTGTGTTGGAACAAGGAGCTCCAGGAAAAGACTGGAAAGCTAATCCAGACGCTGATACCGATCATACCATTAAGTTTGATTGGAATACGAATACAACTGATGAGGTAGCTTATTTTTGGGTAGACTTTCACCAAGATAATACTGAAGTTCCTATTTTGGTAAAAGAAGGAAGTTATAATCCTAATGGACTCCTAGTAACTACTACCAAAGATGAAAACTGGCAACCTGGACAAACACATCCTAACGATCATACTGCTAAAGAATATCAAGATAAATTAGGAAGAGTTGTCCTAAAACGTACTTTTGATCAAGGTGTAGCACATGACACCTATTATGTATATGATGATTTTGGAAATCTCACCTATGTCATTCCTCCAAAGGTAACTGTTGATAATGGTGTATCAGCCAGTGAGCTTTCCGAACTGTGTTATCAATACATCTATGATCGTAGAAATCGATTGGTGGAAAAGAAAATACCTGGAAAAGGTTGGGAATATATTATTTATAATAAACTTGATCAACCTATACTTACACAAGATGCAGTACTAAGACCTAATCGACAATGGTTATTTTCCAAATATGATGCTTTTGGAAGAGTTGTATTTACAGGACTAGAAACTTTTCCTTGGGATACAACAAGAGCTGGATTACAACAAAATCTAGACAATGATACAGATGCAGCTCAATATGAAGCAAAAACAGATAATACTTCTATTATTGTTAATGGGACTAGTATCTACTATAGTAATAACACCTTTCCTGGTGGAGGAGAAATGCACACTATCAACTACTATGATGACTATAACTTTGATCATAGTACAACCAATCCAGGAACTGTAATAGAGCAAACCGTAACTAGTACTGTAAAAGGATTACCTACAGGAACTAAAGTACGTGTATTGGGTACAGATGATTGGATCACTACAGTAACCTATTATAACTCTAAGGGAAGACCTATCTATGTACATAGTACTAATGAACATTTAAACACTGTGGACATCATAGAAACTCGTTTAGATTTTGCAGGAAAAGTGTTAGAAACTAAAAATACCCATACCAAAGGAAGTAATGCGCCTATTGTAACGATAGATACTTTTACCTATGATCATATGGGGAGATTGTTAGATCAAAAGCAAAGGATTAACAATCAAACCGAAGAACATATTGTAGCCAATACTTATGATGAAATTGGACAATTAACATCCAAAGAAGTAGGTGGCGGATTGCAAAACGTAGATTATACATACAATGTTCGTGGATGGCTACAAGCCATTAACGAAGGAACTACCGCTAATGGAGATCTGTTTGGATTTGCTATTAACTATAATACAACTACAGAAAATCTAGGAGCTACTCCTCTCTACAATGGGAACATTAGTGAAACCAGTTGGAAAACTGCCAATGACAATACGAAAAGAGCTTATGGTTATCTATACGACGCCTTGAATCGTATTACCTCAGGGTTGGATAATACATCCGATAAAAGATATAGTCTAAGCAGTATTACCTATGACAAAAATGGAAACATTATAACATTGAATAGAAATGGACACTTAACTGAAAATGCAAATAGCTTTGRGCTTATGGATCAGTTAAATTATACCTATAATGACAATGGCATAGGAAATCAATTAGCTAGTGTGACTGATACAAGTGGTCGTTCTACAGGATTTAAAGATGGTACGAATACCAACGATGATTATGTATATGATACTAACGGAAATATGGTTGTAGACCGTAATAAAGGAATTTCTAATATTAGCTATAATCATTTAAATTTACCTAACAGTATTGCCCTTTCCAATACCGAAGGAACCGGAAATATTAGTTATATTTATGATGCGACTGGAGTAAAATTAAAAAAGATCGTATCAGAAAGTAGTTCTTTAACTACTGAGTATGCTGGTAACTATATTTATGAAAATGGACAGTTACAATTTATGAATACACCTGAAGGGTACATAGAACCTAATGGAAATGGAGGCTATGATTATGTATACCAATATAAAGATCATTTAGGAAATATTAGACTCTCCTACTCCGACAAAAACAAAGATGGAGATATTGATGTCATTCCTGGATCTGCTTCTAATGAGATTTTAGAAGAAAATAATTATTATCCTTTTGGGTTAAAACATAAAGGGTATAATAATACCATTACTGGAGGACCTCACAACTATGGATATAATAACAAGGAAGAGCAAAACGAGTTAGGTCTTAATTGGTTAGATTACGGAGCTAGAAATTATGATGCAACTTTAGGAAGGTGGATGAATATTGATCCTTTAGCTGATAACTATAGATCCTTTTCAACATATAGTTATACCATTAACAATCCTGTTTTGCTTACAGATCCAGACGGAGAAAAAATTTCTTTCAGCTTTGAATACGAAAAAGATGATAAAGGAAATGAAGTTATTGATAAAAATGGAAATAAAAATTTGATCGGTGTAACTATGACAGTTACTGGAAAAATAATAAATATTTCTGGTAAGAAAGTCAACATAAATGATGCTATATCCGAAATATCAGGAGCAATTACATCATCTTTTAATGGACGATCTTCTAACGGAATTAAATTTAATACTATTGTTCAAATAAAGGAAGCTAAAAACATGACTGAGATTAATGATGATGATCATGTATTTGCATTAGCAAATTTTCCTAGAAATAAAGCCAAAAGATTATTTGGAGAAGACAAAGATGGAAACCCTAAAGGAATTGCAACTGGAGTAACTAACATTGACGGAGGAAAAGTAGCGTTTCTAGACGTTGATTATTTTAAAGGTATTTATGATACAACCTTAGGTAATACTGGGGAAAGAACAGCTGCTCATGAATTTGGATCTCATATGTTAAGATTAGGGCATACCAATGGTTTTTTTGATCTTACTAATTCAGGTGGTAGTTTTTCTAATGTTTCAAGGAAACAACTTCAAAGAATTATTAATATGCAAATAGAGTACGATGGTAGATTAATAAATAGAGGCACTAACTATGATATCAGATTATATAAATTAACAAAAAGAAAAGTCTTAAATAAAGGACAAGCTAAAAGAATAATTGAATAACAATTTTCTAGTATGAAAAAGAAAATATTAATTACTTTAATATTATTGATGTCAACGGTAATTATACATCAAATATACTGGTATCGAATATTAAATGGGAACTTATCAATTTGGATAAATAATCAATCAGAAGTTGATTTAATAGAAAATGTTGAAGTGTATTTAGATGATAAAGAAATAATAAATGAAAACTTAAAAAGTGATTTATTAGATTATAAATCTTTCACATTTAAAGTTTCACCTGGTAAACATCGATTAAGAATAATAAATAAAATTAATAAAATTGATCAAGAGGAGGTTTTTCATTTGATACTATCAAAACGAACAGTTATTGAGTTTTTAGACGATTTCGAACATTCCGATGCTAAAAATAAAATTAAAGTAAATGTAAAAATCAGAAACATTTTTGGTAAAATGATTATCCAATAATTAAGAAATATCCTAGCTTTAGCTCTTCGAAGTTCTAAACTTCGAAGAGCTAAATCATACAACAATGAATGTGGAACAACGAAATATTAATGGTATTGTTAAGGGAGCTGTGGAGTAATATAATAGATATAGAGAACAATATGGTGATGATAAAACATCAAAGAAGCCATATAAATACATTAAAAACACTTATTTGAATAAGTTTAGAGGAAATTAAAAATGAAAAAATACTTATTTTTATTTCAATAAATATATTAGCTTTATTTGCAGCATATGTAATGACTCCCCAATGTATACGTTGTACAGGAAATCAAGATTGCCCTCCTTGTATTGGGAAAGAAGAGAGTATTTTATTAATTATATTGCTAGTATTTGATATTTTTTATATTCTTAAATACTTTGTCATCCCAAGGCTTAAAAAAAGAAAATCAAATCCTAGCTAGTGCAATTGTATCGCTCCGGTTTACAAGGACTTCTCTATTAAGTTTGTAACTTCGTAGCAGTATAAAATAATACGAACCAGTTGCATTAATTTGTAGCTGGTTTTTACTATATCAAACTAAAGAATGATAAGATTCAAATTTTTAGGAGCATTTTTTATATTCTAGCTCTACGAAGTTTGTAACTTCGCATCAATAGTTATAAATAACACAAACCAGTTACATAAATTTGTAGCTGGTTTTTTATTAAATCAAACTAAAAATAAAATGTATATAATCCTTCGAAGTTGCAAACTTCGAAGAGCTAAATAATATGATTGTTGACCGTAATAAAGGAATTTCTAATATTAGTTATAATCATTTAAATTTACCTAACAGTATTGCCATTTCTAATACCGAAGGAACCGGAAATATTAGTTATATTTATGATGCCACTGGAGTAAAATTAAAAAAGATCGTATCAGAAAGTAGTTCTTTAACTACTGAGTATGCTGGTAACTATATTTATGAAAATGGACAGTTACAATTTATGAATACACCCGAAGGGTACATAGAACCTAATGGGAATGGAGGTTATGATTATATATATCAATATAAAGATCATTTAGGAAATATCAGACTATCCTATTCTGATAAAAATAAAGATGGAGATATTGATGTCATTCCTGGATCTGCTTCTAATGAGATTTTAGAAGAAAATAATTATTATCCGTTTGGACTCGAACATAAAGGGTACAATGACCTAATTATATCTGAGCATATGTATGGGTTTGGAGGGAAAGAAAAACAATCTGAACTTAATCTAGAATGGCTTGATTTCCATGCTAGAAATTATGATCCAGCATTAGGTAGATGGATGAGTATTGATCCCCATGCCGATAATTACCATAATAATTCACCCTACGCTTATGCTCTAAATAATCCCTTATATTTTGTTGACCCAGATGGTAAAGACAATATTGTATATTTAGTTCTACTTGAATCTGCTGATAGGGATCAAATTAATTCAATTATAGAAGCTACTAATTCAAGGTTCAAAGATTTAGGTCTGAAAACTACGATACAAATATATGAAGGCGAAGAGATGTTTGATAGTAGAAACCTAGATTCTACAGATTCGTTTGGTTTAGTAGGGACTACTGAAGAAATTTCAACATTACTTGAAGAAAATCCCGATAATTTTAGAGGTATCTCAAATGAGTCGATTTCAAACATAAAGAATCCAGATAATATTGAATTGGCTGATAGAAGTAATAATGGATCTGGAACAGGTTTCCTTCTTAAGACAGATAGACTTGAAGAAGCCGCATCTAAATTTAAAACTACAGAAAATAATATTGCATCATGGACCATGATGCATGCTTTAGGACATAATGCAGGTAATGGACATGATCCTACAGACAAAGCAATAATGGCCTCTGGTGGAGTAGTAGGAAATACGGTAAGTCCAGGGTATTGGGCATCTGCATATGGTGGACGTATTACTGGAAAATTAAGTGGGGTCTCAAGTTTTAAAGATATATTTAAACCAAGTTTAAATACTACTTATGGAGCATTGATTAAAAGCAGAATGGGAAATAATACACCAAAAAATAATTATAACAAAAATGATAAATCAAGAATCGGCCCAAGAAAGAAGAACGGAAGTTTTTAAGGATTTTGTATACAAACTTAGCTTATTAGCTTTAATATCTATTTTGTATTTTTCTTGTGCTCAAGAGAAAAACTTAAAACAATTAGATTTCTATGGAACTGTAATAAATGTCCCAAACTATTTAATTACTGATGAAAAGAAAACTAAAACAAAATCTTGTGAGAGAAATTATTATCTAAAGAGTAAAAAGGGTACAATTAGTGTTAGTTTTGAATTATGTAATTATGCTTACAAAGAGAGACCTAATTTTGATTTATTGAATAGATATTTCGAGCAAGGTGTTGAAGTGATGAAAAATGAATTTTCAAACTTTAATTTGATAAATAAAGAGTCTTACAATAAAAAAGAAGAGTTTTATGAATTCACTTATGAGTTCACTGATGATGGAAAGTTTTACAGAACTACACGATTTGCATATGAAAATTTCTATATTGGTGTTAAGATTGAAGGAAAAGGCAAAAAGGAAGTATACAATTTAAGTAAATATTTAGAGATCATGAAAAATGATAAATTTTTAAGTAATATTAAAATTACCGATAGTGATAAAAATAGCACATGTCTTAGTTGTTTCTTTCCTTCACCCTGGTAATAAATAACAGAATCCAGCTACATGAATTTGTAGCTGGTTTTTTATTAAATCAAACTAAAAAAAAACATGTATATAATCCTTCGAAGTTGCAAACTTCTATGAGCTAAGAGCTAAATCTAGTTTTGTTAAACAACCGCTCTACTAAGTTTGTAACTTCGCAGCAATAATCATCAATATATAATGCAAACCGGTTACATGAATTTGTAACTGGTTTTTTATTAAATCAAACTAAAAATAACATCTATATAATCCTTCGAAGTTACAAACTTCGAAGAGCTAAAGCTAGTTTTGTTAAACACCTTTTTCTTACACTCTAAAACATCAAAGCTTTGATTTTATCAGCATATCCCCTACTTACATTTACTTTCTCATTATTAAATAGCACTAGTTGATAACTCTTACCATATTTGCTGACTTCCTGAATCTTTGATAATTGAACAATTGTACTACGATGTACACGTAAAAATTGCTTGGTATCTAATTTTTCTTCCAATACACTAATCCCATGATTACTTATAAATGTATCCGTTTCCGTATGTAGTTTTGAGTAATCTCCATAAGCTTCAATATGATAAATATCCTCAATTGCCAAGGTTACATATTTTGCTCCTTTTTGCACGATGATACGTTCTGGATACTCATTTTTTTGAGCAATATGTTCTTCTGCTAAAGGAATTATTTTTTTTACTTCGCTTATTCGGGTAATAGCGGCATCAAAGCGTTCTTTGGTATACGGTTTTAACAAATAATCTACTGCATGTACTTCAAAAGCTTTTAACGCATATTGATCATAGGCCGTACTAAAAACAATTTGTGGAAGCTCCTCTAAATGTTCCAGTACATCAAAACCAGTCATACCTGGCATTTGAATATCCATAAAAACAAGATCCGGTTTAAACTCGTTGATCATCTTGATAGCATCAACTCCATTGTTAGCTTCACCCAATAATACTAAATCTTTATAGGGTTCTAAATATTCTTTAATCAAAGTACGACCAGACTTTTCGTCATCTACAATAATTACTTTTTTCATTCGTAAAGCGTTATTCTAAAAATTAGTTCAGCATCTATTTTTATGAAACTTTTTGGATTCCAGATCCCGTCTGGAATGACAAATAGTACGATCAAATTTGTGAAATTCCTAAATACTAAATTGTACTACCAATCCTCTAGGTTGATTATCCGACAAGAAAAGCCCTGAGTTGTACATCTTTTCTAATCGCTTTTGAGTATTACTTAATCCAATACCTGTATCCATCACGGTTGCTTTATCCTTAACGCCTATACCGGTATCTTTAATCTCAAATAAAAGTTTCCCTCTCTCTTCTTCTTTTATAGTAATCGTAACACTACCTCCTTCAGTTAAAGGTGAAATCCCATGTTTAACAGAATTTTCTACTAAAGGTTGTAACAACATCGGTGGAATTTCTCTGTTTAACAGCTCTTTATCAACATCCATACGCACTTGCAAACGATCTTCAAAACGTTTTTGTTCAAGATCCAAATATTTGCGAACAAAGTCCAATTCATCCTTCAACGGAACCATATCTTCTCTACTAGCTCTAAGCTGATACCTAAAAAGATCTGATAAATCTGCTATCATCTCACGAGTACCTTCCATTTCTTTAGGAATACTGGCATTAATGGTATTAAATACATTGTATAAAAAGTGAGGGTTTAATTGCGCTTTGATAGCACTAAGTTCACTCTTTAATGCTACATTTTTTAATTCAATTTCATATCGAATTTTACGTTGATTACTGATATAAGATTCGTAAGCGTGAAACATTGAAAACTGAATAAGATAAATCAAGGTAGGAATATAAATATCCCATTTTTCGGGATCTCCTTGTAAATGAAGCATCCCAAATTGATCACACACCCAATAATATCCTTTCCATGCCATCAGAATAAAAAAAGGCAAAGTAACTAAGTGTAATAGTAAACGATACTGAAGTTTCCATTCTTTAAAAACTCTAAAAATTAACATCCATATGACTAAAGTAGCGATAAGCATCATAGTATATTGCAATCCCGCACTATCAAACCATTCCCAAACACTGAATAATAGTTGTAAAGGATTGGGTTGATCCAAATAGGAAGTCCATAAGGTTAAACGATATACACCAGAAAGTAATAAATAACCTGCAATGACAGCTACAATTTCTCCCAACTTAATACCATATATTCTATTATTCCACATAACCGCTAGTCTTATGATTTATAATTCTAAATTACTATTTATCCGATATCTTACAAAAGTTATAGTAATAGCTATCGAATGATACATCGCTAAACTAATACGAAACGAATCCTTACCAAAGAATTAATCGACCAATGGTCCTATAACAAGTTAAATGGTCCAATGGCCATTCATCGACTCATAAGGCTACTCAACAGATTACTGTTTGGAAATGCAGCCAAAGTATTCACCTTTGAACCAAACAAAAAAATCATGAGAACATTCAAATACATTACCCTTTTACTAATGATGTGCCAAGTAAGCATCATGAACGCTCAAACTTTAAACGGAAAAGTTGTAGATCCTGGAAACAATCCAATACCTTATGCCAATGTCATTCTAAATGACACCAATCAAGAACTAGTAAAAGCTGGTATCACCGATGATGAAGGTAATTTTTCATTAGCTGTAAAACAAGATAACACATATCAATTAGTGATAAGTAGTTTAGGATTTACTACGTATACAAAAGAAATCACTACAAGAGGTGTAAATTATTTTATTGACACCATTATACTACAGGAAAGCGCTGAAGCGCTGGAAGAAGTAAAAGTGACTGCTAGAAAACCTATTGTTGCTGTAGAACCTGATAAAACGGTTTTTAATGTCTCTGAAACCATTACATCCTCTGGTAATAATAGTTTGGACTTATTGAGAAAAGCACCTGGAGTTCGAGTTGATAATAATGATAATATTATAGTCGAAGGTAAGAACGGAGTGCTTATTTATATTGATGATCGACAGAGTTTTTTGCAAGGTGATGATTTAACCGCTTTTTTACAATCATTACAAGCAGATGAAATCGAAAGTATTGAGATCATCACTCAACCTTCTTCAAGATATGATGCAGCAGGAAACGCAGGAATCATTAATATCAGATTAAAAAGTGAAAAAGGATTGGGTACGGTTGGTAGTTTTTCAAATACATTAACCTATGGAGATTTTCTTAGAAACAATGCTCAGATTGGAATTACTACTAAAACCAAAAAATGGAATTTTACTGCTAACTATAGTAATTTCACTGGTACATCTACAAGTTTTATTGACCTGTATCGGGTACAAGGAGATAATATCTTTGATGCAACTTCTGATTCTGAAAATGAAGTAACCAATCATAATATTCGCGGTTCAGCCGATTATATAATAAATAGCAAGAACACACTTGGCGGTTCAGTGAGTCTTTCATTAAGAGATGCTGAATCTACAACCAATTCCCGTACACCTATCATTCAAAGAGCTACTCGTGAAATTGATAGTATTCTTTTAGCTCCTAACAGCAATGAAAATGAAAGTTTAAATCTTAATACAAACTTTAACTATCGTTATAAGGATACCTTAGGAAGAAGTTTTATGGCAGATCTCAATTATGGGCGCTATGAGAGAGATCGTTTTAACAACCAACCGAATATTTACATCACACCAGATGGAACAGTATTAAATGAAAATATAACGGCACAAGATACTCCTATTGATATTGATATTTATGTAGGAAAAGTAGATTATGAACAAAAACTAGGGAAAGGAACCTTATCCTTAGGATCTAAATTATCATTCGTAAAAACTGATAATACTTTTGACTTTTTTACAGTAACAAATGGCGTAAGTATTCTTGATGAGAGCCGCAGTAATAACTTTGTATATGACGAAATGGTTACTGCTGGTTATGTCAATTATAATTTTGCCATTAATAAATGGAAAATACAAGCGGGACTGCGAATGGAAAATACACATTCTAAAGGAGACTTAACATCCACAGATCAAAATGAAAACAAAGTAGTTGAGCGAGATTATACAGATTGGTTTCCATCAGGAGGAATTACGTATCAAGCTTCACAAAATCATTCGTTAGCATTGATTTATAGTCGTCGAATCCAACGTCCAAACTATCAAGATCTAAATCCATTTGAATATCAATTAGACGAATTAAGTTTTCGAAGAGGAAACCCTTTCTTACAACCACAATACACAGATAATATTAAACTATCACATACCTATAAGTATACACTAACAACTAGTTTAAGTTACTCATACATCAATGACTTCTTTGCGCAGGTAACAGAAGCAGAAGGTAACAACAGAAACTTTATTAATACCCGTAATGTCGCAAATCAGGAGATCTATAACCTCAGTGTATCTTATCCTAGAAGAATTAATGATTGGTGGAATATATATGTGAGTGCTTATCTATATTATAGTAACTATAAAGCAACAGATCCTTCATTTATTCCTGTAGATCAAACAACGTACGGAGGTTACGCACAGAGTACTTTTAAACTTGGTAAAGGATTTACCTTTGAAGTAAGTGGTTGGTATAGTAGCCCATCTATTTGGGGAGGTACTTATGATATTGAATCACTCGGATCCCTAAATATCGGTTTGCAAAAAAAATGGGATAATTGGACAGTGAAAATAGCTGGTAATGATATCTTATATACAATACCATGGAAAGGAACCACACAATTTGGAGATCTTTTTATTGATGGTCGTGGTGGTAGTGATAGTAGAACGGTGCAACTTTATGTAAGCCATTCATTTGGTAACAAAGATGTAAAGGCAAAGAAACGTCGTAAATCTGCGATCGAAGACGAGCAAAATAGAATTAATAATTAATATCATTTGGTCATTCATCAATCAAAAACAAAAGCTGTGATATAGTTATCACGGCTTTTGTTTTTTTAATCTTCTAGTTATTCGATAACAATGTCAAATATATTTTGCAATCCTTATTTCTTGCTCTACGAAGTTTGCAACTTCGTTGTCAGATGCTGCGTTACGTCCTTTGTTTCCTTCTTTTTTTGTAATTTCATCTAATGAAAACTATCCTATCTTTCCTGTTACTATTACCACTTGTTTCCTATACTCAGGATTTAAAAGAACATCTATGGAAAGATCGATTGATTATAATACTCGCAGATTCCTATCAACATCCTAAACTGATCCAACAAATAAAGGAGTTTACAAATAAAACAGCAGCATTAACAGATAGAAAGTTGATTATATACCAAGTGATTCCTACTTCCTACTATAGAGGCATAAAGAAAAAAAACGAAATCAAAGACAATACTCTTTATATAAAATATAATCCTACTACTAGCTTTAAGATACTACTTATTGGATTAGATGGTGGTCGTAAACTAGAATCCACCAGAGTCATCCCTGCTTCTCAGATTTTTGATCAAATCGATCAAATGCCGATGCGAATGCAGGAGATCAAGTTGAAGAATTAATCGCTATTACACCTTTATATGTGGATTCCAGATCAGGTCTGGAATGACATAATTTATATTATTTAAACAACTTAAGAATGATCATTCAGACAAAGGTTGGAACAAAGCCCTTCGAAGTTGCAAACTTCGCAGAGCTAGGGTCAAAAGTCCCTCTTTCGAAGAGGGATTTAGGGAGATGTATTAACATCACTACTATTATAGTTATTATACCTTCAAATATTCCAACACATTCGCTTCTATCCTACTCTGTATATTAGAAACATCTGCTTTTTCGAAAGCAGCACCTGTAATATTTTCAAAAAGTTCGATATAACGATCAGATACCGAAGTGATATACTCCTCTGACATTTCAGGAATCTGTTGTCCTTCTTTTCCTTGAAAACCATTACTAATCAACCATTGTCTTACAAACTCTTTAGACAATTGTTTTTGTGGTTCCCCATTGGCTTGTCGCTCTTCATATCCTTCTGCATAAAAATAACGAGAGGAATCTGGCGTATGAATCTCATCGATCAATACAATTTTCCCATCTTTAGTTTTTCCAAATTCATATTTGGTATCTACCAAAATCAACCCTCTTTCGGCAGCAATCTCAGTTCCTCGTTGGAATAATTTTCGAGTATAATCTTCCAATACCAAATAATCTTCTTCTGAAACAATCCCTTTTGCTAAAATCTCTTCTCTAGAAATATCCTCATCGTGCTCTCCATTATCTGCTTTGGTAGAAGGTGTTATAATAGGTTCTGGGAACTTATCATTTTCTTTCATTCCTTCCGGCATAGGAACACCACACAATAGTCTTTTTCCAGCTTTATATTCTCTGGCCGCATGACCAGATTGATACCCTCTAATTACCATTTCAACCTTAAAAGGCTCACACAAATGTCCAACGGCTACATTTGGATCTGGAGTAGCAATCAACCAATTAGGCACCAAATCTTCGGTAGCTTTCATCATTTGCGTTGCAATCTGATTCAGGATTTGTCCTTTAAACGGTATTCCTTTTGGCATCACCACATCAAAAGCTGATAAACGATCTGTAGCAATCATTACCAATAGCTCATCATTAATATTGTAAACTTCTCGTACTTTTCCTTTATATACTGATTGCTGACCCGGAAAATTATATTCTGTATTTGTTATGGTATTTTTCATTTTGTATTCGTATTGGAGAATTTGAATTTTAGTGTTATAAGTTTATTACACTATTTCTCCATTTGCTTTAATTTTAAATGTCTTTTAAAAGAGGTAATCATTTTGGATATTTCAGTGATATCTCCTCTATTCAATTCATCTTGTTCTTTTGTAATAAAACCTCTTAATCTTGCCTTTGTACTGCAAACGATACATTCATGCGCACTATCCCAAGCATTTTGTAAGTGTTTATTAAATTGATCTTTGGAACTGGCTGAACCTTCGGCTATATGTAAAGCGATGGCATCAGCCGCCTTTATAAATTGGAATGATAATCGATTGGCTTCTTCTTTTGGAAATGTTTGAATTTGTTCATTTACAGATTCACCAAATTCAATAGCTTTATTATAAATAATTAAGTCTTCGAACTTAAAATGATATATACTTTTCAACGTACTACTTTTTAATTCAGAATTATATGCTACAATGCTACATATACAAACCTACTATCTAACCATTTCGGTTTTCGATTTCTTTATAGGCAGCAATTACCTTCTTCACCAACTTATGGCGGATCACATCTTTGTCATCTAAATGAATAATCCCGATCCCTGAGATTCCTTTTAGCACTAATAAAGCTTCTTTTAATCCAGAGGTCACTCTTCGTGGTAAATCGATTTGTCCAGGATCTCCAGTAATCATAAACTTAGCATTCTTACCCATACGTGTTAAAAACATTTTCATCTGGGCATGCGTTGTGTTTTGGGCTTCATCCAAAATTACAAAGGCATTATCCAACGTACGACCACGCATAAATGCCATTGGAGCAATTTGTATCACTCCCTTTTCGATAAAACTTTCCAGTTTTTCTGCAGGAATCATATCACGTAATGCATCGTATAAAGGCTGCATATAAGGATCTAATTTTTCTTTCAAATCTCCTGGTAAAAACCCAAGATTTTCTCCTGCTTCTACAGCTGGCCTTGTCAATATAATTCTACGAACTTGTTTTTCTTTTAGTGCTTTTACCGCTAACGCTACTCCAGTATAAGTTTTACCAGTTCCTGCTGGACCAATAGCAAAAACCATATCATTTTTATTCGTCAACTCCACCAACTTTCGCTGATTAGCTGTTTGAGCTTTGATCAATCTACCACCTACTCCATGTACCAAGGTTTCACCACTTCCAACAGAAGTTTCATAATCGGCTTTACTATCACTAGTGAGTACACGCTCAATGACATTTTCATCCAGTTTATTGTACTTTCCGAAATGTTCTAAAAGCATATTCAGGCGCATATCAAATTCTTCTAGCATATCTTCATCGCCGTACACCTTCAGTTTACTTCCGCGAGCTACGATTTTAAGCTTCGGAAAATATTTCTTTAATAGTTGAATATTACTGTTCTGGAGTCCGAAAAACTCTCTTGGATTGATTTCTGTTAGTTYAATAATAAGTTCGTTCAAAAGCTATAGTAATTTTAGTATGATTTGTTTTTTGGATTGACTAAGTTTGTGCTCCCAATCGCTATTGGGATTATTTGAAGTTTTTGTCGGGGAATCAAAAATGAAAAAGATAATACAAGCTTAATTTTAGTACTGATCATATAGAATAATAGTGGTCGAATATGATAAACTCGTAGGTTTTTATTAATAGATTTCTCGATTCAAAAAAACTTTGAATAACTTAATAGCAAATTTACATATTTTTAAGCGCTTATAATCAAAAGATATTAACAATTCTTATCGATGCCAATAATAACTTTAACTACTGATTTCGGAATCAAAGATCACTTTGTGTCTGCGGTTAAAGGGGCTATCTATACAGAATTGCCGGAAGCTACTATTGTTGACATTTCTCATGAAATCTCTCCTTTTCATATTACCGAAGCTGCTTATATCATTCAAAATGCATACAAGAGTTTTCCTAAAGGTAGTATTCATATTGTAGGGATTGATAGCGAACTTAATCCCGAAAATAAGCATATCGCAGTTTTATTAGATGACCATTATTTTATCTGTGCAAACAATGGTTTGATTTCGTTAATCGCTTCTGAATTTAGACCTGCAAAAATTGTAGAAATTAATATTCACGATGCGATTGGAACTAATTTTCCAGTTTTGGATGTATTTGTAGCAGTAGCTTGTCATATTGCTCGTGGCGGTACTTTAGAAGTTATCGGGAAACCGATTACGGAGATCAAAATGATCAAAGGAATCACACCAATTGTGAATCTTGGCGACAAACAGATTGTAGGGAGTATTATCTATATTGATAATTATGGCAACCTTATCACCAATATTACACGCAAACTTTTTGAAGATGTTGGTAAAGGACGTAGCTTCAAAATAACTGCTAGAAGTGCTGTATTCAGTAAAATTTATGAGCGTTATAGTGATGCCATTAATTTTGAAGTAGAAAAAAGTAAGCGGGAAGAAGATGGAAAAAAATTAGCCGTTTTTAATTCTTCTGGATATCTAGAACTTGCCATTTATAAAAGTAACCCCAAAACTGTAGGCGGTGCTTCTAGCCTATTTGGATTATATTTTAGAGATACTGTTAGTATTACCTTTGAATAAGATGTATTACAAATTCTGAATATTTTATTATAACAATGGCGTTCGAGCGGGCTATCCGTTATATCCTTTTTCTTCGGCCTTTTAATTTCATACAAATACCTATTCAGAAAAAAGGATGCCACTGCTATCCCTAACGCAAAAACTTTGTAGCTTTGCTCATCCAGTTATATAAAAAATGATCATACGCATTGTAAAATTAGGTTTCGTACCAGAACAGATAGACGCCTTTCTAGAAAATTTTGAAAAAAATAAACATAAGATTAGAAATTTTGATGGTTGTAAACACTTGAAACTGATAAGAGATATTCATCAAACCAATCAATTTTTTACGTATAGTCATTGGGAATCTGAAGATCATCTCAATAACTATCGAAACTCTGCGTTATTCAAAGATATTTGGGCAAATACCAAAAGTAAGTTTAATCAAAAACCAGAAGCTTGGAGCGTGGAAAAAATTGAAGAATTATTGTAGTCCTAAGGTTTAGTGATCGATACAAACAAAATCATTATTTTCACCATCTAATAAGTCACAAAAAAGATACTACCAGCATATGCTTGCAGTCATAAGAAAAGAAATCAATACATTTTTTGCATCCTCAGTAGGATATTTAGTAATCGGTTTATTTTTAATTCTTAACGGTCTTTTTCTGTGGGTATTCAAAGGGCAGTTCAATATTTTAGATAGTGGTTTTGCCAATTTATCTCCTTTCTTTTTAATTGCTCCCTGGATTTTACTATTCTTAATTCCAGCAATTACTATGCGTAGTATTGCTGAAGAAAAAAAACAAGGAACTTTAGAACTACTAGTAACCAAACCTATAAAAAACTGGCAATTAGCCCTTGGAAAATATTTTGGTAGCTTAGCACTGATTACTGTCGCCTTACTGCCAAGTCTACTGTATGTTATCACTGTATATCAGTTAGGATCACCTGTCGGAAATTTAGATAGCGGTAGCACTATTGGATCCTATATTGCCTTATTACTATTGGGAGCAGCCTATACTGCCATAGGCATCTTTGCTTCTTCTCTTACAAACAATCAGATTGTTTCCTTTTTAATCAGTTTATTCCTTTGTTTCCTATTCTATTTTGGATTTAGTGGATTGGCTAATTATCAATTATTTGGAGCTGCTGATTATACTATTGAACAAATTGGAATTCAGTTACATTATGAACGTATAAGTCAAGGAATTATAGATACCAGAGACGTTATTTATTTTCTTAGTATCATTGGAATTTTTATATTTCTGACTGCCATTATTCTAAAGAAACTCCCTAAAAAAATCATTCTAAAATTTGCCTCTTTTGCTACCATTGCCATTTTTATTATCAATCTTTTAGGGTCTTCATTTTACCAACGTTTTGACCTAACAGCAGATCAACGTTTTACGCTTTCAGATGCAACCAAAAATCTATTAGAAGAAGCTGAAGTACCTATATCTATTGATGTACTATTAGATGGTGATTTTCCTTCAGAGTTTAGACGATTACAAAATGAAACCAAACAAATTTTAGAAGAGTTCAATTCAATTAATCCAAAAATTCAATACGTTTTTACCAATCCTATAGAAGAGGAAGAATTCCGAAAAGAAACGCTCGAAGAATTACAACGACTTGGATTGACTCCTATGGAAGTGAGTGTACAGGAAAGTGGAAAAACGGAAATTGAGACAGTAGTTCCTTGGGCAATTATGAACTACCAAAACCGTAGTGTAAAAGTGGCCTTGGTAAAAAACACCATTGGTGCTACAACCGAAGAAAGAGTAAACAACTCCATACAGCAGTTAGAATACGTTTTTGCAGATGCTCTTAAAAAATTAATTCATCCTAAAAAACATAAAATAGCTGTTCTTAAAGGAAATGGACAGTTACCAGATGTAAAGATTGCTGATTTTATCAAAACGCTGCAAGAATATTATTTTGTTGGAGCATTTACTGTAGACTCCGTTGCTGCTAATCCAACCAAAACTTTAGAGGATTTGCAAAAGTTTGATAAGATCATCAATGCAAAACCTACTGAAGCGTTTTCTGAAAAAGAAAAATACGTATTAGATCAATTTATTATGGATGGTGGTAAATCTTTATGGATGGTTGAATCTGTAGCTATGGAAATTGATAGTCTATTCAAACCGCAATCCAAAGGATCGGCTATTGCCTTTATGCAAGATTTACGATTGGGAGATGCCTTTTTTTCTTATGGTGTTCGTATCAATCCTGTTTTGGTAAATGATCTATATTCTGCACCATTGATGTTAGCTTCAGGAGAAGGAAACAACACCCAGTTTACACCGCATCCTTGGTTTTATGCCTCGCTAACTAAGAGTACTAGTGATCATCCGATTGTAAAAAATATTGAGTCTGTAAAATTTGAGTTCTCTAACCAGATTGATACACTAAAAAACGGAGTTCAAAAAACCATTTTATTAACGAGTTCTGAACGTTCCAAACTTGATGGAATTCCAACTGAAATAAAATTAGATAATATCATAGGGCAGAAACCCGATATAGAAACTTATACAGAAGGAAAACACAATTTGGCAGTTTTATTGGAAGGAAGCTTTAAGTCTACTTATAAAGATAGAGTGAAACCTTTTTCATTAGCTACTGATAAAGATCAAAGTGATCCTACAAAAATGGTAGTAATTGCTGATGGCGACGTTATCAAAAATGGTATCCGAAAAGGAAGACCCATCACTTTAGGATATGATCCTTACTTAAATTTACAATACGGAAACAAGGAATTCCTCTTAAATACCGTAAACTATTTATTAGATGATTCTGGATTGACCGAAGTAAGAGGGAAAGAAATCAATATTGCTTTCTTAAATATCGAAAAAGTAGTAGATACCAGAACGTTTTGGCAAGTTGTAAACATTGTTGTTCCATTACTAATGCTCGGACTTTTTAGCTTTCTATTCTCTTGGCTTAGAAAAAGAAAATATACTAAGTAGTTTTATTAGTTTTCAGATATAAAAAAGTATTACTGTCTTCAAATGCAATAGTCATAGATTTATGCAAATCTGGACAATTTCTGATGATAATTCCTTATATTATTACAAATTGATATCATGGACACAGTATCTTATCTAGAAGGTGTAAAAARGCAGTTTTTATACTATAAATCGCTTGGCGAAAAAACCATCGATCAAGTTGCCGATGATAATTTATTTTGGCAATATAATGACGATAGTAATAGCATTGCTATTATTGTAAAACATCTTTGGGGAAATATGAAATCCAGATGGACAGATTTTTTAACAACAGATGGAGAAAAAGAATGGCGCGCTAGAGATCAGGAATTTGAAAATGACATACAGTCTAAAGAAGAATTGTTAACAAAGTGGAATGAAGGATGGAAATGTTTATTCACTGCCTTGGATAGTGTAAATGAAACGAATTTTCATCAACACATATACATTCGAAACATCGAACATTCCATTACCGAAGCGATCAATAGACAATTAGCGCATTACTCATATCACGTGGGACAAATTGTATTTATTGGAAAAATGATAAGCGACAAACCCTGGGAATCTCTTTCCATTGCCAAAGGAAAATCTACATCGTATAATGAAAAACGTTTTGCACAACCTAAGCATAGAGCCCATTATACCGATAAGCTAATGGATTATGAATAGAAAGATACTACCATCTCTAGATAGCACTCATTTCTTTAGCTTTTTTATGCCAAGCTTTTGTGAAATCAGTACTAAATAGGATCTCGCTAGTACTATGAATCTTTTTAAACCATTTTTTTTGCGTAGGACTTAAAAATTGTTCTGTAGATCGACCATCGCCAAGAGCACTGTTTATTTTTGTTTTCTGAAGTTCGGTAAGTGGTATATATATAAATTTTGTTTGTTGTAGATAGTAATGAATATCCTTTGGTGAAGAACGATAAGACTTTTTATTTTCCATCAAACTCATACCACTATTTTTTGCATAGTTATCTAACTCTTTCTTTGTAATTTCCTTTGAATCATAAGTAACTTCTACAACTTCTCGGTAGTCGATAAAACCGGATTCTGTACTCAATACTGCAGGTAGTCTTCCTAATTCTTTTTCGCCACTCCAGAAACAAGACATTTTATAATAAGCTTTGTTGGTATTAGTAGCTAACAATTCTTTTTCTAGTAAATTAATGTACTCAGGAATCACCTTTCCTTTAGTTTCAATTGCCTCTTTCATGCTTTGCACTAATCTAATTGCAGAATAGTCATTTCCGATTCGGTTGACTACATTTTGGCCTGTATGATCCACAATACGAACCACAGGATTATTCCAACTAGGCTCTTTATATTTTCTGAGTATTTCAGCATCTTTACCACCTTTATTATTAAATATTGCCAAGGCTACAAATGAGTTTTCTATAGCTTCTACCATAAGTGGATGACTCAAAACATTATGCCCGTAATTCCGACAAGTACTACATCCTGGAACTTCCTGAAATAAGATAAGTACATCTTTATTTTCCTTTTTGGCAAGCTTCAAGGCGGTATCATAATCGCGTAACCAAGCTACCTTTCCCAATTCTTCACTTTGATTATATCCGTTTGTGGTTTGCTGAGCAAAAAGTAATGGTCCTATAAGCAATAAGAAAAGTGAATACTGAAATTTAACTGACATAAGTATACGGTAAAAATTGTTGCTTATTGGTCGTATTTATTTTGAAAACCTAACATTATTTTATTTAGTCAAAAAAGCCTTCTTCATCACTATTAAAGACTTTTAGGTTGTTTATTTCGTAAAACTTCAAAAGTATCCCACACTTCTATTAGAAAAGAAAATGATTTTCAATATAATAGCTGCAAAAGAAAAATACGTCTTTAGTATATGATCATAGAATTTCTAATCTAGAATTTGTGCATAAAAGGAATCTTTAATTGGACATAGTCAATAACTCCTAGTCGTTTGTTAATAACTAACGTTTTTGCAATACCTACAAGCTTGTAGATTACAATTATATTTGCGTTAGCCATTTTTATAATGACCACTGCAAAACAGTATTAATCTTAAAAATTAAACGGGTGAAATTCATAGTTTCCAGTTCGTATTTATTAAAACAACTTCAAGTATTAGGTGGAGTTATCAATAACAGCAATACTTTACCAATTCTAGATAATTTTTTATTTGAATTAGATAATAACTCTTTAACTGTTTCAGCTTCTGATTTAGAAACTACGATGTCTGCTAAGTTAGAAGTAGAATCTGGAGATGAAGGAATTATTGCTGTTCCTGCAAAATTGCTTTTAGAAACACTTAAAACATTTCCAGAACAACCACTTACATTCGTTGTTGGAGATAACAATACTATAGAAATAAGTTCTAATCACGGTAAGTATGCTTTGGCATATGCCGATGGAGAGGAATTTCCTAAAGCGGTAGAATTAGAAGATCCTAGTGCTACCAATATTATGGGTGATATTCTTTCTACCGCCATTAGTAAAACTATTTTTGCCACAGGTAATGATGACTTAAGACCGGTGATGAGTGGTGTATTTTTTCAGTTTTCAACAGAGAGTTTGACTTTTGTAGCAACAGATGCTCACAAATTAGTAAAGTATTCTCGTGAGGATGTAAAAGCCTCTCAGTCTGCTGAGTTCATTATGCCTAAGAAACCATTAAATCTTTTAAAAGGTATTTTGGCTGGAAGTGATACAGATGTATTGATAGAATATAATGAATCTAATGCGAAATTTACTTTTGATGAAACACAATTGATTTGTAGACTAATCGATGGTAAGTATCCAAATTATGAGGCTGTAATACCAAAAGAGAATCCAAATAAATTAAGTATTGCACGTACGCAATTTTTGAATTCTGTACGTAGGGTTTCTATATTCTCTAATAAAACAACGCACCAGATCAGATTAAAAATCGCTGGAGCAGAATTAAATATTTCTGCAGAGGATATCGACTACTCTAATAAAGCAGAAGAACGTCTTACGTGTGACTACCAAGGAGATGATATGCAAATAGGTTTTAATTCTCGTTTCTTAAGTGAGATGCTAAATAACTTGAATGCAGATGATGTACAATTAGAAATGTCATTACCAAACAGAGCAGGAATCCTAACTCCTACCGATGGATTGGATGAAGGAGAAAGTGTAACCATGCTTGTAATGCCAGTAATGCTAAACAATTAAGATTTTTAAAATCAATATAAAATGAAAGTCCGATTATGATTAATGATCGGGCTTTTTTTATGTATTTTGAATAGTATCTCAAGAATCTAATGTTATATGAATCTAGAAAACATCTTTAAAGGATATAGTTTAAGCCAAGAACATCAAAGAATTATTGGTGATAAACTTAAACCAATTACAATCACCAAAGGTGAGAGCTTACTATTTCCTGGAGATACTACCTTTTATCAGTATTATGTGGTTCATGGATGTCTACGATCTTATTTTACAGATACAGCCGCTAAAGAACATACCATCCAGTTTGCTATCACTGATTGGTGGATTAGTGACTACACCTCTTTTTTTAAAAAGGAAAAAGCAATTCTTCAGATAGAATGTCTTCAGGATGCAACACTATTACAACTATCCAGAGACGATATGAACCAAATTTGTCAATCCATTCCTGGAATAGAAGAATATTTTAGATTTAAAACAGAATCCTATATTGGTTCTTTCCAGAGAAGAATCATTGGGGACCTATCCAAAACCGCAAAAGAACAATACCTTGACTTTGTAAACACCTATCCTAATATAGAACAGTTAGTAAAGAATTATCATATTGCTTCTTATCTAGGAATCACCTCTGAAAGTCTTAGTAGAATACGAAAAGAAATTGCTCGAAATTAAATATATTTCTTAACATACATCATTTTTTTAGTTTCAGTTGTACAGTAATTTTGAAGAAAAAAAATAATAACAACAATTTAAAAATATACTGGCAATGAGAAAGCTTGTTCATTTAATCATAGCTACACTAGTATTCATTTCCTGTGGAAAAAACAATAATGATAAAAACATAACTAAAAAAACAGATAACATGAAAAAGGTTTTATTCGTATTAACAAGTCATGATGAATTAGGAAATTCAGGAGAAAAAACAGGATTTTGGGTAGAAGAGTTTGCTGCTCCATATTATTTTCTACAAGATAAAGGCGTAGCAATTACTATTGCTTCTCCAAAAGGAGGACAACCACCTATCGACCCTAAAAGTGAGCTTCCTGATTTTGAAACAGAGGCTACCAAAAGGTTCAATCAAGATACTGAAACCCAAGAAAAATTAAAAAACACTATTCCTCTTTCAGAAATCAAAGCCGAAGATTATGACGCTATTTTTTATCCAGGAGGTCATGGCCCACTATGGGATTTAGCGATTGACAAAAATTCAATCGAATTAATTGAAACTTTTTACAATCAAAATAAACCGGTTGCTGCTGTATGTCATGCACCTGCAATTTTCAAAAACACTACAACCTCTGATGGGCAACCTTTAGTAAAAGGTAAAAAAGTAACAGGATTTTCTAATTCTGAAGAAGCAGCAGTTCAACTTACAGATATCGTACCGTTTCTAGTAGAAGATATGTTAAATAACAATGGAGGTATTTATTCTAAAGGTGATGACTGGAGTCCGTATGCGTTAGAAGATGGATTGTTGATCACAGGTCAAAATCCGGCATCATCTGAATTGGTTGCCGAAAAATTATTACACCAACTACAGTAATATTCAACTCAACTCTATACATACCGGATCAAAGTATATCGTATACAGATCAAAAAAATAACCTCTACTTTTCCAAAAAAGAAATGTAGAGGTTATAACACCTAAAAAATTATATTTTTATTCCTTCATGAACTTTTTAACTAATTGCTGTTTTCCACTGGTTAGTTTAATAAAATAAACACCCGAAGCCATTTGATGAAGTGAAATTGGTTCTTTAGTAATCACTCCTGATTTTAATACTTGTCCTGTATAACTTATGATCTCATAAGTTCCAGAAGTAGCTTTTTGCAATTGTATCGTTAATGTTTCTTTTACAGGATTTGGATAAAAACTAAAATCCAACACATCGAACTCATTCTTCGTTATTTCTGTATTTATTAAATTTCTTGATGAACCTCCTACGCAAAAACTATTACTCTCTTGAGAGCCAAAAGAACCTCCTGAAGCAAGCGTACCACCACTAGCATCAGTTAAAGCATAAGAGCCATTACCATAGCTACAGCAAATACCATCTCCATAAGTATCATACATAATTAGAGTGTAACAACCATTATCTAATGTTCTTGATAAATTAATAGTAGATCCATCAGCTTGAGATCCATAAGTCCCTCCAGAAAACACAATCTGGTTACTATCATTTCTTATTTCCCAGCTAGTTTCTTCAGGATAATTATCAAATGTGATACGTAAATTTACATCACTTGTTGTGGAACCTCCACCTGTATTTCCAGAGGTAGAAAAATTAATCGCATCTATAGCCATATCTCCTTGCCATGTAGTTCCTGTTACCCCATTAAAACGCAGTTGTACTCTTTCACCTAAATAATCTTCTAAATTTACGGAAGCAGTTTTCCAAGAATTCCCTTGATTTCCCGATAGATTCCAAATCGTTGTCCAACTTGTTCCATTAAGACTAGCCTCTAAAGAAAGACTTCCCATATTGGATGCTCCATACATATGATATTTAAATGTAAAAGTAGCCTGACTAGCATTTCTAATATCAAAACAAGGAGAATACAATATTGCTCTTTTATTCGAATAGTTAGGTGTAGAAGATTCCATATATAAATAATAAGACCCTTCACTTGCAGAACTTGGTCCTGTACCAGATGAAGGTGTTCCTCCAGAACGTGTTGCCCAATTAAAATCATCTCCAGAGCCCGCTTGTCTCCATTGACCTATGGTATTTTCAAAACCTTCAGCATAAGGAAAATTTGTAACATCAGAACTACATAAAGTATTTCCTCCTCCAGAATTGCTTTCTGTTGTTACATTAATAGCAGCACTCAATCCAGATACATTGCCTGCAGCATCTTTGGCTCTTACTGTAAAACTATATGTAGTGGCTGGAGATAAACCAGTAACAGTATAACTGGTATTTGAAGTTGTACTCAGTAAAGCGCCATTTCTATATACATCATATCCTGTAACAGCAACATTATCTGAAGAGGTGTTCCAAGATAGTTGTGTTGNTGAGGTAGTTGTATTTACAGACGTTAATCCATTAGGAACACTTGGCGATTCTGTATCGCTCCCAGAATTTCCAAAACGATCTTCAGCTTGTGGTCCTCCCCAAATCTGCGTTGCAAATGCTGGATTATCAATAAATGGATTTCTGTTCCCTTGTAAATTTTCTATGATTGGATTTCTTTGCAATTCCAATTGAGATACTGGATCTTCAGCATTCCATTCCAGGAATAACTGGATCATATTTGTATCATTCGATACTGCTGTACCTACTCCAACATTTGAAGGTAAACATCGGTTTCCATATCGTATGTACATAAACATCATCATTCGAGCAACATCCCCTTTAAATTCATCACCTGGATACCAATATCCCTGAGAAGTAACTCCTGAATTACCAGAACCATCTGCAAATTTTCTATTTCCTCTATTCGAATTTCTTTGTACATCTGCAGGTCTTAAATGATGCGCATCCGAACCAGGTCCTGTACTTCCTAGATTTGGATTTCCTAATGATCTTGGATACACATGTTCTCTATTCCAATCTGTAGAGCCTCCTCCATTGTTATTTACACCTCTGGTTCTATCCGTAGTAGAATTACCATCTGTATCACTAAATCCATAAATTAAAATCACTCTTGAGGAGTTCGAAGGATCCAAATCTGTTTGTTGTAACGCATCCCATACTCCAGGTGTATATGATAATACTGTAGTTTGGGTATTAGTTACTTTGGAAGCTAATTCATTTTTTAAAGATTGACCTGACAGGGAAAGATTCACATCATTATAATATGATGGAATTTGACCAAAACTAGCAATAGTGCAACCCATTGCTAATAATAGTAATAGCTTTTTCATTTTTGTGTGTTGTGAGTTAGTTTTATAGTTTTAAACCGTTCCGAAACTATAACTATTTTGTTAAAATTACCATAGGTATATGTTATCAAATCATTATCCAACATGTTGATAATCTTATATTTACCTCAACAATAAAGCACAACCACCTCTTAATCAGATACTTATTAAAAAAAGAGGTTGTTAATAAGTTGTTTCCTACGAACGACTATAGGTAAAGTCGTTCAAATATTTTAAGTACTGTATTCAACAAATAAAAATGTTACAAATTTTATAAAAAAACCACAATAGATTAAGGTGTTTCACACATCCTAAAAAGGGAATTTTCAGTTATTTTTAAGGAAATTAACTTAAAAACATCTTACACATGAAAAAAATCTTAGAATTAAACGGAATCCAAAAATTAACTAAAGGAGAACAAAGATCTATTAAAGGAGCTTGGGGGAACGTTTCGTGTTGCTCATCTGGAAGAGGTTGTCAGATTAGTTTCCCTGGAGGAAGCTTTTGTGAGCCTGGTTATTGCGATCCTTATAGCTGGGGAAGATGTATTCTTTACTAAATCTAATTTAGTTTGATACATTATTTAATTAGCTTATCGTTCGTTTTAGAACGTTTATCATTATCTAAAATTTATACAAAATGAAAAAAATCTTAGAATTAAACGGAATTCAAAAATTAAGTAAAGCACAACAGAGATCTATAAAAGGTTCAATGGCAAGTATCACTTGTTGCAATCCAAGTCCAATTACTGGAAGTGGAAACAGATGCAGAATAAGTTTTCCTGGTGGAAGTTTTTGCGAACCTGGAAGATGTACACGATTTGGAGGTTGTATCCTCTACTAAATAAATCAAATCTATTACAAAAAGAGATCTTCAAACAGATCTCTTTTTTTATTATCTATTTGCTATAAAAAACAATGTTAATCCACAGATTTACAGCAATTCAGCACACCTTGTAACATCAATTAAGTTCTTTAAATTTATAAATATCAAGTACCCTATTTTGTTTTTACCTCTATTTGGTAAGTATCTTAGAACAACGAATAACTTTAAATACTTACACATGAAAAAAATTTTAAACCTTGAGGGGATTCAAAAATTGAGCAAAAGCCAACAAAGATCCATAAAAGGTGCGGGAACAATTATTAGCTGTTGCAGTAATAATCCTTTTGGTACCGGTAACAGATGTCGTATAACGTATGGAAATTTCAGCTTTTGTGAACCAGGAAGATGTACTGGTAACGGAGGTTGTATTCTGTATTAAAAATCAACTTAAATATTTACACAATGAAGAAAATTTTAAATCTCGAAGGAATTCAGAAACTTACAAAAAAAGATCAAGAACAAATTACAGGTGCTTGGAATAGACGATTTGTATTCTGTGGACCTCCAGGACAATGTTGTACTACATTTATTGGAGGACCAACTATTTGTGATTTTGGGTATTGTCAACCAAATGGGACATGTATTTGGGCATAATATAAAAATCAAAAAAATAGAGGCAAACTTATCCAAGTTTGCCTTTTGTTATATTTAAAAATCCATCCTAATACTTTTTTATTACTTTTATAAAGTAATTTAATTTTAAACTATGAAATCAATATTAGATATTATTCCGGTTCAAAAACTCAATAAGCAACAGCAGCAGCAGATTACTGGGGGATTAGCTGGAGTGCCTCATGCTCCTTGTGGTGGTCCTGATAATAATACCTCTTTTGGTTACTGTGAACCATAATGGTAATTAATTGTTTCGTTAGTTTGAAAATAATTGAAAGGATTGTTTTGCTATTTCCAACTCCTCGTTAGTAGGTATAACCAAAACTTTAACTTTTGTATTATCAATACTGATATCTCTAATTTCCTTAGATCGTATTTTATTTTTTTCCTGATCCAATTGGATTCCCATATATTCTAATTCTTTACAGACTAGTGCTCTCATAAAGTCTGAATTCTCTCCAATTCCCGCAGTAAAAACAATGGCATCTATTCCATTCATAGCGGCAGCGTATGCTCCTATAAATTTTTTAATCCTATAAGCATTCATTTGTAATGCTTGCTGACAATCTAAATCACCTCTTTCAGCTTCGGATTCGATATCTCGTAAATCACTATAGCCTGTCAATCCAAGCATCCCGCTTTCTTTTTGTAAGAGCGAATTAACTTGATCCAAAGAATACCCAAGTGTATTTACTAAATAAAAAATAACTGCTGGATCAATGTCTCCTGATCTTGTTCCCATGATTAATCCGTTCATTGGAGCAAATCCAAGTGTATGATCTATACTTTTCCCATCTTTCACAGCGGTCATACTACAACCGTTCCCTAGATGAATAGTAATAATTTTTGAATTTTGCTTATTCAAAAACGCTACTGCTTTTTCTGAAACGTATTTATGACTTGTTCCATGAAATCCATACACCCTTATATCATGCTTTTCTAGAAAAGTATTAGGAATAGCATATTTGTATGCCTCAATAGGCATTGTCTGATGAAATGCTGTGTCGAAAACGGCTACTTGTTTTGCATCCATAAAAATCTCCTCTGACACTAAAATACCTTGTAAATTAGCTGGATTGTGTAGCGGTGCTAGTGTAGAGAGCTTCTCAATTTCCTGTTTTACTTCTGCTGTAATTTCAACAGTTTTAGCAAAAGTGCTTCCTCCATGTACTACTCTATGACCAACAACTTCAATTTCTGAAGCTTTGGAGACGACACCTTTTTCAGTATCTAATAGATAAGAAGCGATTAATTCTAATCCTATTTTATGATTAGGAATTTCTTCCTCCTTTTCTATTTCTAAAGTATCAGTCGTATACTTTATTTTGGCACTTTCTAAGCCAATACGTTCTACCATCCCAGAACAGATAACTTCTTCTGAAGACATATTGAACAATTGAAACTTAATGGATGAACTACCGGAGTTTAATACTAAAATTCTCATATACTATGCTGATTTTATAATCCTTGTGCCTGGATGGCAGTTATAATTACCGTATTGTAAACATCGTCGACTGTACATCCTCTACTCAAATCATTTACAGGTTTATTAAGCCCTTGAAGCATTGGTCCAATAGCAAGAGCTCCTGTTTCTCTTTGCACAGCTTTATATGTGTTATTTCCTGTGTTAAGGTCAGGAAAAATTAAAACACTTGCTTGTCCTGCTACTTCAGAATTAGGAAGTTTGCTTTGTCCTACTCGCATATCCACAGCAGCGTCATATTGTATCGGTCCTTCTATTTTTAATTCAGGATGTTTCTCTTTTACAATTTTCGTCGCTTCTCTTACTGTTTCTACATCTTCACCTTTTCCAGATGTTCCAGAAGAATACGATAACATTGCCACTTTAGGCTCTATTCCAAATGCAGCAGCAGATTGTGCAGAAGAAATTGCGATTTCCGCCAATTGTTCTGCATTTGGATTTGGATTAATAGCACAATCTCCAAAAACAGAAACCCTATCATCGAGACACATAAAGAAAACAGACGAAACTACTTTTACACCAGGTTTTGTTTTGATAAACTGTAATGCAGGTCGAATGGTATGCTGTGTTGTATGCACTGCTCCAGAAACCATTCCATCAGCATGACCTTTATAAATCATCATCGTTCCAAAATAGGATACATCAGCCATCATATCCTTTGCCATATCGAGATTTACATTTTTATGTTTTCTCAATTCATAAAAGGTCTGCACATAATCTTCAAAATGAGGAGATTCTATTGGTAGGATGATGTTTATTTTACTAAAATCTATCGGGATATCTAGTTTTGTTGCTTTGGTTTTGATCTTTTTTTCATCACCTATCAAAGTAATATCGACAACATTAGATGCTTGCAATCGGTAGGTAGCTCTCAAAATTCGTTCATCAGATCCTTCTGGTAAAACGATATGTTTTTTATTTTTTAAAGCACGTTTCAGGAGATTATACTGAAACATACTTGGTGTTAGACTATCCGATTCAAAAGTAATTAATGGATCTACTAATCGATCTTCATCCACATACTTTTCGAAAGTACTAATAGAAGTATTGATCTTTTGTAAATTATCAGCATATATTTTCGATCGTATAGCCCCTATCCTATTGGTAATAGAAAATGTTCCTTGAGGTACAGATATAATTGGTACAGAAAGTGAGACTCCTTCTATCAATTTCAAAATCGGTTCTTCAGGAATAATTCCACCAGTAAGAATAATAGCAGAGATTTTAGGATAATTATCAGAAATATCAGCTTGCAAAACTCCTAAAATAATATCTGCTCGATCTCCTGGAGTAATTACCAAACTATTTTCTTTTAAATGCGTAAGATAATTACGTAACTGCATGGCTCCAACTCCAAAACTTCCAGCCTGATTATTTAAAAATTCTTTCCCAAATAGTACCTTTCCTTCTAGCTCTCTAACGATCTCTTTGATGGTAGGATTGATCAAAGACCCTATTTTAGGAATTACAATTTTCTCAATTTCATTTTCAAAATCCTTTTCTAATTTCGCCTTTAGTTCCTCTTCACATCCCTCAACTACTTTATTGGCAACTATAGCTAGTACTTCGGCATCTTTACTCGTAAAGGTATCATAAGCTAATTTAAGATTCCCGGAAATTTCATCTTTGGTTTTATCTACGCCACTTGCAACAATTATAGAAGGGATTCCTAAGTTTTTTGCAATGATAACATTAATATCAAATTCAATGATGCTTCCTTCATCCGAAAAATCTGTCCCTTCAACTAGAATAAAATCAAACTTTTCTTCTAAATATTTATATTTTTCGATGATCCCATCAATAATAGCGCCTGACCTACCTTGATTATATTTTTGTAATACCTCACTTCTTGTGAAAGCATAGGCATTTTTGAAATTGATATCTAATTCAAAATGGGATATTACAGTATTGATATGATTATCGATCTCTCCTTCCTTAAGATCATCTATGATGGGTCTAAAATATCCTACTCTAGCTACTTTACCCAGTAGCATTCTCATTAGACCTAAAACGACAATGGACTTACCACTATTAGGTTCTATAGTAGCAATATAAACGGCTTTACTCATGTATATAAATTTGGTACTGCAAAGATATGGTAATACTACCAAAGTTTTACACCTTTTCTGCAAGCTAGCATGTCGTATTCTAAGGTACCTGAAAACATTAACTATTTTATTTTGAAATACATAAAAAAGGGATCAGAAAAGTTTTGACCCCTTTAGAAATTACCGTTATTTTTAACTATTTAATTTATGTCTTCTCCTTTTTTTAATTTTTCCAATTCTCCAGATAATCTACCTTTAAATCGCTCAGGAGCTTTACTCATGGCAGTGTTCATTGACTTAATGGCATTTTTATAATCTCCAGTTGCAGAATACGCTCTAGCTAATCCATAATTAGAAGGCCATGCTCCGTTATTATTTTTTACATTGTTTTTCAAAATTTCAAGTGCTTTGTCTTTTTGCCCTTGACCAATCAATCCATTTCCTAATTGAAATACCTGACCAGCGTTACCCTTAGTTGCTGCCTTATCAACCATCTCCATGGCTTCCTTGGTTTTTCCTTGTTTACCCAGAATTCTTGATTTCAAAGAAAGATTTCCAAATGTTTCTTTGCTAAAGAAATTACCACTTATAGAAGCGTTTACCCACTCTAATGCTTGATCTAAATCACCTGCATTAAAAGCAAAGTTCGCAGCATTATCCCAATTGGCTTGTGTAAAACCTGCATTACTTCTAAGATCTTCTTTTAATCCTTGCATTACAATAGCGTTGACATCTACTTCAATTTTAAAAGGAATTTCTTTCTTTGCCCAACGCAAAGCTGCAGTGGTGCTAGTAGCATCAAAAGAAGGGAATAAAAATAGTAATGTTTCTGTATGAGGTACTTCGTTAGTTTTTACATCTACCCGCAAAGCATCTTCACTTTCATCATAAAAGTAACTACCCCAAGAGGATGAATTTTTCGAAAAGATCACAGTAGCTCCTCCATCTTCTTTCAAAGCTACATGTAACCCATAAAGTCCTGCTTTGATATCTTTACCTTCCACTTTCACGTCGTGTGAAAACTCTATGGTGGTATTTTGATTTGCACCAGCCCTCCAAGGTGCTGCTTTAGAAGTTCCAAATCCTAAATTATTAAATCCATAGGGAACTAGTTTTCCCCATATTTCTCTATCCTTTACACTAGGTCTTCCATAATCTATGGTGATGTCTGTAATACCTACTCGCTGAGAAACTTTAGCTCTCTGACTTGCTTCTGGAGTATTTAATTGGGCTTGTGAATGAATTGAAAATAACATCATTGCTCCCGCAAAAAATGTCATYATGAGTTTAGATTGCTTCATCTGTTTGGCTTTAGATTTTTTAACAGATCAGCTGGAATTTATCAAACAACACATAGAAAATTTACTCATAGTTGTTTTGATGAATTTCAAGACTGAATATTTGAATTATTACCTGATTACGCATGAAAGAAAAATCATACGATATTAGCAATAATAAGATGATATTCTTAATACTGATGTTACTTTAGTGTTAAAGAAAAGGAGTAAGTCCTAATAATTGTTAAATCAACTATTCTTTTAACAGCTGATTAACAAAACTTTCAAATTCTGTCTTGAAGTCGATATATTTTTGACCAGTTGCTGGACCATTAAAACCTGTATGTATCTTTCTAACTTTCCCCGCTTTATCTATAAAAACGGTTGTAGGATAGGATAAAACATGGTTCAGCATCGGTAATTTTTCTTGCGCTTTTTCTTTGCTAGATGTACCGTATTGAGCAAGTAGAATTGGATAAGGTACGTTGAGCTTTGTGCGCATTCTTTCTATTGACTTAAATGCTTTTTCAGACGTTTTAGCATATTCAAATGCCAGCGCGACAAATTCAATATCTTTATCCTTATTTTTATTATAATAGTCTACATAAAACTTAGTTTCATCCATACAGTTAGGACACCAAGTACCCATAATTTGAACTAAAGTAACTTTATTTTTAAATCGTTCATCTTCTAATGAAACCTGATTTCCTTTAGCATTAGGAAAACTAAAAGCAAATTTATCATAACCTTCTTTCAAAAACGTTAGCGAATCTTCTGAAGGTAACTCATAATTTTCATTTCGTTTTGCTGTAAAAGGTTCTTTCCAATGATTTCCTGAATAAAAGTATCCATTCATTGTACTATCCGTAACCTGTCCAGTAAAGTAAAAAGCATGGGCACCATCAAAAGTGGACAATTCTAATTTTTGATTATTAATAACTCCTTCTAAATATCTATAATCGCCCGTGGTAGTTCTAAAAGTTCCTGTTACAACATTTCCATTTTGTTTAAAAATACCTTTAGCAATATATCTATCTTCAGGAGTATCAGGACTAAATACTGATTCCCAATTCCCTTGAATATTTGCTGATGGTTTTTCCGTAATTTCAAATCTATCTTTTACGCCAAACTCTCCTTTAAAAGGCACAATCCTATCCAAGCTTTCTTTAATAAAACTTCCAGATATCGTTAATGAATCTTCAAATTTTGCAGCAATATACCCTTCAAAAACAGGGAACTTGATAAAGATTGAATCTTGCTTAATAGTTACTTCATCTACATCTATCGTCTCTTCTGCATTAAAAATTCGTAAGGTTTGATCTTCAAAAACTTCAAAAAGAAACGGTAGTTTTTCATTGTCCTGAACTACCATAGATGCTTTCCATAGTCCACTTTTTAATGTTAAAGGAGTATCAGTATTTTTATTAGAAGTATCATTCTTACAAGAATATACTGTGATTAGGGAAAGTGCAATTAAGATAAATTTCTTCATAAGATTTGTGTGATATATGCGAATATAAAAAATGTCTGGAAAGATTGATTCATCTTATCAGACAGTTTTATGCAATAGTACTTTCTTTTTACTAAAAAAGAGCTTATTCTATTTATGGGATTGATTTTTTTTGAACTCTTCGAACTTTTTTCTTTTTCTTATTTTTTTCCTTTATTTCGGCTACTCTAGCTTCTCTTCTTCTTTTTATTTGCTCCTTAGTAAGTGATCCTTTACCACTCTGTCTGGATTTTTTAGCTGTTAATGCTCTAGCATTTTTCTCTTTATCGGAAAACACATCTCCTGTCTCCGCGACTCTTTTGTTTTTCTTTGAGTTTACAGCTTTTTTAGAAAAAGACCTATTTTGGTTAGCACTTGAAGCAACCTTATGAGGTAAATACTGTTCTGGTTGATTCGTATTTGATTTTTGGGCAACACAAAAATTGTTTCCAAAAATGACCGAAAACATAAGTATTACTGATAATCTAAATAATTTCATTCAGGGCGTATTTAAACTTGAACAACATCAAAAATACATAATATAATCGATAAAAAGCTTATTTAATCGGTTAAAATTCTGAATTCTAGAAAAATGACAGCTTTTATGAAAATTAAAACCTATTAATCTGTGCTATAGAAATTTTAATTCTTCCACATATAAGCTATTGTTCTTGTTTGTCAACTTTACCCAAAATAGTATCTTTACGGCCTAATTTCAGAATCATCATTAATGAAAATTTCATATAACTGGCTCAAGCAATTTATAAAGCTTGATTGGGATGCAGAAAAAGCTGGAGAATTACTAACCGATTTAGGGCTTGAAGTAGAGGGAATAGAAACTTACCAAAGTGTAAAAGGTGGATTAGAAGGCGTAATTGTTGGGCAGGTAATCAGTTGCTCACAACATACCAATGCTGATAAACTAAAAGTTACTAAAGTGGACTTAGGCGATGGAGAACCAGTTCAGATTGTATGTGGAGCTCCTAATGTTGCTGAAGGTCAAAAAGTTCCTGTAGCAACTATTGGTACCAAATTATATGATGCAGAAGGAAAAGAATGGACCATAAAAAAAGGGAAAATTCGAGGTGAAGAAAGCCATGGTATGATTTGTGCTGAAGATGAATTAGGACTTGGAAAAAGTCATGATGGCATTATGATTTTGGATAAGGATATTCCCGTGGGAACGCTTGCTTCAGAGGTTTTTAATATAGAAAATGATCATGTCTTTGAAATTGGATTAACCCCAAATCGTGCAGATGCAATGAGTCATTGGGGAACTGCTAGAGACTTAAAAGCTGGTTTGCAACAACAAGATCTTAATCTAGAACTTATTACTCCTTCTGTAAGTAATTTTAAAGTTGATAACAGACTACACAAATTCGATATTGAGGTAAAGAATCCAGAATTGGCTCCAAGGTATTGTGGTGTTTCTATTTCAGGATTAAAGGTTGCTGAATCTCCAAGTTGGCTACAACATCGTTTAAAAGCAATTGGTCTTACACCAAAAAACAATGTGGTAGATGTGACTAATTATGTTTTACATGAACTAGGACAACCCCTACACGCCTTTGATGCGAATTATGTTGAAGGGAACAAAATCGAAGTAAAAACTTGCAAAGCAGGAACAAAATTCACCACTCTTGATGAAGTGGAGAGAGAGTTGCATGAAGAAGATCTAATGATTTGCGATGCAGAAAAGCCACTTTGTATTGCTGGAGTTTTTGGTGGTATTAATTCTGGGGTTACCGAAAAAACAACGGCTATATTTTTAGAAAGTGCTTACTTCAATCCGGTAAGCGTTAGAAAAACAGCAAAACGTCATGGATTAAATACCGATGCTTCCTTCAGATTTGAAAGAGGTATTGATCCAAATATTACAGAATATGCTCTTAAAAGAGCGGCGTTATTAATTCAAGAGTTAGCAGGAGGAGATATTACAAGTGAAATTACAGATCTATACCCTAAAAAAATAGAAGATTTTCAAGTGTTTTTATCGTTTGAAAATACTGCAAAATTGATTGGAGAAGAGCTTCCACAAGAGACGATAAAAGATATTTTAACTTCGCTTGAAATTAAAGTAAATAGTGTAACTGAAGGAGGATTAGGACTTACGATCCCTGCATACAGAAATGATGTACAAAGAGAAGCTGATGTTATCGAAGAAATCTTACGTGTATATGGATATAACAACATTAATTTTAATCAAAAATTAAATGCATCCATTTCTAATATTGATAAGTTTTCAGATCATACTGTTCAGAATACAATTTCAAATCAATTAGTAGGTCAAGGTTTTCATGAAATGTTGGCAAACTCGTTAACTTCTCCTGAATATACAGAGTTATCTGAACTATTAAAAACTGAGAATAATGTTGAAATGCTTAATCCGTTAAGTAATGATTTAGCAGTATTACGTCAGTCACTCCTATTTTCAGGATTGGAAGCTGTTTCTTATAATATCAACAGAAAGCGTGCTGACCTTAAGTTTTTTGAGTTTGGAAAAACATATCATCATTATGAAAGCGGAAGAATTGAGAATAAGCATTTAAGTCTTATCATCACTGGAAATAAAGCAAAAGAAAGTTGGAAAGTAACTCAGGAAAGAAGTGATTTTTTCTATTTAAAAGGGATTATAGAAGCAATTTTGGATAGATTAGGAATTAAAACATCAAGGACTTCTCCAACTAAAAATGATATATTTTCTGAAGCAGTTTCTTATAGTTTAGGCAAATCAAAACTAGTAGAGTTTGGTATTGTAAGAAAATCCATTTTAAAACATTTTTCTATTTCTCAAGAAGTATTGTATGCTGATTTCAATTGGGATACTATCTTAGAATTTGCCAGAAGGAGTAAAATTAAATTCACAGAAATACCTAAGTTCCCTGAAGTACGAAGAGACTTTGCGCTACTTCTAGATAATCATATTTCTTTTGAAGAAATTCATACGATAGCCAAGCAAACTGAAAAACAACTGTTAAAAAATATCAATTTGTTTGATGTATACGAAGGTAAAAACCTGCCAAAAGGTAAAAAATCATATGCAGTAAGTTTCACTTTGCAAGATGAGCACAAAACACTTACTGATAAGCAAATTGATAAAATTATGAATAAACTTCAGCATAATTTTGAAAACAAATTAGGTGCTGAATTACGATAATAGTAGAATTTTAAACATCCATTTATTAAAATGCCTTTGATACATTCAAGGGCATTTTTTGTTATACAAAACTATATCTTTAATGCTAAAGACCCAATAAAAACAACAAATGACAGATAGGTGACACCTAAATGGCGTAACAAAAACAAGTAGCTATTTATAGCTTTGTCCTGTTTAAAAATCATATCATGGAAAACCAATCTATTTCTAAAAATCTAGTATATCATAGAAAGTTAAAAGGCTATACGCAAGAAGAACTATCTAATAAAACAACAGTCGGTATTCGTACTATTCAACGTATTGAAAAAGGAGAAGTGACTCCTCATTTACAAACCATAAAACTACTGGCTACTGCTTTAGAAATAGAAGTTGAAGATTTACTTCCGTTAGAAAACCCAAAAGAAGAATCTATACAACAAAAATGGTTATTACTTCTTCATGCTACACCACTTTTAGGGCTCATGATTCCTTTCTGTAATATTTTGGTTCCTGTTTTTCTTTGGATTCACAAAAGAGAAGACAACAAAATCTATGATATACATGGGAGAGCGATTATTAATTTTCAGATCACTATGACCATACTTTTTGTTCTATCATTTATTGGCTTAGTAACAATAGAAGGTATCGGCTTTTTCTTATTCATTACAATTATTCCCTTCTCTATTATTGTAACGATTGTTAATATTATTTCTGTTCTAAATTCTAAAAAAATCTATTATCCTTTATCCATACCTTTTCTTAGAAAAAACAAACAATTGAAGCATACTGCAATTTTGATCTGTTTAGTTTCACTAAACATTACTAGTTGCTCTAACGGTATTGTATCAGAAAAGATCACAAGACTTGATACATCAACAATTACAAAAGATTCTATTACAACAAAAGTTAAACAACTTATGGAGCATGCAAATGTACATGGCATGGCTTTAACTATTTATAATGATAATCAAGTAACTTATCAGAAGACCTTCGGGTATAAAAACTTCGAGAAAAAGCAAAAGTTAACCGATACTACCAATATCTATGGCGCATCATTTAGCAAAGCTGTTTTCTCTGTTCTCGTTATGAAACTGGTAGAAGAAGGATATCTAACTTTAGATACACCTTTAGAATCTTATCTATCCAAAAAAATATACGAATACGCCCCAAAAACCAGATGGCATGATAATTTTTCTGATTTACAAGCAGATTCTTTATATCATAAAATCACAGCTCGTATGTGCCTATCGCATACTACTGGATTTCCCAATTATCGGTGGTTTGAACCTGATCATAAATTAAGGGTACATTTTAATCCTGGAAATCGTTATCAGTATTCTGGAGAAGGCTTTATATATCTACAAGTCATCATCGAAAAAATACTAGGAAAAGGGCTTGAAGAAATCGCGCAGGAAAAAATATTCAAACCTTTAAAAATGGAGCAAACTAGTTATCAATGGAATACTTCATTTGAAAAGGACTTTGCTTATGGTCATTCAAAAGATGGAAAACTTTTTAAGAAAGATAAAGACAATGAACCAAGAGGTGGAGGAACCTTAGAAACAACAGCTGAAGACTATAGCAAATTTTTAACGGCTGTTTTACAACAGGAGATTATTTCGGAAAATTCTTGGAATGAAATATTCAAACCTCAAATACGAATACGAACGTTAGCTCAATTCGGACCTTTATCCTTAAAAGAAGGATCTCTTAATGATGCTATTGAACTGAGTTATGGATTAGGATGGGGAGTATTACAATCGTCATATGGAATCGGTGCTTTTAAAGAAGGTCACGGCGATGGTTTTCAACATTATTCTATTGTATTTCCGGAAGCAAAAAAAGGAATTATGATTATGACAAATAGCGAAAATGGAGAAAGTATTTTTAAGGAACTATTAGAGGTAGCTTTAGGTGATACATTTACACCTTGGAAATGGGAAAATTATATTCCATACAATCATAAGGATTCTAAAAATTAATTTTTGAGAAAGAACCTAAAAATTCAGAAAATGATACTAAGGCATAAAACCAACTTATTTACCGTTCAAGGGTATAAATTCAACATTTGTTAAAAACACTAAAATCTTGGAATCGAGATCCTAAATAATTAATTTAGTGGAGCTAAAGAAAAAGAAAATGATGTTCCCTAAAACTAATATCGAAAAAAAACTTGCTAAAGTTCGGTCTAAACAATTTGACGACTCTAATTGGAAGTCTGTAGTAGAAGCTATTTTTAAAGAGGAAGAACAAAAAGATGAAAGAATTCTTCAGACACTAGAAAATGGGACACCTATAGAAAGAAATGATTTCATTTTAGATCATCTTGAAAGTAACAATATCTACCATATTGATCAAATTAAGAAAATATGCATTGATTATAGATTACGGTTTTTAGCTTCTAAATACTTTAAAGGAAAATTGCCTCAAGAAGCATTATCCAAAATAAAGCAACTGGAAAAAGTACATCAAACTGAATTGAAAGGATTTAAGATTATAGCACCTTCAAAATTGTTTAAATTAGAAAATGCTGATGATCCTTTGTTATTTGCTCCAATGGGTAATGATTATTACTACTTGATTCATAAATGGGGGGAAGACCTTCATCCGCTAAGAAAATTTATGATGTGGTTTTTTAAAAGTTTTGAAAATTTAATTGTTCTCACGTTTTTAGTAAGTCTATTACTTACTATTATGGTTCCACAAGGTTTGTTTAGTAAAGAGAATACTTCGTCTGAGTTTATTATGATATTCTTTTTTATGTTTAAATCTGTTGCTGCAGTAGTGTTATTCTATGGATTTGCATTGGGCAAAAACTTCAATACAGCAATTTGGAATAGTAAATATTTTAACGCATAATCCACATAGCTATGTTTCCAGAAAGTGAATACGAAAGGGTTTATACTGGTAGTCTGATTAACATACAATTTTTACAGAATATACTACAAGATGGAGGTATTAATTCCATTATTAGAGATGATATGAAATCTGGTATGGCAGCCGGTTTTGGTGGTGGATTGCCGGATCACATCCAACTTTTTGTTAAAAAAACAGATGTTGAACAGGCGGTTCCCATTATAGAAAAAAGTTTATCTTAGCTCCCATGGAGGAAGCTAATAATAAAACAACCGGAAATAAGTATGATTTAATTTTCGGTATTTTGGGTGTCCTATTTGGGACTTTTCGATTGTATCAACATTTACAAGCAGAATCCGTAGAATGGAATTTTCGAATTTTGCTTGCTATATCTTTTATAGCATATGGTATTTTTTTAATATACAGACACTTACAGAATAAGAAAAAGTAAATACGATTACTACAAATCTGATTTGTTTGGTATTTTACTCATTGCCCGTTCTGAAATCGCTGTGATAGAAAGTGATGGATTCACTCCTGGATTTGCAGATATCATAGAACCGTCGCATATATACATATTTTTATATCCGAAAACCTGATTATTCTTATCAATCACTCCATTTTCAGAAGAATCAGACATTACTGCTCCACCCAATATATGAGCTGTTGAAGGGATGCCTGCTAAAGGTTCTAGACCAAAAACAGTTTCTTTACCTTCTGTAATTTCTGCGTATTTCTTTGCCAAACCAAGAGACTCTGGAATAAAAGCACTTGGTTTATCGCCTTCATTTACTGAAGTATTCATTCTTCCCACGGCATTTAATTTAAACTTAAGCGTGCTATCCAAAGTTTGCATAAATAATAGAATCGCTGTGCTTTTACTCCAATCTTTTGTAGTATAAAGCTTTACATAAGTTAATGGTTTTTTTACAAAACTGGTTACCATTTTAGTCACTCTTACAATTGTGTTTTTTCCATGTGTTAATGGCAGATGAGAGAGTCTCCAAAAACCAGACCCTTTTGCATATCTAACAATTTCTAAATGACTATTCTTATCTGTATTTAATATTGAACCGATAGCTACTCCTTTAGACATATCTTTTGTTCTATTCAGGTTGGTCACACTAATCAGGCTTTCATTATTGGTTCTAATATCTGATCCCAGATAATCTGATAATTTGGGTAAAGAACTCTTTTTAAGTTGCAGAAGAAGTTTTACTGTACCCAAAACTCCCCCAGAAAATACAACTCCCTTTGTTTGTATTGTTTTCCGTTTAGTAAAAAATCTAGTGGATGATTTAAATGTAATAGTATATCCTTTAGAAGAAGGAATAACATCTATCACTTCATTTTCTGCTAAAATATGGGCTCCCAATTGCTGTGCAAGATATAGATAGTTCTTATCTAATGTGTTTTTAGCTCCTATTCTACAGCCAGTCATACAACCTCCACAGAAATTACAACCGGTTCGATCCGGTCCTTTTCCATCAAAATAAGGATCTGGCACTTTTTTATTGGGTGTCCCAAAGAATACCGCCACATCTGTAGATGAAAAATCATCAGGAATATCTAAACTAGTTGCCATCTCTTTAAGCGCTTTATCCCCATCAAAAAGATGTGGGTTTTTTTGTGCTCCCAACATTTTTAAGGCTGTTTTATAGAATGGTTCCAATTCAGATTGCCAATCGGTCAAATTTTTCCAACTTCCAGAAGTAAAAAAGTCTTTTTTGGGAATTGGTAATGTATTTGCATACACTAAAGATCCTCCTCCTACTCCAGTTCCAGAAATTACAACTACGTGCTTGAAAAAGGACATTTTCATAATTCCAAACCACTTCAAAGTTGGTACCCATAACCATTTTCTAAGGTTCCAGTTTGTTTTTGGAAAATCTTTGGGTTGATACCATTTTCCTTTTTCTATAACTAATACTTTATATCCTTTTTCAGCTAATCTTAATGCACTAACCGATCCTCCAAAACCACTTCCGATAATGACATAATCATATTCTTTTTCTACATTCATAGTTTTATTTTTATATCCGTTTTTGGAGTACACATACAAGTAAGAATCAACCCTTGATCAATTTCGTTTTTAAGAAGTACCATATCTTCATATGAATTCCAACCTACTTGCCCTTCCTTTAGTTGTACCTTGCACGTACCACAATCACCTTTTTTGCAAGCATAAGGAAGTTCTTGTTTAGCCCTAAGTGCTCCTTCTAAAATACTTTCAGATGTATCTCCTAAGTACATAAAATCCTTGCCGGTAGTTTCAACATGGATTTTTCTAGTTTCTCCAGAAAGTTCTGTATTATTTTGAGAAAACTCTTCAACTCTGATCAAATTGTTATCAATCCCTAACCTTGTCAATACATTTTTTGATGCTTCCATCATTGGTTTTGGGCCACAAATGTAACAATAGATATCTTTTGATATATCTCTTAAATAATCATATTGCCGATCCATATCTAAACGGTCCAAACTTACTATGTAGGTAAAACGATCAGCATACATAGATGAAAGTTCACCCAATTCGTTAGCAAATATGATATCATCTTTACTTTTACAACCATACAACAGTTTTACTTTTGTTTGAGAAGTTCGCAATACATATTTAACCATGGATAAAANAGGCGTAATGCCACTACCTCCAGCTACAAAAAGTAAAGGTTTATCTAAAACTTCGGGCAACAAAAACTTACCAAAAGGTCCAGCTACTCTCAGTTTCATTTTCTTTTTAGCATTTAGAACTAGATGATTAGAAAGTTTACCATTCGAAACCTGTTTAACTGCTATACCTAATTTTCCTGTCAAAGGATCTTCACAAATAGAATAGCATCTACTAATTAACTGATCATTTACATAATCTGATACAACTAGATATTGTCCTGGTAAAAAAGAAAAAGCTACCTGATTTAAGTTCTTAAAAACAATTTTGATTGTATCCTGAGTTTCCTTAAATACATTCTCTACCTCAAGAACATAATTCCATGTTTTTCCTGATACTATGTCATTATAAGTATTTTGTTTATCCAATAGTTTCAAATCTTTATTTCTAAAACCTTCTATAAGAGATTCTTTTTGAAAGAGTTCTGCTTCAACATCTTGAAAACAGCTTTTATATTTATAAAAAGGAACTCTGGGATATAAATGATGGATCAAATGATAACTTTGATAAAGGGATATAAACTCCAATCCAGGAATGGTGACAACACGAGTGTTGTGATACTTACTTAAATTATTATGAGGATAATGCGGTAACCAATCAAATGAAAAAGCTAATACTGGAGCTGCTATTAGAGCAGACAAGATGAATACAAAAAACAAAGCACTTCCGAATCCCGTTACAATAAGTGTGGTAATTATAGATAAAATTACTAGCAGAAATAAGAAAGATTGTCGTCTAATCATTCTCATCGCAGTATGCTTTTCGCTTTGTTTCCCAAAAGTTAATCCAAAATAATGTCCAATCAATGTGAGACATCTAATGAAAATAGAAAAAGGATTACTTCCATTTACATAGTGATCCGGATCATGTATTGGATCATTAGTATGTGCATGATGTCTAAGATGAATCACTACAAAAGCAGAAAACGGAAATAGCAAGAAAAAACTAGACAGCCAACCTAAAGCTTGTTCAACAATTCGGAAAGAAGTAATTCCTCCAGAAATATTACCATGACTTGCTTCATGAGCAATAGTGAACATTCCATACGCTACTAAAGCACCAATTATTGAGGTCCATAAAGGAGAAAATCCATTACTATATAACTTCCAAAGAGCAACGTATCCAAAACATAGTCCTATGAATAAAATTATAGTGGGCCATGCTACTTTTCCAGAATATTTTTGCCAAACTGCTTTATTTTTCACGTGTCAAATACTTATGTTTGAAAAAGAAATATCTTTTTCGAACTATTTAATCAAATATAGTTCGATTTTAGTAAATTACCAAAAATGGGAAGAAAATCAATTCATCGAGAACGAAAGGATAAGAACAAAAAGGTAGAACAATGGACGCAGGCCTTGCTGCCAAAATTGAGGAATACTGCTCTTGGAGATCTTACTATGGATGATTTGGCAGAATTGATGAACAAGAGTAAATCCACTATTTATCAATACTTCGTTACGAAGGAAGAAATTTTCGAATATGTTACTCAAGTGAGAGTTGATCAGCTTAAGGCTTATAAGAACGAGATTTCTGGTGAAATTGCTGGATTAAATTACCAATATGAAACTCTAGCCAAGATACTAGCTGAAGGAGTAAAAGATATTTCTCCATTTTACTTAAAACAACTTCAAACTCATTATCCAAGCGCTTGGAAAATTGTGGATGACTTTTTGCAAGACCTTTTAAAAGATCTAAAAGACTTTTATGTATTCGGTATCGAAAACGGAATGTTCAAATCGGTTTCTCCAGAATTACTAATCAAACTAGACGAGTATTTTATTATGCAGCTCATCACTGATCATACCTTTTTCAATAATAACCAACAAACATTAGAATCTGCTATTCAAGAATATATGTATATAAAATTTGAAGGATTGGTTATATAATGATCAAAAAAAAACATCTACGACTCGCAGATGCTTTTTCAATAATTTTATAGCTGTAGTAAGTTATACATTAACAGCATACATTTTATCTCTTAATTCTTTAATTTTCTTATCACTCATATACTCATCAAAAGTAGTATAACGATCAATTACCCCATTTGGTGTTAATTCTATCACACGATTTGCAACGGTTTGCGCAAATTCATGATCATGAGTAGTAAATAGAATTGTTCCTTTAAAATTCTTCAGTGAGTTATTAAAAGCTGTTATTGATTCTAAATCTAAGTGATTGGTAGGTTCATCTAGCATTACTACGTTTGCTCTGGTCATCATCATTTTAGACAACATACATCTCACTTTTTCTCCTCCAGAAAGTACGTTAGATTTTTTTAATGCTTCTTCTCCGCTGAAAATCATTTTTCCTAAAAACCCTCTTATATATACCTCTTCACGCTCTTCTTCGGTAGTAGCCCATTGACGTAACCAATCTACTAGGTTTAAGTCATTTTGAAAATACTCACTATTATCAGCTGGCAAATATGATTGAGATGTAGTTATTCCCCAAGAAAATTTGCCTGAATCTGCTTTTTGTTTATCATTTAGAATTTGATAAAAAGCTGTAGTTGCTCTAGAATCTTTTGAAAATACTACAACTTTATCACCTTTCGCAAGATTGATATCTACTCCTTTAAACAAGGTTTCTCCTTCTACACTTGCTGTTAGGCCTTCTACATTAAGAATTTGATCTCCTGCTTCTCTATCTCTTTCAAAAATAATTGCTGGATAACGACGGCTAGAAGGCTTAATATCTTCAATATTTAATTTTTCGATCATTTTCTTACGAGAAGTAGCCTGTTTAGATTTTGCTACGTTTGCACTAAAACGAGCGATAAACTCTTGAAGTTCCTTCTTTTTCTCTTCTGCTTTTTTGTTTTGCTGTGCTCTTTGTCTAGCAGCTAACTGAGATGATTCGTACCAAAATGTATAGTTTCCACTGTAGTTATTAATCTTACCAAAATCAATATCCGAGATATGTGTACACACAGAATCCAAAAAGTGACGGTCGTGAGAAACAACGATTACTGTATTATCATAATTAGCTAAAAAGTTTTCTAACCAAGAAATAGTTTCATAATCCAAGTCGTTTGTAGGCTCATCCATTATCAAAACATCTGGACTACCAAATAAACATTGTGCCAGAAGTACTCTTACTCTTTGTTTGGTATCAAGATCAGCCATACTTGTATAGTGAAGATCTTCTTTAATGCCTAAATTAGAAAGCATGGTCGCGGCATCACTATCAGCATTCCATCCATTCATTTCTTCAAACTGAACTTGAAGCTCTCCAATCTTCTCTGCATTTTCATCTGTATAATCCGCATATAATGCGTCTATTTCAGTTTTTATTTTATACAGTTCTTTATTTCCCATGATAACGGTTTCTAAAACTGTATGCTCATCATATGCATAATGGTTTTGTTCTAGAACAGACATTCGCTTTCCTGGTTCTAGATGAACATTTCCAGAAGTCGCTTCAGTAGCTCCCGAAAGAATCTTTAAGAATGTAGATTTTCCTGCTCCATTTGCACCGATAATTCCATAACAATTCCCTTGAGAAAAGGTAGTGTTTACTTCATCAAACAAAACACGTTTACCGAATTGAACTGAAAGATTAGAAACTGATAACATAGTGATAAATTGTATTTTCGGCAAAAGTAGAAAAATGGATTCAAACCTTAAAAGAATACAATGGTATTTTGAATACTATTTTATAATCCAAATCTATTAGATATAAAATATAACCGCTTCATAAATTTCTACCGTATACGCTAATAATAACACAATTAACGTATTCTTAACAAATCAGAAAAGTCTTTCCATTTATTTTTGAATGTTTGTCAGTATAATTATAGCGCCCAAAATGTTTTTCTTCAGAGTAAAGTATCTTTGTTTTATCTGTGCATTAAGTTCTTGCTTGTTGAGTTGTGACTCTACTACAGAAATTACTAATGACCATATTTATTTGGGCGGAGAAATTGTAAATCCAAATACTGATTATGTTGTGCTTTTTAAAGGTGAAGATTATCAGGATACCATCTATTTGGACAAGAACAATCGATTCTTACATAAGATTGAAAATATAAAAGAAGGATTATATTCTTTTAGACATAATCCAGAATTTCAATTAATCCTTTTAGAGAAAGGCGATAGTATTTTAATGCGTTTAAATACGTTAGAATTTGATGAATCTTTAGTTTTTACGGGAAAGGGTTCTCGAAAAAACAACTTTTTAATTGATATGTTTCTACAAAATGAAAAGGAACGAAATCAATTAACTAACAGAAAATACACTCCAAGCCCGAAAGCATTTAAAAAAGAACAGGACTCTTTATTAGAGTTAAGACAAGCAAGATTTAGTAATTTGACCGACAAATATCCATTAAGTGATCTCGCGAGCAAGATTTGTAAATCGAGTTTTGAATATGATTTCTTTTCTAGATATGAAATGTACTTATATAGGTATCAATATTCTAGAATAAGAACCAGAAATGTTGCTAATGCCATTCCTGATGATTTTTTTGAATATCGGGGCATGGTAAACTTTAATGAAGATGATCTTATGAGATTATACTCATATAATAGATTTCTGAATCATTATTTTACCAACTCATCGTATACTAAGTATATGAATAAAAAATCTTTTTCTAAGAGCAAGGTTGAGTATACGATGTACAAACTTGATCTTGTGGATAGTATAATTCAACAATCTTATATAAAGAATAATTTATTACGTGGTATTACTACCAATTTCATTTTAGACAATAAAAATGATTATACTTCTCAGAAAGTATTAGATCATTACCTATCTATAAGTAGTAATAAAAAATTTCAAAAAGAGTTAAAAAAACTGGCAAAAGCAACAGCTAGGCTAAAACCTAATAGTATCATTCCGGATCAAGATCTTATTTCTTCTGATGGTGAAATGACAAAATTGTCTGAACTTTTTGAAAAACCGGTTACCGCCTTGTATTTCTGGTCAATTGATAGAAAAGATCATTATGTTAAAGCTCATAAAAGAACTACTCACTTAAGTAAAGTATATCCGGATATTGATTTTATTGCTATTAATACTGATGACGAACAAACTGATAATTGGTTAAAAACGATCAAGAGACATAATTATAATCTTGAAAATGAGTATGAGTTCAAATTCCCGAAATGTTCATCTGATGAATTAGTGATTCATTATACCAATAAAGTGATTTTGGTAAATCAACAAGGAAAAATTATAAATCCTAATGCAGATTTATTTTCTTCATTCTTCGAAAAGCAATTGTTAAGCTATAGTAGAATGGCAAGTATTGACAAACAAAAAACTGTTCTCGATTAAAAGAACAGTTTTACATTTATATATTCATTAAAGAATTTAGTTTCCTTTTTTATAATCTGCAAGGAATTTTGCCAAACCTATATCTGTTAAAGGATGTTTCAACAACCCTTCAATAGAAGAAAGTGGTCCAGTCATTACGTCAGCTCCTATTTTTGCACAGTCAATCACATGCATTGTATGTCTAACAGAAGCTGCTAATATTTGTGTATCAAAATTATAGTTATCATATACCATTCTGATCTCTGCAATTAAATTCAGACCATCTGTAGAGATATCATCTAATCTTCCAATAAAAGGAGATACATATGTAGCACCAGCTTTAGCGGCTAACAATGCTTGTCCTACAGAAAATACTAGTGTACAATTTGTTTTGATTCCGTTATCACTGAAATATTTTATTGCTTTTACACCTTCCTTAATCATAGGTACTTTTACGATAATCTGATCATGAAGTTTTGCTAACTCCTCTCCTTCTTTTATAATTCCTTCGAAATCTGTAGAAATTACTTCAGCACTTACATCTCCAGTTACTATATCACATATTTTTTTATAATGCTCTATAATATTATCCTTTCCTGTGATACCTTCTTTAGCCATTAATGATGGATTCGTAGTTACACCATCCAGTACTCCAAGATCTTGTGCTTCTTTAATCTGATCAAGGTTAGCAGTATCAATAAAAAACTTCATATTGTTGTGTTTAGATTTATGATTATTTGTTGAAATTCTTGTTTTATAATAGTCTTATGTATAAAAGTCGTCAAAATTACAATTTATAATGATTCATTAGCAACTTCTCATATACTTTATCAGGCAAAATTCTTTTGAGTACAATGGAAAACTTTTGCATAAATGCTCCTACTTTATAATGTACTTTAGGATTATTTGTTTGTATTACCTTATATACTGCTTTGGCCATTTCGTTTGGATCCATTCCATCATCTACATGTTCATTCATTAGCTGCAAAGAGTCTCCATAAGATTTTTCGTAGGGAGAACCAGAAACAACAGGAGCATGATATCTTCCTGCTGCAATATTGGTAGCAAAATCACCAGGAGCAATATTGGTCATTTGAACATTGAAAGCTTTTAACTCCATTCTCCAAGCTTCTGTAGTAACTTCAAGTGCTGCTTTAGAAGCACTATAAACACCTCTGAATGGTAATCCCATATATCCTGCTATAGAGGTAATATTTATAATCAAACCACTATGCTGTTTACGCATTATTGGCAACACTGCTTTCGCTACATTGATCGGACCAAAATAATTGGTAGTAAAGTTTTTAATAATTTCTTCTTCTGGAATTTCTTCTATCGGTCCCGTAATACCAGCACCTGCATTATTTATTAAAACGTCTAGTTTTCCCTGTTCTTTCTGAATGGTCTCTACAACAACTTTAATACTATCTACATTAGCGACATCCAATTGTAATAACGGAAAATTATTGAAATTTTCATAACGTGACGGATTTCTACTTGTTCCGTAAACGATGTATCCTTTAGAGGTTAGAAACAGCCCTATAGATTTACCAATTCCTGATGAGCCACCAGTTATTAAAACAACTTTAGTGTTTTGATTTGTATTCATATCGGCAAATATACATCTGGAATTACGATTTATGAATTAAGAAGAACGAAATAAATCGAAATAAACGAAAACATTTAGAAAAGGAAACTTTTGGGCACAAAAAAAGGCAAGCTACCTACATCACACCGCTACGACCGTATACCTTTGCTGCGTTCCCGCCCTGGAGGATTCAACAGGAGCTGGTTGTGTAGGACTTGCCGCTGCAAAGATACAATCTTTACTATATAAAACAATGATTTTTTAAACCCAATTAAAATAAATATCTTGCTTTAAATATTACCAATATCATGAACAACCGTAACCTATTCGTCATCATATCATTATGTTTTTTAATTCTCGCTTGTGGCAGCAATGTTGATGCGAAAAAAAAACAATTTTCAATAAAAATTGACAACAAAACATCGAAATTTAAGCTTGGAGAAACCGTAAAAGCAAGTATTGTTAACAACAAAAACTTCAAAATTGATTCTGTAACTTATTTTTTTGAAGACACTAAACTTGCCTCTACTGCTGATCAAAAATTAGAAGAAAAAATTGATACCGAACGTTTAGGTAAACATCTTTTAAAAGCAATTGTGTATTATGAGGGAAAAAAAGAAGACGTTTATAAAAAACTGACCTTTTATAATAACAAACCTCCTAAATTATATAAGTATAAAATCATTGCAGAATATCCTCATGACCAAAATGCCTTTACGCAAGGATTAGAATTTGTTGGTGATACTCTTTATGAAAGTACTGGTAAAAATGGTTTATCATCTTTACGCAAAGTAAATTATACTACAGGAGAAATATTGATTAAAAAAGATATTGATAAAAAATATTTTGCCGAAGGCATTACGATAATTAATGACAAGATTTATCAATTAACCTGGCAATCAAAAGAAGGTTTTATATATGATCTAAAAACATTGGAAAAGAATGGAAGCTTTACCTATAATAAAAGTAAAGAAGGATGGGGATTATGTAATGATGGAAAAAACATATATAAAAGTGATGGTACCGAAAAGATCTGGATTTTGAATCCAAAGGATTTATCTGAAAAATCCTATATAGAAATTGCCACGGACACCAAAGTGAAATCAAAATTTAATGAGTTAGAGTGGATCGATGGAAAAATCTATGCTAATACTTGGCAAAAAGATGGAATTGCTATTATTAATCCAAAAAACGGTGCGCTAGAAGCAGTTATTAACCTATCAGGATTAAGAGAAAAAGTTAATCAGCATCCAGATTTGGATGTATTAAATGGTATTGCCTACAAAAAAGATACTAAGCAACTATTTGTAACAGGAAAGAATTGGGACAAACTTTTTGAAATTGAGATCATTAAGTAATACAAAGTCATACTTATTTTATAATTAAAGACATTCTTTTTGTAACATCAGAATAAGTACTTCGTTATTATAATAGACAGATAATAAACCGTACCTTTGCGGCTTATTTTAAGTATATGAATAAATTTGAAGCATTAGGCCTCGGAGAAGCTATTATTAAGGCGGTAAATGAAATGGGGTTTGAAACCCCAAGTGAAGTGCAGGAAAAGGCGATTCCTATTTTGCTTAATGAAGATACTGATATTGTAGCGTTAGCGCAAACAGGTACAGGAAAAACTGCTGCATTTGGTTTTCCACTAATCGAAAAAATTGATGTAGAGAGTAGAATTACTCAAGGTTTGATCCTCTCTCCTACTCGTGAACTTTGTTTACAAATTGCAAATGAATTAAAAAATTACTCTAAGTTCTGCAAAGGGTTAAGAACAGTTGCCATCTATGGTGGTGCAAGTATCCACGAACAAGCTAAAGAGATCAAGCGTGGTGCACAAATTATTGTTGCAACTCCAGGAAGAATGCAAGATATGATTAACCGAAAAATGGTTAATATTTCTAATATTGGATATTGTGTATTAGATGAAGCTGATGAAATGCTGAATATGGGATTTTATGAAGATATTACTTCTATTCTCTCTCATACCCCTGAAGACAAAAGTACTTGGTTATTTTCTGCAACTATGCCAAAAGAAGTTGCCACGATAGCCAAACGTTTTATGCATGATCCACAAGAGATTACTGTTGGACATAAAAACACTGGATCCAAAAATGTTTCTCATGAATATTATGTAGTAAATTCTAGAGATCGTTATGCCGCTTTAAAGCGATTGGCAGATGCGAATCCTGATATTTTTTCTGTGATTTTTTGTCGTACAAAAAGAGATACTCAAAAAGTAGCAGAAACTCTTATTGAAGATGGTTATAACGCTGCGGCATTACATGGGGATTTAAGTCAAAACCAGCGAGATTTGGTGATGAAGAGTTTCCGTAATCGTCAAATTCAAATGCTAGTAGCTACAGATGTTGCTGCTCGTGGTATTGATGTTGATGATGTTACTCACGTTATTAATTACCAACTGCCGGATGAAATTGAAACCTATACACACAGAAGTGGTAGAACTGGTCGTGCTGGAAAAAGTGGAGTTTCTATGGTGATTGTTTCTAAAAGTGAACTTAGAAAGATCAAGTCGGTAGAACGCATTATTAAAAAGAAGTTCGAAGAAAAGGAAATACCAAGTGGTGAAGAAATTTGTCAGGTACAGTTATTTCATTTAGCTAATGATATTGCAAAATCCGAGATAAATCACGAAATTGATAGTTACTTACCATCTATTAATGAAGTACTAGAAGACTTTACTAAAGAAGAATTAGTTAAAAAATTCTTTTCTGTAGAATTTTCTCGTTTTCATAATTATTATAAGAAAGCGAAGGATTTAAATGTATCCAGAGATAGTGGAGATGGTGCTAGAGGCCGTGACGGAAGTACTCGATATTTTATCAATGTTGGTGAAAAAGATGGTTTCGACTGGATGACCTTAAAAGATTTCTTAAAAGAAACTTTAGGATTAGGGAGAGATGGTGTAAGTCGAGTTGATGTTAAAGAAAGTTTTTCTTTTTTTAATACTGATTCCGAACATCAAGATATGATTCTTTCTGTTTTTGAAGACTTTAGAATGGAAGGAAGAAAGGTAAATGTTGAAATTTCTAAAGATTCTGGAAGAAACAGAGGTGGTAGACGAAGAAGAGATAATAATGGCGGAGGTTTTAAAGGAAAAAGAAGAAGCGAAGGTTTCAAGCCGAAAGGAAGAAATCGTCGTGATCAAAAAAGTAGCGATAAAGGAAATAACGGACGACGAGACCGAAGAAAACGTAGTGATCGAAGGTAATTTTTTTATGAATTAACTAAACTATATGATTTTTGGTCCGATTTTTATGTTAAGTTCGTAGAGAACAGCCGTCATATATAGGTAAGGTTGATCATTAAACAATTATAAAAAGAAGCTTTTGAAAAAAATTTTAATCTACATAACACTTATTCTTAGTATAGGATTATATGGTCAGGATACTGATACTGAAACAGTATCTGGACAAGTACTTAATGCCTCTACAGATAGTAAACTACAGAATGTTCATGTTGTAAATCTAAGTCAGGTGATAGGAACTATTTCTGATAAGGATGGAAATTTTGAAATTAAAGCAAAAGTAAATGATACTTTATATTTCACCTATATAGGATATAAAGCTCTTAGGGTAAGAGTAACTAATGACTGGAAGAAATTTGGCGATGTCAAAATTAAAATGACAGAATTAGGAATAGCATTAGAAGAAGTTGTGGTAGCCGATGTTCAGCTAACTGGTTATTTAGAAATTGATGCTAAAAAAATTCCGGTTTATAACAATTATAGATATAGTATTTCTGGATTAAATTCGGGATATGAAGGTGGTAGTAAACAACCAGGAGCTGTAAATAAAGTTCTAGGCGCCATTTTCAATCCCGCAGACTTCCTGTATAATATTTTTAGCAAACGATCAAATGAATTGCGCAAACTCAGGAAAATGAAAAAGGATGACGAAATTAGAAATCTTTTAGAAACAAAATTTGATCGTGCTACCCTAATGGCTTTATTACAAGTAGAACGTTTAGATATTGACGAAATACTAAGAAACTGTAACTATTCGGTAGATTTTATAAAGTTTGCTAATGATCTTCAAATCCTTGATGCAATTAGTGATTGCTATGAGGAATATAAAGTATTGGATAGAAAATAAGAAAAATCTATATCTCTACTCCTATTACTTCTGAGAATGTAACGCTATTCGATTTCCTTCAGAATCAATAAACTGGGCAAAATAGCCGTTTTCCTCTGATATTAATCTTTTATCAATGAGTACTTTTCCTCCTGAGATATCAACCCTAGCAATCTCGTTGGCAACATCTTCTGAAGAAAAATATACTACCACTCCATCAGCAGAAGGTTTATAATCTTCTTCTAAAAGAATTAAAGTACCTGTTGTAGTACCTACCTGACTTTTGTTAGGAAACCACCCCATTTTAACACCATCCATTTCGACAAGGTTAATTTTTATATCGAAAACTTTTTCATAAAAAGCTTTTGCGCGATTCATATCTGTAACCGGAATTTCAAACCAAGTGACCATAAGTTTAGTTTTAACAATAGAACTTCAAGTTACATTTTAAATTATAAATGAACTATAAATGATTTGAAATTTACGAATACGTTAACCTTTAGATTTATTGAACACTAAGTATCGTAATTTAACTAAATACTAAAGGCATGAAATTCTTAAAATTACTGGGTTTACTTTTAATCACCTTTTCCTTTTTTAACTGTTCTAAAGAAGATGATGAATTGTTTATAAATGAAATGGAAGCATTAGAAAAAAGCAACACTTATTCAAATATCAAGTGGACTGGAACCTGGAATTCCACCTATGGAGAATTGAGATTTATAGAAAAGGGACAATTGATATATGGAGATTATGGAAACACTGGTGTTATTTATGGATACAGACATTATATCAATGGAAAGGAGTATTTTGAAGGAACTTTTGAAAATTATCGAATGAACCGGAAAGGTATTATTCGCTTTGAGATGAAAAATCCAAATTTCAATAATTCTTTTTCAGGAGAATGGGTTTGGAATAATTCTTCTAATTGGTACAACTGGAATGGTTCTAAAATTTCGAAAAAAGAACCTTCTTTACAAAGTTTTTATAATGTGAAAGGACAAGTTATTGACACTCATACTTCTCAAAAAATCTTAAGTCCCATATCCATTGAAGTATTTAAAAATGGTATTAGACATTTTTATACCTTATCAGAAAATGGATTATACGCTCTTCAATTACCAAAAGGAAACTGGGAATTGAGAGTTACAGATTCTAATTATCAAGTATTTTCAAGAAACATACAGGTAAAGGAAATATATGATTACAATGATTATTTTACGCAAAATATATTTTTGATCAAATAGTAAAAATGATTAGTGTTATTTCAGAAAACGTAAAAAAACTTTAGGTCTAAAAATTAATTTTTAGACCTAAAGTACAATTTAGTAGTGAGTTGTTAGTTACGAAGTACTTGTTCTTTTATGAAAAATATCGTGAACGACTTCTGATGTATAGTTAATGGTTGTTTTGTTAGATTTAAATCCAGTTTTTACTTGATTTAAAAGTGTTTTCATTTTGCTGGTAGGAGACTTTTTTTTGCTCATGACAAAGATGTTTTATGGGTACTTAACAGTATTAAGTTACTCAAATATAGGGAATTAAAATTTAAATCGTTTGATTTAAGTACATTAACCTTTTACGCGTAAACCGTTATTTATAACAAAATTGCCAATTCCTATAAGGGAATTTTCAGAGAATATGTTGACTACTATTTAGTATTCGTTATGAGTGAATTAGTATTTGTTATCTATTCTCTTCTTTATATCTAGTTATAATTTTTTCGTGACTTTTGATAACTTTTTTAGCCCAATCGAGCCTTTTTTCAAATTTCTCCTCTTCTGATAATTGCCAAGGAATATTTGAATTTCTCAATAAGGAAGTAACATGTTGTAGAATAATTGCTGCAGAAACGGAAATATTCAGACTTTCTGTAAATCCAACCATAGGGATATGTAGTTTAACATCTGCTGCATCCAGTACAGTATCACTTAGTCCTTCTTGTTCTTGTCCAAAGAAAAAAACAGAAGGCTTGCTAATATCAAAATCTTCTAATTTTACCGAACGATCATGCGGCGTAGTAGCAACAATCTGATATCCTTTACTTTTTAAAGAATGAATACATTCTTTTGTGGTGGTATATCGATTAATATCTACCCATTTTTGGGCCCCCATTGCAATTTCTCTATCAATTCGTTTAGCATTTATTTCTTCGATGACATGTACATTCTGAACACCAAAAACATCACAACTTCGAATTACAGCACTTGTATTATGTAATTGATATACATCTTCTACAGCCACTGTAAAATAATTAGTTCTTTCTGCTATTACTTTTTTATTAATGCTTTGACGTCTTGGAGTTAGAAAAGATTCTAAATACTCTAATAGTTGAATATTTACCATAAGAGTGCTAAAATAGAAAAGATTGGCAATTTAAAGATCAAAAACAGGAAAGATATATGATAGTCTATAAATAAGGAAGACCTCTCTTACGTTACCCATTCGCATAGAGAGGTCTGCACTAACATAAGATCAAAAAAAGTTTTGTAAGAAAATTTTGCTTAACGTTTTTATTCCCATCGTCATATAAAAATAAAAAACACAATCCTTTTCAGAAATTACATTAGCTCCCATTAACAAATCACTTTGCCTTCTGATTGTCAATCATTTTGTTATAATTTTCTAGTCATTTATGGTAGCATTACTCTAATAATATAAATTCACTTCTTCTATTCTCTTGATGTTCTTTTTCGCTGCAATCTGTATCATTATTACATTTATTTACTAATGAGGACTCACCATAACCTCTACCTGAAAGTCTGGATCTATCAATTCCTCCTTTCTCAATGATATATTTGATAGTACTTTTTGCTCTTCGTTCACTTAAGAACATGTTATAATCATCTGAGGATCTACTATCGGTATGGGAACGTACATCAATTTTCATCTGTGGATATTCTTTCATAACTGCAATGATTTTTTGCAATTCTATCTCTGCATCTGGTCTGATGAACGATTTATCTAGATCAAAATAAATAATCTGTAATTTTAAAATTTTAGCTAAATCATCACCTGGTTTTACTTCTTGTCCTTGTAATCCTCCTTTTCCTAATTGTAATGGCAATTGATGTGTATATTCTAAAGCTGCATTGGTTTCAAGAGGAGCTTCGGTAGGGCTATAGTTTATTTTTGATCCTCTTAAGATATAGGTTGTCTCACATGAAACATTAAACTTATAATTACCTTGTGAATCCGTAACGGTTTTATCTAGTTCTTGATTATTTTCATCTAATAAAGAAACTTCAGTACCCGCGAGAATTTCTCTAGTGTAAGCATCTGTTACCTTCCCTTCTACATATTGAGCACAAGTGGTTATTAAATCTTCCGTTTGTTTAAAGCTGTAAATATCATCATTTCCTTTTCCTCCTTGGCGATTACTTGCAAAAAAACCGATTCTTGTATCTTCATTTAAAACAAAAGTAAAATCATCTTCTGAGCTATTAACAGGTCTTCCTACATTATAAGGTTGTGAAAATCCTGTAGTATCATCTGGTACTGCTACAAAAATATCGAGTCCTCCAAGTCCAACATGCCCATCACTAGCAAAATACAATCTTCCTGAATTACTAACATATGGAAAAGTTTCTCTTCCTTCTGTATTTATTTTATCTCCTAAATTTGTAGGAGATCCAAAAGTTCCATCATCATTGATATCGACTACATACAAATCTGATAATCCTTTACTTCCTGGCATGTCACTAGCGAAATATAATTTTTTCCCGTCTACACTTAAAGCAGGATGAGCTACTGAATATTCTTCACTATTGAAAGGTAATTCTTCTACATTCTTCCATTTTTCTCCTTCTAATGTTGCTCTATATAATTTTAAGAGAATGGTTCCTTTTGTATTTGAACCCAATCGTTTTTTGGTAAAATTATTTCTGGTAAAATACACCGTCTGACCATCCTGACTAAAAGTAGAAGATGATTCATGAAATCTGGTGTTAATATCGCCTTTCATTTTTTTAGGATTGGATAATGCATTTCTATCTCCAGTAATATCTGCAGAAAAAAGATCTAAAAATGGCATTTCGTTCCACTCATGAAGAGTCTTAATTACAGAATTTCCTCCATTTCTGGAAGATGCAAAAACCATCTGTCCTTGATTGTCAAAACTAGGAGCATAATCAGAAAATTTAGAATTGATATTCAATTTTTTTAAGGTAAATTTTCCGGATTGCATTTCTATAAACCTCAGGTAATCTCTTGTACTTACGAAATACTCTGCACGCTGATCATTTCCTGTAGCTTCGTTAAATTTTTCCATAGCTTTATCAGCTTCATCATATCGCTCAACACTTTTAAGACTTTGAGAATATCTGAATAGATATTCGGGATCAATCTCACTTGCATATCCATTTACCAATTCTTCATACCACTTTACAGATTCTTCTAATTCTGCGTTGAAATAATAGGAATCCCCTAGTTTTTTGAATAAATCAGCAGAAGCATAACCACTTTTTGCCACGTCTAAATATATTTTTCTAGCATCTACAAATGCATATTGCTCAAAATTTTCATCTGCTTTTTCGAGACGTTTCTCTTGAGCATTTACAACACCACAAACGATAATACTAACAGATATATAGACAACGTATTTTATTAAATTCATAATCAATATTTTTATTCTAGAAGAACCTAGGAGTTAGCATTCTATTATATTTTCTAAAGAGTTCGAATCGTAATAACACTTCATAACTTCCATCATTAAACTGAGTACGACCTAATTCTGTTGATTCCTTATCATATGCAAATCCAACCATTAAAGAATCAGAAATTTGAAAAGCAGCCATAGCACTAAATGCTGCGCTCCAGCGATAACCAACACCTAATGTAAGTTTGTCATACATTAGAAAATTTGCAGACAAATCTACTTGTAATGGTGCTCCAAAGACCAACTTACTAAGAACGGCAGGTTTGAACTTTAAATTGTCGTTGAGTTCGAAAACATATCCTGAAATCAAGTAATAGTTTATTCGTTCTTCTGCGATAAAAGTGGATGAGTCATCACTATTCACAGTTGCATCTTCATCAAAATGATCTGTTTCTAAAAGGTTTGGCGCACTTAATCCGAAATAAAATTTATTAGTGTGATAATATACTCCTATACCTACATTTGGACTAAACTTATTATCTATATTATTTTCGAAATTAGGATCATTAACATCGAATTGGGTAAGTCTTTGAAAATCTACGTTCAATAAATGACCACCTGCTTTTAAACCTAAGCTTAATTTCCCATTGTCTGAAGTAGGAATGGTATATGAAAAATCAATATCGAAATAAGTTTCATTAGTTGGACCAATTTCATCGTTAACAATAGATATTCCTAATCCCACACGATTATTCTCTCCTAGAGGAGTATTTAATGATAACGTCTGAGTTCTTGGAGCTCCATCTAATCCCACCCATTGACTACGATGCAAACCAGTAATACTCATAACACCTCTGCTACCTGCATAGGCAGGATTTACGCTAATTGTATTATACATATACTGTGTATATTGAGCATCTTGTTGCGCGAGTCCTTTTTGCTGGAAAGCGAAACTTAAAAGTACTGTAGTAATTAGGATGTATACTTTTTTCATCAGCTTTAGTTTAATATTTTTATTTATACCCGTGAGAAGTTCCTCACGGGTATTTCTCTTTATATGATAGATTATTTATTGATATATAAGTATCCTGCTCTTTGCTTACGTTCGCCTGTTTCCAGAACATATTCTAGAACATAATAATACGTACCTACTGGCAGTTCATCTCTTGATTCGACAGTCGCTCTACCATTAGATATACCTCTAAAGAAGTTATCATTTCTACCATAATTATCAGTACTGTATACTTTTACACCCCAACGATTATAGATCTCAACGGTATTTTCTAGATTCTCTATTCCTCGTATTACGAAGACATCATTAATACCATCTCCATTTGTAGAAATACCAGTAAAAATTTCAACTCCATCTTCTGCATCTGGATCAATTGGGCTATTTGGATCTAAGTAATCAGGATCTCCATCTCCGTCGGTATCTATGGCATCGTCTGGAATACCATCTCCATTTGGATCTGGATTCTCATCCTCTGTTTCAATACCGTCACCGTCATCATCGGTATCCAGATAATCTGGGATACCATCTTCATCTGTATCTGTATCTCCAGGATCATCATCACCATCATAATTTTCTTCAGCCGTATCAACACCATCACCATCATCGTCAATATCACGATAGTCTGGTTCGGCATCACCATCAGTATTATTAAGTTCGGTATCAGGATCTGTATCTACAATATCACCATTTGGATCTCCATATCCCGTTGTATCTCCATCATAAGCATCATCAATTCCATCATTATCAATATCTTCTCCGCTTGGTAAGGTGTCTGTTATTCCATCATTGTCATAATCAAATGCTTCGATTAAGTCTGGAATTCCGTCATTATCACTATCTTCATCTATATAATCAGGAGTACCGTCTCCATCAGTATCTTCAGGATTCACTCCTTCATCACCGGTTCCTTCGTAAGCATCATCCAATCCATCTCCATCACTATCATTCCCGGTAGGAGGTATATATCCATCTGTAGTTTGTCCTTCTACATTGTCAGGAATTCCATCATTATCACTATCCTGATCAAGAGAATCTGGTATACCATCTCCATCCATATCTATATCTCCTTCTACAATGTCTAGAATTCCATCATTATCATCATCTATATCTACACTATCAGATATACCATCATTATCATTATCACCATCGACTACTATAGTCTCTTCTAAATCATCTTCAACGATATCAAGATCGACCTGATCAAGAACCACATCGGTTATAATGTTAGTGATAGTTGCATTAGAAGAACCAGGATCTACTGAGAAAGTTATCATTAACATCCTTAATTCATCAGCTGGTATAGTTCCTATAGTCCATACTCCAGTTACATTATCATAAGATCCTTGATCTGGTGTATCAGCAACATAAGTGATACCTCCTGGTAATTGATCCGTAATAGCTACATTAGTAGCTTGAGCAGGTCCTGAATTTGCAACTATAATAGTGTATGTATAAATACCTCCTAACACATATGGACCTGGTTCTACTATTGACTTGGATACAACTAAATCAATTTCACCGACAACATTAATTTCTTCTTCTAAATCATTATTAGAGGTATCTGGATCTGTTTGATCCATTGAGAAGGTAATAACATTATTAATAGTTGTTCCACTTGTACCTGTATCAACAGTAACCTCAATATTTAAAATGGCTGTTACTCCTGCATTTAAAGTTCCTATTAACCAGTCTCCTGTAGTGTCGTCATACGTACCGATAGTTGGCGTATCAGACACATAGGTAATTCCTGCCGGTAATAAGTCATTAATAACTAACTGAGTGGCTTGTTCAGTACCATTATTGGTTACAATAATTGTATAATTAATGGTATCACCCTCATTAGGAGTACTATTATCAACTGTCTTAGTAATTACTAAATCTGCAATATTAGTGACCGTAATTATTTCTTCTAAATCATTATTAGAGGTATCTGGATCATTTTGATCTGATGCAACAGTTATAACATTGTTAATTGTATCTCCGCTTGTACCGCTATCAACTTCTACTTGAATATCCAGAGTAGCCGTATCACCATTATTCAGAACTCCAATTGTCCAATCACCTGATGCTGGTGCATAAGTTCCTTGCGATGATACATCGTTTACATACGTAACTCCTGCTGGAAGTTGATCATTGACGATTAAACCTGTCGATTGCGCCACACCATTGTTAGTCACAGTTATTGTATATGTTATAATTTCTCCTTCATTAGGTGTTGGATTACTTACCGTTTTACTTATTACTAGATCTGCATCATTATTAACTACAATATCTTCACTAGGATCATCAGTAGTTGTATCATTATCTATCTGATCTAAAGTAACATGCGTAACCGTGTTCGTAATCGTATCTCCACTAGTACCTGCATCGACACTCGCTACAATATCAATCGTAGCATTAGAACCACTGTTGATTACACCAATTGTCCAGATTCCTGTAACATTTACATAAGTTCCCGCTCCTGTATCACTTACATACGTAACTCCTGCTGGTAATACGTCGGTTAATACAACATTGGTAGCTTGAGCTGGACCATTGTTGGTAACGGTGATCGTATAAGTAACATTAGAGCCTTCATCTGGAGTAGCATTRTCTACAATCTTAGCCACTACTAAATCAACCTCATTATTGACTATAATGTCTTCGCTAAGGTCATCAGCTGTTGTATCATTATCTACTTGATCTAAGGTAACTGAAGTAACTGTGTTAGTAATCGTATCTCCACTTGTACCTGCATTGACACTCGCTACAATATCTATAGTAGCATTCGCTCCACTATTGATCGTACCAATTGTCCAGATTCCTGTACCATTCACATAAGCTCCTGCTCCCGTATCACTTACATAGGTAACACCTGCTGGTAACATATCTGTTAAGACTACATTAGTCGCTTGTGCTGGACCATTGTTGGTCACAGTAATCGTATAGGTAACATTAGAACCCTCATCTGGTGTAGGATTATCTACAATTTTACCAACCACTAAGTCTACTTCGTTGTTCACCACAATATCTTCACTTGGATCATCCGCAGTGGTATCATTATCTACCTGATCTAATGTAACCGAAGTAACTGTATTGGTAATCGTATCTCCACTAGTACCTGCATCAACGCTTGCTACGATATCTATAGTAGCATTCGCTCCACTATTGATCGTACCAATTGTCCATAGTCCTGTACCACTTACATAAGCGCCCGCACCTGTATCACTTACATACGTAACACCTGCTGGTAATACATCTGTTAAGACTACATTAGTCGCTTGTGCTGGACCATTGTTGGTCACAGTAATCGTATAGGTAACATTAGAACCCTCATCTGGTGTAGGATTATCTACAATTTTAGCAACCACTAAATCAACCTCATTATTGACTATAATGTCTTCGCTTGGATCATCCGCTGTAGTATCATTATCTACCTGATCTAAAGTAACCGAAGTAACTGTATTGGTAATCGTATCTCCACTAGTACCAACATCGACACTCGCTACAATATCAATCGTAGCATTAGAACCATTATTGATTACACCAATTGTCCAGATTCCTGTACCATTTACATAAGCGCCCGCACCTGTATCACTTACATACGTAACTCCTGCTGGTAACACATCTGTTAATACAACATTAGTAGCCTGAGCTGGACCATTGTTGGTAACTGTGATTGTATACGTAATATTAGAACCTTCATCTGGAGTAGGATTATCTACAATCTTAGCTACTACTAGGTCAACTTCATTGTTCACTATAATATCTTCACTTAAGTCATCAGCCGTTGTATCATTATCTACTTGATCTAAGGTAACTGAAGTAACTGTGTTGGTAATCGTATCTCCACTAGTACCTGCATCAACCGTTGCAGTAAGAGTTAAGGTTGCAATATCACCATCTAACAAGTCTCCAATAGTCCAAACTCCTACAGCTGCATTGTAATCTGCTGCTGGTGTTGAACTCGCAAAAGTAACACCTGCTGGTAACACATCTGTTAAGGATACATTAGTAGCGGTAGCTGGACCATTATTAGTTACTGAGATTGTATAATTGATAGTATCGCCTTCATCAGGAGTGCCATCATCAACAGTCTTAGCAATTACTAAATCAACCTCATTATTTACTATAATGTCTTCGCTTGGATCATCCGCAGTGGTATCATTATCTACCTGATCTAAAGTAACATCCGTAACCGTATTGGTAATCGTATCTCCACTTGTACCTGCATCAACACTCGCTACAATATCTATAGTAGCATTTGCTCCACTATTGATCGTACCAATTGTCCATAGTCCTGTACCACTTACATAAGCTCCTGCTCCTGTATCACTTACATACGTAACACCTGCTGGTAATACATCTGTTAAGATTACATTAGTCGCTTGTGCTGGACCATTGTTCGTAACTGTGATCGTATAAGTAACATTAGAACCTTCATCTGGAGTAGCATTGTCTACAATCTTAGCCACTACTAAATCAACCTCATTATTGACTATAATGTCTTCGCTTGGATCATCCGCAGTGGTATCATTATCTACCTGATCTAAAGTAACCGAAGTAACCGTATTGGTAATCGTATCTCCACTTGTACCTGCATCGACACTCGCTACAATATCTATAGTAGCATTCGCTCCACTATTGATTGTACCAATTGTCCATAGCCCTGTACCACTTACATAAGCGCCCGCACCTGTATCACTTACATAGGTAACACCTGCTGGTAACACATCTGTTAAGACTACATTAGTCGCTTGTGCTGGACCATTGTTGGTCACAGTAATTGTATAAGTAACATTAGAACCTTCATCTGGTGTAGCATTATCTACAATCTTAGCTACTACTAAGTCTACTTCATTATTCACCACAATGTCTTCACTTGGATCATCCGCAGTGGTATCATTATCTACTTGATCTAATGTAACCGAAGTAACTGTATTGGTAATCGTATCTCCACTAGTACCTGCATCCACACTCGCCACAATATCAATCGTAGCATTAGAACCACTATTGATTATACCAATTGTCCAGATTCCTGTACCATTTACATAAGCTCCCGCTCCTGTATCACTTACATACGTAACACCTGCTGGTAATACATCTGTTAAGACTACATTAGTAGCTTGAGCTGGACCATTGTTGGTCACAGTGATCGTATACGTAACATTAGAACCTTCATCTGGAGTAGGATTATCTACAATCTTAGCTACTACTAAGTCTACTTCATTATTCACCACAATGTCTTCGCTTGGATCATCCGCAGTGGTATTATTATCTACTTGATCTAAAGTAACCGAAGTAACCGTATTGGTAATCGTATCTCCACTAGTACCAACATCGACACTCGCTACGATATCAATCGTAGCATTAGAACCACTGTTGATTATACCAATTGTCCAGATTCCTGTACCATTCACATAAGCGCCCGCACCTGTATCACTTACATACGTAACACCTGCTGGTAATACATCGGTTAATACGACATTAGTAGCCTGAGCTGGACCATTGTTGGTCACAGTAATTGTATACGTAACATTAGAACCTTCATCTGGAGTAGGATTATCTACAATCTTAGCTACTACAAGGTCAACTTCATTATTTACTATAATATCTTCACTTAAGTCATCAGCCGTTGTATCATTATCTACTTGATCTAAGATAACTGAAGTAACTGTGTTGGTAATCGTATCTCCACTTGTACCTGCATCAACCGTTGCAGTAAGAGTTAAGGTTGTAATATCACCATCTAACAAGTCTCCAATAGTCCAAACTCCTACAGCTGCATTGTAATCTGCTGCTGGTGTTGAGCTCACAAAAGTAACACCTGCTGGTAATACATCCGTTAAGGATACATTAGTAGCGGTAGCTGGACCATTATTAGTAACTGTGATTGTATAATTGATAGTATCGCCTTCATCAGGAGTGCCATCATCAACAGTCTTAGCAATTACTAAATCAACCTCATTATTTACTATAATATCTTCGCTTAAGTCATCTGCAGTTATATCATTATCTGTTTGATCTAGTATAACGTCAGTAACTGTGTTTGTAATCGTATCTCCACTGGTACCTGCATCAACCGTAGCTTCAATTACTACATTTACGGAAGATCCATTACTAATTGTACCAATTGTCCAAAGTCCAGTAGCGTCGTCATACGTTCCTTGACTTGGAGTATCACTTACATAGGTAACTCCTACTGGTAAAACATCAGTAATTGAAACATTAGTAGCTGCTGGGGCTCCATTGTTAGTAATCGTGATCGTATAATTTATAGTTCCTCCTTCATCTGGGGTTCCATCATCCACAGTTTTTGTTATAAATAGATCTACAAGATCATCCGTATCTCTCCAATCTGGTTCTGGAGTAGTTGGATTATCTGTATTAGGGAATGGGTTTGTTGCAGTTTGACCTCCATTGGTAGGATCGGGATCTGCATCATCTGTATCAAAATTATCATCCAATCCATCACCATCACTGTCATTACCACTTGGAAGCGTATCTGCTACACCATCATCATCTGTATCATATCCTTCAATAGTATCACTTTCTCCATCATCATCGGAGTCTGTATCTACATAGTCTGCGCCATCGGCTGCACCGTCTGTATTGGTAGGGTCAATAGCAGTACCATTGGTATCATAAGCATCATTCACTCCATTACCATCGGTATCAGATTCATCAACCAAAGGCGTTAAAGGATCATCGACAATAGGGGCAATATAACCCGCTGTGGTCTGACCCTCGATATTATCTACTATACCATCATCATCAGCATCGATATCTAAATAGTCAGGACCATCGTTAGGATTCATATCCGTATCCGTAGGTGTACCACTTACTCCCGCGCCATCAACACCTCCATCTTCTGCAGTATCTGGAATACCATTCGTTCCAACACTACCGTTGATCTGACCATCATTGTCCGTATCTAATACACCATTGCCCGTCTCTACTACATCATATAATCCATCATTATCACTGTCTAAATCTAAGTGGTTGGGAATACCATCACCATCATTGTCATACACATCCGGAACACCATCACCATTACTATCTGTATAGTCCGTCGTACTTCCATCTCCAGTACCATCATCACTATCATCCTGCCAGTTAGGAAYACCATCGCCATCCTCATCNCCATTAGGGGCRTTTCCTCCACTCTCTACAACATCGGGAATACCATCATTGTCATCATCCTCATCCACATTRTCGGCAATACCATCATCATCTGCATCTAATGGATCCCGCCAGTCTCTATCATCCCCTGGATTGTCATCATCGGGAAAGTCTGTTGGTACTGTACC
>NZ_WEKL01000110.1 GCF_019295435.1 Aquimarina litoralis
TCGAAAAATCCGGTATGAAACAGCAAAAGCTGGAGAATCGTCTTGTGACCATATCAGAAGAACTGAAGCGGAGTAAGAGGAATAGTCTTTTTTTTATGATATTCTTCTTACTCGTAGTTTTGAGCATGTCTATTGGTATGTATTATTTAAGCCGTGAAGATCAGAACTTAGCCAAGGATCAAGAAATGGATACCAAAGCTGATATGGATAGGATTCAAAAAATAAATGATTCTTTAAAAGATGAATTGTCTAAATTGAAATCTGATATTTCAGCATACAAACAAAATTTGAGTAACAAAAGTGATAGTCTTCAAAACAAGGTATTTGCTRATAGCTTAGATGTAGCTGATTCTACGAGTATTAAAAAACTAAAATTTAGTAAGCAACACTGTTATGTGAAACGAGTATTCAGGAATAATGGGGTGATTTTTATTGAAGCGGATTTTATTGAGTTTTATAAAGGAAAAAAAGCTGTTCAGAAAGCTAAAGAGCAAAACGAAGCAGAATACGATATTGACAAAAATGGTGATACACTCTATTTTCTATACAATAATTATTATGTATCTAATTTGAATACCAAATTAAGAAGGCTGGAATTAAATGATAAAGTTCGTATTCAGAACTTAAATCAAATTTCTACAGGATTTCCTTTAAAAGCTTTTGAAAGAATTATATCTACTAACCCAATAATGGTTTTAGAAATTAATGACGGAATTGTATATAAAATAACCAAACAGAAATTACCATAATAGTATATAAACTTATAATCATCCTCTAATACACTGTAAAAATGCCAGATATTAAAAATGAAGATCTTTTATCACTGCATTATCAGATAGAAAAAGCTGAAGTAGAGCAGCGTAAATTAGAGGATCTTCTTAATGATAAATCTGCTGAGTTAAAAAGAAATCGGGCTTCTAAATTTATGTTTAAAGTGTTGTGTTCGGTTTTGTTAATTACAACATTAGTGCTTATTATGTATCTAATTTTTTGGGTAGATAATGAAAAAGGTACAGTGATTGTGGAGAATAAAGAATTTTCTTCTTTTCAGTCCGAAATTAATAATCTTAAAACGGAATTAAACGCATTAAAGGCAGATCAATCTTCTGTAAAAGAGTTAAAAGATCTTTATTTATATTAGATGGAAAACGAATACGAATCGAAGATCCTTTTTAATTCCCTGTTTATTTTATCTTAATTTAGGGAAATTAGTAGGATTTACTTCATTCATAATATCATATACTTTCTCAAAGATATCTTCTGTTGAAGGTTTGCTAAAGTAATCTCCATCTGTTCCAAATGCTGGACGATGTGGTTGTGCACTTAACGTTTGTGGTTCACTATCTAAGTATTGATAAATATTTTGTTCATCAATTAATTTATGTAGTATATAACCTGTAGCACCGCCTGGAACATCTTCATCAATAATTAAAATTCTGTTCGTTTTTGCAATACTTTTTACGATATCATGATTAAGATCAAAAGGAATTAATGATTGCACATCAATTACTTCTGCGTTGATTCCAACTGAAAGTAATTCTTTGGCTGCTTGCTCTACTAATCGTAACGTAGATCCATATGATACTAATGTAATATCTGTTCCTTCTTTTATGGTTTCTACAACTCCTACAGGTGTTCTTATTTCTGATAGGTTAGAAGGCATTTTTTCTTTCAAACGGTATCCATTAAGACACTCAACAACTACTGCAGGTTCATCACTATCTAATAAAGTGTTATAAAAACCAGCTGCTTTAGTCATATTTCTTGGAACAAGAATATGAATTCCGCGTAGTAAATGAATTAAACCTCCCATTTGAGAACCAGAATGCCAGATTCCTTCTAATCGGTGTCCACGAGTTCTAACAATTAATGGAGCTTTTTGTTTTGCGAATGTTCTGTATCGTAAGGTTGCTAAATCATCACTCAATCCTTGGATACAATATAAAATATAATCAAGATATTGTATCTCTGCTATAGGTCTAAGTCCTCTCATTGCCATACCGATACCTTGCCCAATAATGGTAGCTTCTCTAATTCCAGTGTCGGATATTCTAATCTCACCAAATTTTTGCTGTAAACCTTCTAGACCTTGGTTTACATCTCCGATCTTACCACTATCTTCTCCAAAAATTAAAGATTCAGGAACTCTACTAAAAATCTGTTCAAAATTATCTCTTAGAATTACACGAGCATCAACGTCTTGTGCATCTTCTGCATATTGAGGTTTAACTTCATTGATTTTGGTCACATTACTGTCAAAATCATTATAAAGATGATCACTGTATTTAGGTTGGATTTCAGCTAGATAGCTGTTTACCCAATTTTGGAGAGCAGTCTTTTCTGCATAATTTTCTTTAACAACATATCGCAATGCTTTTCTAGTAGCTTCTAAGATGTCTTTACGAATTGGTTCATCTTTTTCTGATAGCGCTGTTATAAGAGGCGTAATAAAATTCTTATTCGTGCTTCTTGATTCTACAGCTTTTAAGTGCGCCAATGCTTGTTGTTGTTCTTCTTTAATCTCAGAAAGATATGCGTTCCAAGCTGCTGTTTTGCCTTTTCTAACTTCTTTCTTGCAAGATTTTTCTAATTCTAGTAATTCTTCAGCAGTAGCAATGTTGTGTTCTATAATCCACTCTTTGAATTTTTTATTACAATCATGCTCACGCTCCCAATTAAGTCGCTCTTCACTTTTGTATCTTTCATGAGAACCTGATGTAGAATGTCCTTGAGGTTGTGTAAGTTCTTTTACATGAATAATTACTGGAATGTGTTGCTCTCTTGCTAAATCCTCCGCTGTTTCATATGCTTCCACTAATGCAGCATAATCCCAACCATTTACTACAATAATTTCATAACCTTCATGCTTCTCATCTCGTCTAAATCCTTCTAGGATTAGAGATATATTTTCTTTTGTAGTTTGATGTTTAGCGTGTACTGAAATTCCATATTCATCATCCCAAATACTAATCACCATAGGAACTTGTAAAACACCTCCAGCGTTTACCGTCTCCCAGAAAAGTCCTTCACTGGTACTAGCATTCCCTATAGTTCCCCAAGCAACTTCATTTCCATTAATCGAGAAATTCGTGTAATCAGCAACACTTTTCTCATTACGATATACTTTAGAGGCTTGTGCTAAACCAAGTAATCTTGGCATTTGTCCAGCAGTAGGAGAGATGTCAGAACTTGAATTTTTTTGCTGCGTTAGATTTTTCCAAGATCCATCTTCATTTAAACTATGCGTAGCAAAGTGCCCACCCATCTGTCTTCCGGCAGCAAATGGTTCTTTTTCTATATCCGTATGGGCATATAAACCTGCAAAAAATTGTTCAACACTATATTGGTCAATCGCCATCATAAAAGTTTGATCACGATAATAACCAGATCTAAAATCACCATCACGGAATACTCTCGCCATTGCCAATTGAGGTAATTCTTTACCACCACCAAAAATTCCAAACTTAGATTTTCCGGTAAGAACTTCTCTTCTTCCTAATAAACTACACTCTCTACTGATTAATGCAATTTTGTAATCTCTAAGTATTTGATTTCTATATTCTTCGAAAGAAATATTAGGTGTAATAGTTGTTTCAGGCTGCATGTGAACGAATTTTTACGGTGTGCAAATTTAGCTAAAATTAAGACCAATTCCAAGATTAGAAGTATTTAATTTATTAAGGATAATTCATGTAATTAACCTTTTTGTTGTTAAATTCTTTTTTTGGGTTGTTTTTTTAAGATTCGATTAACAAATATTCAAAATTTTCACATTTGTAACTTTTGCTTGTTATATAGTGCTTTTGTAAGTTTTTTATTGCAATAAATTTGATAAAAATTTTAATTCTTACTTTTTCCTACAAATCAAAAAAAAGATATAAATTAGAAGAAATATAATTTTTGGCTCATTACTAAGGTTTTGTTTTTGCTAAAACTTTGTATGAGAAATGTAATCTTAAGTTTTTGAAAAAAATAGAACTAACCAATATATTCTTTTATATCACTTTCATCGCTGTTATTACTATAGCAGCGTTTTTCGATAGGATGTGGTTACGGTATGCATTGCCTATTATGATACTGTCTATTGGGGTTATCTATATTACTAAGGTGCAAAAGATAAATATTTGGTATTTAATCAGTTTACTGTCGATGATTTTTTGTGATATTTTGATTTATTCAGATTTTGTTACAAACTTTTCAACGATATGTTTGCTTACGGCATGCTATTTTTTGATGTGTACTTTAGCATTTAGAAAGTATGTGCACGTGCATCTTATTACAAAAGAAACGTTTACTTCTATACCAATAATCGTAAGTTCTGCTCTTATTGTTTATTTAATAATTTCGATTTTTCAATTACTAAAAGATATGGTGATAGATGCTATACTTGAGGTAATTATTTGTTTGTTTTTTTCTACTTTATTCATATTTATATCTTACTTAATTTATAAACAGGACGTATATAAAGATGCGTTGAAATTAATTATTGTAGCTTGTTTATGTATTTTTATTGTTTCTCTTCTTCCCATAAATGAAATGTTTTACTCTAGTAATATTTTTACCATTCTGGTTAATATAGCACACGTACTGAGTATATATTTATTTATGCTGTTTTTAACTAATACAGATCCAGAGAAGGATATAAGTAAGAATAAGAAGAAATATTTATAATATTTCAAACTTTATAAATAATTAGTAAGGGGTTTAATACCATTCTCTAGTAAAAAGACCAATCAATGTTTGTGGACTTAGTGTAATAATAAATCGAATCTTTTCGTCGTAGTTGGGTTGGCTAATTTCAAAACCATTGTTGGATGCAACTGGAAAGAAAAGCTCAAAGAAATCTGCAACCAAACTTACTCGAACACCAGCATCGTAAACAAATTTAGGCGATATGCCTTTGTTTTTTACAAAACCTACATCTCCATAGGCATATATCCAATTCCAGATATTAGTATTAGCGTTTAATGTTGTAATCCACTGATTAGCGAATGGATAGTCAAGTTGGGATTTAAAACCACCTTCGGCAATTATTATCTGTTGACTTACCAATCCAGAATCTTCACTACGACCTAAATAGTTGAAATCAAAAAGATAGTCAGTTGGTCTGTCTAAGGCAAAACTAAAAAAATCACCATCTCTCTCAGTGTCGTTAAATAGAAAAGCTCCTGCAAAGAATCGTAGATTTAATTGTCTATTATTTAGAAATACTTTTCGATAATTTATAGTAGTTGATAATTTACTGAAGTTCTTAGCTATTTGATAATCAATAATATAAGAATTGAAGTCTAATAAGTTAAAATCAGAATACCTATATCTTACATTAAAAACACTATAATCAGGAGTTTCTACAGGATTATTTTCTGCTCTCTCTCTAAATACATTTACACTCCTGATGGATAAACGTTGCGTCTCATTGGATCTCAAATCTTGCGGTCTCCAAGAAAAGTTAACAGAAGGAGAAAAACGTCTGAATAGCAAATCAGGGGCATAACTAAACGTACTACCACTAAAAGCGTATCGAATTTGATACAAACCATAATCAGCTATTTGATCTCTGTATTGAAAGAATGCAGAACCTATTAGTTTTTTCGAAAGAAAACCATAGCTAGGAGTGATTCTATAATCAAAATTTCTTCTGATGAAGGTTTTATTGTAGAATTTGGATCCTATAGTAAGACCATCATAAACATTAAATTCAAATTCTGGGATATAAAATACTTGACTCCTCGTAGGATCTTCAACATCTTGTAAAAACCGAAACTGTATAGGTTTGTTTAGAAGTCCTTTTATATTTCTATGGTTATTTCTTCTATTTATTTCAGGTATGTTTTGATCGTAATCTAGAACTAATTTGTCGATATCCTCATTCGCAATCTTTACCTTTTTCTTTCCAACAATATCAGTAACCCAGGTTTTAGAAACTAATTGCCCATCTCGTAAACCAGCTATGGACACTGGCATAGAATTATTTCTCTTGTTTTTTATGGTGATTTCTAAAGAATCCTTCCTTTTCTTTACAGATTTAATTTTAAAATCTAATTTTTCATTAGTAGGGATAAAATCTTCAAAAAACCAATCAATATTTTTTGGCGTGAGATCATTAAGAAGCTTTTCGAAATCTTTTGAAGAAGTTAATTTTAGTGTATTATCAGTGTAGTATTGTTTTACAGCATCTTGTAAAATATTATCATCTTCTAGATAATCTTCTAGATATTTAAATCCAACACCTGCTTTGTATGCATTGGCAATGTTGCTATTGAATTTTACTAATTTATCTTGCGGTTCGGTTAAAGGCTGATCTAGAAATAATCGAGCCATATTTTTATATCCTAAGAAGTATTGATCATTAAAATTCAAATCAGCTGCATGAAACCATCTAAGACCAATAACTTTACTTAAACTACCTATAATCTTCATATCAGGATAATACTGATCTGTATATGCCATCATAATATAAATATGTATAGCATCTTTTATCCATGCATCATATCTAGGATTAATAAGTAGTGTTTTTTCTATATAAGCTTCTGTAATGGATTTTAATTGTTTGATTTCATATTGGAAACCATCTGGAAATGGTCTAAGTATATCTGGCAGTTGATTCAATCCATATACAGGATTATTCTTATAATCATTTTCAGAAACTAATATTTTATCAAATGGATAGGGGCCAAGTCTATCTTCTAGAAATTTTATAATTCTTTTGGAAGCGACACTCTTCATATCTGCCATTAACTCATTATCATCAATATTGCTAATAAGTTTTACACCATTCATTTTAAAATCATAAAACGAATTTTCTTTTTCAAGATATAGGTTGACTTCGTTTCTATTTTCTCCAATTAGTCGTACTATTTTACTTTGATCATCTTTTCCAGCTACTTCTATTTGATTTAGTTCGCTAGTAAGGTTGTATTCACTCGGAATTGTAAAATTGATTTCATAATTAGCGATTGGTGCAAATAAGTCATCTAAATTCTTATGACTATAAACTTGCCAATCTTTATCATACACTGCTGGAACTATATACCAGTATTTTAAACTGANATCTCCGTTTTTATGATAGCCATATCTAGTGAATTTTTCACTGGGTAATTTTACTTTATAAATTAAATCAAAGGTTATACTTTCACTAGGAAGTAGTTTTTGATTTAGCTTTAGTCTTATAATATCTGGAGTTTCATTATATCTTTCAAAGGATAGATTACTCCCAGATTTATCTTTAATAGATGTTATGGAAGTAGCACCACGTTCATAATCTTTGGCAAAATAGAAGCGTTTTAAAAAATCTTCTGAAAATCGTTCTCCTAAAGGTGTTGTTTTGCTAACAAAGCTATTTGCCCAATCGTTTAAAAATATTTCTTCTAGAATATCGCTAGAGCTATTAGTATAAGTTATTTGTTGTCTGATAGATATCACTTTGTTTTCGGCATCGAGTATAGCATCAATACTAACATTATGCTGAGCCGTCGCAAACTGCAATACTAAAAGGCAAATAATTATATGGTATATCTTACAAAGATTCAATTTTTCTTTAAAAATTTAATCGTATTACTACGAACATTTACTGGAATCAGGTAATACATTCCATTACTTAATTCAGCTACTGAAATATTGGTAATACCATTGCTGTCTGCAGAAAATGCTTTCAATTTTTGCCCTAATGTATTATATATTTCGAAATCTATAGACTCTGAATTACTATTAATTTGTAAAGATAATAGGTCATCAATTATAGTACCACTATTAAGCTGTATGATATTTGTAGTCTCTTCAAATTCTGGAGTGCTAAGTAATTGTTGATTAGTTTGCAATTCCATTACCACGGGTAAATGATCACTCATATCATATAAAGCATCTCTTAATGAACTATCATAAATTCCAGTACAATCTACATCGTCGATCCTTTGGTTATAACAATTACCGTTGTTACCGTAAGCTAGGTAACTGTTGGGTACATAACTTAACTCTTCGCTATTAACCATATTCTCAGACATTAAGATGAAATCGAAGCGATCATCCAATCCGCCACCACTACCAAAATCTCCAAAATCATTATTACTAAGTCTGGTGCTTTGCGTATGGATGCTGGCAAAAGTACTATTACTGCTCCAATCGCCAGGTGTATTAATAGGATCTACTAGAGTAATTTTATTATTTGAATCTAATAACTCTTCATATGCTGGTTCATCAGAAGAGTATAAGTTAAGATCTCCAGCAAAAATTACATAAGCGTTTTCATCTAAATTGACATAATTATCAATATATTCTTCAACCATATCTAAACGCTTAGCCTCATTGTCAAAACCTCTACTTGCTTTGAGGTGAGACACAAAAACTTCTATTTTGATAGGGTTATTTACTTGATCATTAGATATGAGTTGTAATGTATACCAATTGATATCTCTAATAGTTGTAATTATTCTTTCGCTTTGTAGTAATTGAAACTTTTGATTGTTATAGTATAGTAATTGATGTAATTCTACATCAGAGTTAGAAAAATTACTTAGAAAAGGAGCGCTAGAATAGTTATTATTATCATCGTTTAATGAATTATTCAATATGTCTTCTCCACCTTCTTCAGTTTCAAGTTCGCATATCATAAATATATCTGGTTCATAGCTATCTATGATCGTTTCCAGAATTTCTGCTCGATTTGAAGGAGGCGCTGAAGGATAATTAAGTACATTATAAAACATTGTTTTAATGGTACTTTGTCCAAATGATATTTGGATGAAAAAAATGGTAAAAAGGGGTATGATTATTTTTTTCATTTTTGAGTTTGTTGAGTTTGTGTGAAAATGATGTTTTTAGAAATTAGGACTTAAATTATATTGTGCATAGAACTTATCTAGAATATCTAAAACTTCATCAGGAGTATCTACTAGGTGAATTAAATCTAAATCTCCAGGACTAATATTTCCGAATTTATCTAAAAGAGTACTTCTTACCCAATCCATTAGTCCTCCCCAAAATTCAGAGCCAACTAAAATGATAGGGAAGACTGCTATTTTTTTTGTTTGTATGAGTGTGATTGCTTCAAAAAGTTCATCTAAGGTTCCAAATCCACCAGGCATGACTACAAATCCCTGAGAATATTTTACAAACATTACTTTGCGAACAAAGAAATAATCAAAATCTAAGCTTTTATCACTATCTATATAAGGATTATCATGTTGCTCAAAAGGAAGATCAATGTTTAGACCTACTGATGTTCCTCCTCCTAAATGTGCTCCTTTATTACCAGCTTCCATAATTCCAGGTCCACCGCCAGTAATAACTCCATAACCATGCTCCACTATTTTTTGGGCAACATCCACAGCTAGTTGATAATATGTATCATCGGTTTTTGTTCTAGCGGATCCAAAAATGGATACACAAGGACCAATTTTACTCATTTTCTCGAATCCATTCACGAATTCTCCCATGATTTTAAAAATTGCCCAAGAATCATTTGTTTTTATCTCATTCCATCCTTTATGACGTTGTTCTTTTCTCATATATATTAATTTATAAGATCTGCTTTTAAAGCATGTCTTTATGATTGGTTGTTTATTTAATTGTTATGCTTGTTCTAGTTCTTTTTTTAGAAACTTCGCAGTATAACTTTTTTTATTTTTTATTACTTCTTCTGGAGTCCCTTTGGCTATTACCTGACCTCCGTTTTTACCTCCTTCATATCCGATATCTATAATGTAGTCGGCCATTTTTACTACATCCAAATTATGTTCTATAATTAATACAGTATTTCCTTTGTCGACTAATTCGTTTAATACTTCCATTAAAACTCTAATATCTTCAAAATGAAGTCCTGTTGTAGGCTCATCAAGGATGTAAAATGTATTTCCAGTGTCTCTTTTAGACAATTCTGTAGCTAGTTTGATTCGTTGTGCTTCACCACCTGATAGCGTGGTAGATTGTTGCCCTAGCGTAATATAACCTAATCCAACACTTTTAATAGTCTTGAGTTTTCTGTAAATTTTGGGAATATGTTCAAAAAATTCACAGGCTTCATTAATTGTCATTTCTAATACATCAGAAATTGACTTTCCTTTATATCGTATTTCAAGAGTCTCTCTATTAAATCTTTTTCCCTGACAGGTTTCACATTCCACATAAACATCAGGCAAGAAATTCATTTCGATAACTCGTAGACCACCACCTTTACAGGTTTCGCATCTTCCACCAGCAACATTAAAACTAAATCGTCCTGGTTTGTAACCACGGATCATCGCTTCCGGAGTTTTAGCAAATAAACTTCTAATCTCCGAAAATACACCCGTATATGTTGCAGGATTGGATCTAGGAGTTCTACCAATAGGAGATTGATTAATATCAATTACTTTATCCGCATGTTCTAATCCAGTAATTTTTTGATAAGGCATTGGTTTCTTAACCCCATTAAAATAGTAAGCATTTAAAATAGGGTATAGGGTTTCGTTTATTAAAGTAGATTTTCCACTACCCGAAACACCAGTTACAGCAATCATCTTTCCTAAAGGGATATCTATGGATACGTTTTTAAGATTGTTTCCTGTAGCGCCTTTTAATGAAATCTTTTTACCATTTCCTTTTCTTCTTTTTGCAGGAACTTTGATTTGCTTTTTACCGCTTAAATAATCAGCCGTGAGTGTTTGATGATCTTTAAGATGATCAGGACTCCCTTCACTAATAATCTGACCACCATGTTTTCCAGCTCTTGGACCTATATCAATGACATGATCCGCACGCTCGATCATATCTTTATCATGTTCTACCACAATAACAGAGTTACCAATATCTCTTAGTTGGACTAATGAATTGATGAGCTTTTCATTATCTCGTTGATGTAACCCAATGCTGGGTTCATCTAAAATATAAAGAACTCCTACCAACTGAGAACCAATTTGTGTTGCTAAGCGAATACGTTGTGCTTCACCACCAGAAAGAGATTTGCTACTCCTATTAAGAGACAAATACGTTAATCCAACATCTAATAAGAATTGTAATCTTGCATTTATTTCTTTTAGGATTTCACCAGAAATTTGTAATTGCTTTTCACTTAGTTGATCTGGAAGTTCTTGAAACCATTCTACCAGTTCACTAATATCCATATTTGCGAGATCAGCAATGCTTTTTCCTCCAACTTTAAAGTATAATGATTCTTTTCTCAGTCTAGATCCATTACATTCAGGACATTCGATATTATCCATGAATTCTTTTGCCCATCTCTTTAAAGAAGTTGAATCATTATTATTATAAGTGTTTTCAATAAATGTAGCAATACCTTCAAAGTCAATCTTATATTCTCTTGTAACTCCTAATGTCTTACTATTTACACTAAATTTTTCCTTCCCTCCATACAAAATGATTTGCATGGCTTCTTCCGGAATATCCTTTATGGGGTCACTTAGTTTAAAATCAAAACGTTGTGCAATTAGTTCTAACTGTTTAAAGATCCAGTTATTTTTTTGAGGTCCTTGAGGAACTAAACCTCCATTCTTGATAGACTTAGTGTCATCTGGAATTATCTTTTTGATATTCACTTCATAAAGATTACCAATACCGTTACATTTCGGACATGCTCCTTTAGGCGAATTAAAAGAAAAATTATTAGGTTCTGGATTAGGATATGAAATACCAGTCGATGGACACATTAAACTTCTACTAAAGAAACGAGCCTCTGAAGATCCTTGTTCAATAACCATTAATACGTCATCACCATGATACATAGCTGTATTAATAGTCTCCATTAAACGTTTAGAGTTGTCATTATCATTGGTAACAGCCAATCGATCAATAACGATTTCTATATCATGGGTTTTATATCGATCTAGTTTCATGCCTTTGGTGATATCTTTGATTTCACCGTCTGTACGTACTTTAACAAAACCTTGTTTAGCAATTTGCTCGAAGAGCTCTCGGTAATGACCTTTTCTAGATCGAACAATAGGAGCGAGAATATTAATTTTTTTTCCTTCGAAATCTTTTAGAATAAGATCTTTAATTTGCTCATCACTATAACTCACCATTTTTTCACCAGTGTTATAGCTATATGCATCGCTACCACGTGCAAATAGAAGCCTTAAGAAATCATAAATTTCTGTGATTGTTCCTACAGTACTTCTTGGACTCTTACTGGTAGTTTTTTGTTCAATAGCAATTACTGGAGATAGTCCATCAATTTTATCTACATCCGGTCTTTCAAGGCTTCCTAAAAATTGACGAGCGTATGCAGAAAATGTTTCGATATACCTACGCTGTCCTTCAGCATAAATAGTATCGAATGCTAAAGATGATTTTCCAGATCCTGATAAACCTGTAATAACAACCAATTTTTCTCTAGGTATGGTGACATCAATATTTTTCAGATTATGAACTCTAGCACCTAAAACCTCTATATTTTCTTCTGATAACCCCATAAAAATTTAACCAAGATTGCAAATGTAGTTATTTGTGTTGTGTTAGTAAAATCGGGTAAGCTTTTACAATTGTTAAATAGCTGTTATAATTTCTAAATAAAGACATAACTAAATTTTGATACTTTTTATATTTTAGCTTAAAACATAAATCAAATGATATTAGGCATAGGCTCCAGAATTAAACACCCTACTTATGGTTTAGGTGTTGTTACCAATGTAACCTCGAAAATGTATTGGGTAACTTTTATTGAAAACGGTTTAGAAACCATTGATGTAGACGAAGATTTTGAAATAATTGATGGTGTAGAGGACGAAGTGGATACTATTAGTTTTTACGAAGTTGAAAGAACTTTTAGAGAATTATTAAAACGCTACAGTGATATTTCTGAAATAGTACCAATCGCTGATAAATGGAAAGGTGGTAAACTGATACTAGAACCAGGTGATACCAATCTAGCTTCTAAAGAAATACCAATTGATACTTTTTTCCATAAAATTGTAATGGTGAGAGATCGAATTCGCGTAATGGAACAAAAAATTAATAGTTCTAAGGCAATAGACGATCAAGATAAAATTGATTTGCAGCAGTACATTACAAGAATATATGGGAGTTTAACGACTTTTAATGTTTTGTTTAAGAATAAATCTCAACAATTCGTTGGTAGCAGTAAAAAGTAGATGACAACATATCCACTGATTAAAAAGGTTGGTTTAATTGTAGGACCACTATTATTTTTGGTTTTGGTAAACCTGCCTTTTATAATGATTTCTGAAGTTGCTGATAAAGTAATTTCTGTAGCAGTATGGATGATTGTTTGGTGGATTACTGAAGCAGTTTCTATCTCAGTAACAGCATTAATTCCGTTGATTTTATTTCCTTTAGTTGGAATTTTAGATCTCAAAACGGTGTCCCAAAGTTATGGTAGCCCGATAGTATTTTTGTTTTTTGGAGGTTTCGTGATGGCGTTAGCTTTAGAAAAAGTAAATCTCCATAAACGAATTGCATTATCAATCATTAAAATAACAGGAACAAGTCCGAATCGTGTTATTCTAGGATTTATGGTTGCTACTGCATTTATGAGTATGTGGATCAGTAATACTGCATGTACTGTAGTCATGTTACCTATTGCACTTTCTGTTATTCAGTTGTTGGTTGATGACGAAGATGGTTTTACTAAAAATGATAAAAACTTTGCTTTAAGTATTATGTTGGGAATTGCTTTCTCTGCTAATGTTGGAGGAGTAGCTACCATTATTGGAACACCGCCTAATTCTGTATTAGTAGGTTTTTTAGAGAACGAATATCAGATTGAGATTTCATTTTTAAACTGGATGTTACTAGCTTTCCCTTTTTCAGTATTGATGATAGGAGTAATTTATTTTGTAATTGTAAAATGGATTTATCCTAATCGAATTGTAAGTTTTTCATCTTCAAAAAATGTAATTGATGATGAATTAAGAAAACTTGGAAAAATCACAAAAATAGAACGAAGGGTACTCACTATTTTTAGTGCTGTTATATTTTTGTGGATAGCAAGAACGACCATTAATGGCTTCTTTCCTGGTCTAAATTTATCTGATACAGGAATCAGTATGATGGGAGCATTTGCATTATTTGTGATTCCTTTCAAATTGAATAAAGGAGAGTTTACACTTATTTGGAAAGATACTCAGAAACTCCCTTGGGGAATCCTAATTTTATTTGGTGGTGGTTTAGCGCTAGCCAGTGGTTTGTCACATGCGGGACTTATAGAATTAGTAGCTAATATGATTGCAAATAATAAGGGATTGAGTGTTCTTATTATCGCTTTATTATTAATTGTATTTATGTTATTTATGACAGAGTTAATGAGTAATGTAGCGTTGGTGGCAATTTTTGTTCCTGTTGTTGCGGGAATTGCTTTAGGATTGGATATTCCAATGCTTCATTTATTGATTCCAGTTACTATGGCATCGAGTTGTGCATTTATGTTGCCAATGGCAACGCCTCCCAACGCTATTGTCTTTGCTAGTGGTTATGTGAAAGTATCTGAGATGGTAAAAGTAGGATTGATCCTGAATGTCATATCAGTATTGCTATTACTTCTGCTATTTGAATTTTATGTGTCGTTATTATTTTAGTATTGAGTAAAAAGTATAGGTATTTGGTACACACCTCTGGATAGATCGATCTATAGGAGCAAGTAAAAGCTCTAATATTATATTTTCAAAATGTACCTATAGCTAAAAACTAATCATCAAAATTTACTCATTCCAAGCTCTCAAATTACTTATTGGAATTCCAATTCCTAAAGCTTTATGATGTTGTGAAAGATAAGCACCACTTTCTGTAGTTTTCCAATTTTCCCAACTAGCTTCGATACCTCCAATTGGTATAAGAGAAACCCACATTTGGTATGAAGTGGGAAGATAATTTTTATCTACTTTCCAGAGGTATGAATCTCCTGGTGTAGTTCCGCCAGAACTATAAGTTACTAATAAACCTTTGTTTCCATCTTCCAGATTCACAATTTTCCTAGTAACTCCGTCATCAAATAGTTTATGTGGTGCTACTACCCAAAAAGAATCATTATTAAAATAGGCGAGTGCTTTAGCTAGTAGTTTTTTCTTTTCATTACTTTCTAAAGACACACCATTTTCTGTAACAGTACTATTATTTGCGTTTTGAAGATCCAGATTTGCTTCATATGTATCCCATTTTACCGTCACTTTTCCTTCTTTTTTATTCCAGACATAATGATTTTTGTTTCTAAAAGACCATTGTATGTAATCTGTATTCACAAATTGATCGTGATGTACAGCTTTTTGGATTTGCATTGCAAAAGTGTCAGCTTCATCTCCGGAAGTGCCTTCTGGCATCTTTTTATGTAAAGAAAAATAGAGTATAGCCACTAGGAATATGACTATGACTGCAATACTAATAAAGAATATTTTTAGGAGTTTAAAGAGTCGTTTCTTCAAGTTATGGTGCTTTTTGTTAGGGTTTAAAGATATTAAATCCTATCGAGACTAAAGAGAATCATAATAGTCAAAAGCGTCAATAATCAGATCATCAGAAACAGTGCAATTATATTTTGCATCTCCAATTGTATTAAGGAGAACAAAATAAATATTTCCTTTTTCATTCTTTTTATCATGGATTAATAATTCCATAATTGCTTGTCGATCATTGGGATCTATAGCTACTTTCGGGAATGTAGCCAAAATTACCTGACTCATTTGTATAAGTTCCTGCTCTGTTACAGATAGTAATGCAGCAGAAATAAAACCTTCTAAGATCATTCCAATCGCAATGGCTTCTCCATGCAATAATGTGGGCTTTTCAGGATGTGTCAGGTAAAAAGATTCAATGGCATGTCCTAAGGTATGCCCAAAGTTGAGATACTTACGGATATTCTGTTCTGTAGGATCTTCAAAAACAATCTTGTTTTTAATGACTACCGAATCATAAATTAATTGATCTAGATCATCTAAAGTTAGTTTGGATAAGTCGATCATTTTTTCCCAATAGGATCGGTCTTGTATAAGCCCATGTTTTAGCATTTCTGCAAAACCACTACACATTTGATTAGTCGGTAATGTTTCTAGAAAAGTAGTATCTACCAAAACCATTTCGGATTCACTGATGACACCCACCATGTTTTTAAGATTACCTAAATCTACACCTGTTTTTCCACCTACAGAAGCATCTACCATTGCTAATAAAGAAGTAGGTACATTTATGTAATTAATACCTCGTTTATAGGTGCAAGCAATAAAACCACCTAAATCGGTAACAACACCTCCACCAAGATTGATTAATAAGCTTTTTCTGTCAGCACCATACTCTGCTAAAACATTCCAAATACTGCTACAGGTTTCTATATTCTTATGGATTTCGCCTGGCTCTATTTCTAAAACTTCGATTTCATAAGAACCTTCAATTTTACTCATAAAATGAGCATAGCAATTCTGATAGGTATTGCTATCTACCAAAATAAAGATGTTAGAATGATTCGCTTTTTCCAAATAGGAGTTAAGAGCCGTGTAACATTCTTCGTTAAAATATACTATAGAATCTTTAGAAACTATGGGTTTCATAAATGGTGTTTTTAAAGGCTGTGAAATTAAGCAGAATTTGTAATAAAATAAACTTCCAAGTTCTATATTTGCAGATATCCTAAAACAATGGGTAAAGAAATGATAATACATTCATAATTTGAATGAATTTACCCTGATTGTTATGAATTATTAAAATTGAAGGTTAATGGAAAAACGTACTTTATTTGATAATACTGAGACTGCTTTTGTTTTAAAAAGTGATTCTGAACTAGAAAGAGCTTATTTTCTTTTTAAAATGATAGCCAACGAACCACTTGTGAGAATTGGAACTGCAGTGACAAATTTTGCATTAAAAGCGCATTTGCCAGTTCAAGGGTTGATTAGAGCGACTGTTTTTGATCATTTTTGTGGTGGTGTAGATGAGGAAGATTGTATGCCTGTTATCGAAAAAATGTATGCAAAAGGAAAAGTATCTTCGGTATTGGATTATTCTGTAGAAGGAAAAGAAGAAGAAGAACAGTTTGATCACGTTCTAAATAAGACTTTAGAGATCCTTGATTTTGTGGATCAAAAAGAAGCGATTCCTTTTGGAGTTTTTAAGCCAACAGGTTTTGGTCGCTTTTTAATATGGCAAAAGAAAACAGAAGGAACGCCTTTAACTCCTGATGAAGAGAAAGAATGGAATAGAATAGAAGAGCGTTTTGATATGGTTTGTAAAAAAGCTTATGATTGTGATGTTCCTTTATTGATTGATGGAGAAGAAAGTTGGATGCAAGATGCTGCTGATGAATTAGTAGCAAAGATGATGCGTAAATACAATAAAGAAAAAGCTATTGTCTATAACACCTTGCAGTTATACAGACACGATCGATTAGCATATCTGAAAAAACTTCATGAAGAAGCTAGAGTTTATGGATTCAAAATAGGAATGAAGATTGTCCGTGGCGCCTATATGGAAAAGGAAAATGATAGAGCAGAGGAAAAGGGATATCCAACACCTATTTGTGAAAGTAAAGAGGCAACGGATCTTAATTTTAATACAACATTGACCTATATTCTGCAAAATCTTAAAGATATCTCGGTATTTATTGGAACTCATAATGAAGAAAGTAGTTATAAAGCTATTGAACTTATGACGGAACAAGATATTGATAAGAATGATCCTAGAGTTTGGTTAGGACAATTATACGGAATGAGTGATCATATCAGTTTTAATTTGGCTGCTGAGGGTTACAATGTAGCAAAATACTTGCCTTTTGGCCCTGTAAAGGATGTGATGCCTTATTTGATCCGTAGAGCGGAAGAAAATACTTCTGTAGCCGGACAAACTACCAGAGAATTGGATTTGTTATCTAAAGAACGGAAAAGAAGGAAATTGTAGCTTAATTTTAAGTGGTTTATCATTTCAGTGTAAACTGGAATCAATAAGAAAACAAAAACTAATAAAGTATTATTCTACAAACTGAGTTTTCAACATTAATTATTAATGGATCCCGTTCTGCAACGGGATGACAATATAAAAGAAACAAACATGAACCTTAATCAAGTAACTGTTCCGTCTATAAATGTAGAACAATCCATACAGTTCTATGAGTTACTTGGTTTGCATTTAATCGTAAAAGCATTACCACACTATGCACGTTTTGAATGTAAGGAAGGTGATGCTACATTTTCTATTCATCAGGTAGAAGAATTACCGAAAGGTGATGGTGTTTATGTATATTTCGAAACTGAAAAATTAGAAGAAGAAGTAGCACGTCTTCAAAAAGAAGGAATACAGTTTGATCTATTACCAACTGAACAAAGTTGGTTATGGAAAGAAGCACGATTAAAAGATCCTGATCATAATAATATCATTTTGTATTTTGCAGGAGATAATCGTAAAAATCCACCTTGGCGCATTAATTAAATTTTTGTTCTACTAAAGAATAATTTCGTTCCAAGTGTATTCATAAATATTCTATTAATTATGGACCACTTTGTTATAGATCAAACTTTTACCGATCAAGATTTTTCGAATCGGAAAATACCTGGTAAGGAGTATGATAATTGCGAATTTGTGAATTGTAATTTTACAGAAGCTAATATATCCGTTACTAGCTTTATAGAGTGTACTTTTACCGAATGTAATTTTACTAATGTAATGCTGAAAGAAGCTTCTTTTAAAGACAATTGTGTTTTTAAAGATTGTAAACTACTAGGTGTGAATTTTGGTAATTGTAATCCGTTTATGTTTTCTACTAGCTTTGAAGGTTGTGTGTTGGATTATGCTTCTTTTTATGGTTTCGAACTTAAAAATACTAAGTTTATAGATTGCAAATTACTGGAAACCGATTTTACAGAGGCTATTATTACCGGTTCTGAGTTTAAGAACTGTGATTTGACAAAGACTATTTTTGAGCAAACCAATGCCGAAAAAGTAGATTTTAGTACTGCGTTTAATTACACAATTAACCCTGAAATTAATAAGTTGAAGGGAGCGATTTTTTCGAAAACTAATTTACAAGGGCTACTCCATCAATACCAACTTGTTTTCAAGTAGCTATAAACTCTTAATACCATGAGAAAAAAGAGAAGATATAAGAGATTTCTAATTTTTATAACTGTAATCTTCTTATCGTTATTTTTTCTGGCAGATTTCGATATTCCTGTAGAAGAGTTAAAAGAAGAATACACTTATTCCTATTCTAGCTTTGTAGAAGTAGATGGAATGATGGTTCATTATACAGATCAAGGATCTGGAGTTCCTATTGTTTTACTACACGGTAGTGGAGGATCACTGCATACTTGGGAAGGCTGGGCTAATACATTAAAAGCAAATTATCGTGTGATAAGTATAGATTTACCAGCTTTTGGGTTAACAGGACCTCATATTCGAGGAGCATATGCGATAGAGGATTATACAAAGTTCCTATATGATTTTGTAAATAAGTTAGAACTCAAAAGTTTTCATCTTGCAGGAAATTCTTTAGGAGGCGGTATTGCTTGGAGTTTTGCATTGGATTATCCGGAAAAAGTAAAGAAACTTTTATTATTAGACGCTTCAGGATATAGAAGTAAACCAAAGAAACAAACTACAGAAAATAAAAAAAAGAAGGGTAGTAGTTTTTCGGTTTTTAGATTAGCTCGTATCCCAGTTATCAATAAAATATTCCTCTATTTTACTCCAAAATTTATTATCCGTAATAACTTAGAGCAGGTGTATTATGACGATAGTAAAGTAACAGATGCTTTGGTGAAGCAATACCATGATTTTGCCTTAAGAGAAGGAAATCGACAAGCTTTTATGGATAGACTTACCATGAAGAGAGGAAAAGATACATCACATAAACTAAAAGAGATAAATAATCCTACACTTATTCTTTGGGGTGAAAATGATCGCTGGATTTCTGTAAAAGCTGCTTATAAGTTTGATGAGGATATTCCTAATTCCAAATTAGTTATTATGAAAGAAACTGGTCATTTACCAATGGAAGAAAAACCTGAAGAAAGTGTAAAAATAGCTATGGATTTTCTTTCTGACGATTTTGAATAATTCATTTGGTTGAGAGTTATTAAAAATTGTTTTTCATTATTGATAGATTCTATGAGGCTATTTACAATCATTTATTCAAAAAAGTTAGTTTGGCTGGATTATTGATAAGCTTTATATACTAATTCAACAAATCAAATGAAGCTAGCTTTTTTTAAAAAAATAGTGTTAGTTCTTATCATTATTCAATCAATTCCTTGCTTTGCCGATGCCGGTTTGGCTTTTAGATTTAAGGTAGCAATCCAATTAGAAGATGGAAGCACAGATAAAGGTTATTTCTATTTTTATACGTATAACGATAAATTTGATCCATCTAAAGAAAAGTTTATTGATTATCTAAAGAATGATCCGCACTTCGGTACTCTCAAACTATATAAGGAAATAAAATCTGTTTATGTCGAGAATAATTTTGAGATTGATTTTAATATAAAAAGTAAGACCAAAATTTTAAATCACGATCAGATTACTCATATGACTCTTCTCGAAGAATTTGAATTTCCTGTTGGAGATAAAGTTTTCGAAGTTTCTGAGGAAGTATATGAATTTTTAGAGTATGAGCCTAAACAAATTAGTTATTTGGAGGTGTCAACTTTTGAAAATTGCACTTTGGAGCTTATATCTTTCAATGAAGGAATCGATTTAATTTTTTTTAAAGAAAAAATAGAGAAAGAGCTTGGTGAAATTATTCTGAAAGATAAACTTAATGGAGAAAAAATAAATGAATATTTAAAAACAGTTTCTATAGGTTTAGCGAAAAATAAAATAATTTTAGTCAACTTCTGTGATGCTTTATAGACGCCATTACCTTTTCTAAGGTGCTGATTACTGTATGTATTTCTTCTTTATTTAATGCTGCAAATCCAATTCTAATTCCGTTATGTCCTAAGTTTTCATTATCATAACGTCTCCATTCTGGATTAAAGGCAACGTCTAGTTTTAATGCTTCAGCCATTACAGTATCCCAGTTGTATTGTTTTTTCAATTGTACCCAAACCGCCATACCACCATTAGGAACTTTAAAATCAAAATAGTTATCTAGCTTTTCGCTAAGTAAATCACAAAATAGATCACGTCTTTCTTTATAGATCTTTCTTACTTTATTGCTATGCCTTTGTACATCACCATTAATAATCATTCTGGCAAGTGTTTGTTCCAATAAAGTATCACCTTGTCTATCCAAAATCCGTCTTAATCTGGCAGCTTCATCGACCACTTCTTTTGGAGCTATAAAATAACCGATCCGTAGCGCGGGAGCAATAATTTTAGTAAAACCGCCAATATACATAACATTTCCTTGAGTATCATTGCTAGCTAATGGTAGGATAGGAGCATTGCAATAATGGAAATCATAGTCATAATCATCTTCAATAATAGCGAAACGATATTGTTGCGCTAAGCTCAAAAGATGCATGCGTCTTTCTGCTGATAAGGTTACAGTAGTAGGATGATGATGGTGAGATGTCACATATACTGCACTTACTTTTTGTTGTTTGCATATAGTAGCAATCTCCTTTGTATTGATTCCTTGGTCATCAACAGAAACACGTTTTACACTACCATTAGCTTCAATAAAGGTATTATCCGCAGTCATATAATTCGTATTTCCGGTAATGATCGTCTTTTGGTCATGTAACAATAATTGGCTAGCAAGGTAAATCCCCATTTGACTACCTCTGGTAATTAGTATATTATCCACTGTAGTTTTTAAGCCTCTACTTTGATTAAGATAGGAAACCAAAGCTTTTCTTAAATCCATATTTCCATAGGTATCTCCATAGCCTAAAAGATCTTGATGATGAACTTTATTAGTAATATTCCGGTAGTTTTTAGCAATTTCTTCAATAGGCGCTAATCGATGATCAGGAACACCTTCGTCTACTTTTAGAGGAGCTTTAATTTTTTCTATTCCTCGTATCATTAGATGTTTTCTCTTTTTGAAGCTAAAACCTATAACATTATTTGGGTCRATATTTTTTCCATTTTGAAATTTTTTAGGTACTACTATGGGTAGATCTTTACTAACGAAGCTTCCTTTGGCCGGAATACTTTCAATCCAACCTTGTGACATCAATTCATCATAGGCCGCGACAACAGTTTTTCTATGAATCTCTAAATCTTCAGATAATTTACGAGATCCGGGAAGCTTTGTAGAAGGAGCCAGTTTTCCAGATTTAATAAAACCAATCATCTGGTCACATAATTGAAGATAAAGATGTCGGTTAGAGTTACGATCTAATATAATATTGCTTTTGAAAGGAAATACAACTGGACTACTCATTATGTATAAACTGGATTAATAAATGAGTCCATAAAACTACTAATTTTGATTCATATCAAAAAATGAATAAGTAATGTCAGAATATCAAGTAACAAAACTTAATAAAGTAGTTAGAGGTGCTAAAAGAGCAACGTATAATGTAGAAGAGATTCATCAGATTTTAGATGATGCATTTTTATGTCATATTGGATATGCTTGGAATGGTAATGCTATTGTAATTCCTACAGCTTATGGTAGAGATGGCGATACTATTTATATTCATGGTTCTTTGAAAAACAGAATGATGACTAATTTGTTGGATGTGGGTAAAGCAAGTATTTCTGTAACACACTTAGATGGTTTGGTCTTGGCAAGATCAGCTTTTCATCACTCAGCAAATTACCGTTCTGCTACTGTTTTTGGAAATGTTAGAAAAGTAGAAGATCCTAAAGAGAAAATGGATGCTTTAGCCTGTATTTTAAATCATATGATTCCAGGACATTGGGATAATATCCGACAACCAAATGCAAAAGAGTTCAATGCCACTTTAGTCATGGCAATTAAAATTGATACTGCTTCAGCAAAGGTTAGAGCAGAAGGTGTTGTAGATGAGAAAGAAGATCATAATCTTCCAATTTGGGCAGGTGTTGTTCCTATAAAGCAAGTAGCACTAGATCCGGTTTCAGAAAACGACTTAATAGAAGGAGTATCTGTTCCTGATGCTGTATTGAAATATGTAGCTGATAATAAATTACCTTAATCTTTTAATTATGCTGGAAATTAGACCAACTTGTGAACACTGTAATAAATCGTTAACTAATGATAGTAATGATGCGATGATTTGTACTTTCGAGTGTACGTTTTGTAAGGATTGTGTAGATACTATTTTTCATAATGTATGTCCAAACTGTGGAGGAGGATTTACGGAAAGACCTATAAGACCTTCACATCTTTTGAAAAAATACCCTTTAAGTGAGAAAGTAATTCATAAACCTGTAAATTTGGAAGCTTTCAAGAAATTATTGGAAACCTATCAAAATATAGATCCTAGAAAAAGATAGATACTATGAGTGTACATATAAGAATAGCAACTATTGAAGATATTCCTGATATTTCTTATTTAGGTAAAACTACCTTTGATCAATCTTTTGGTTATCTTTTTAAAGACAAGCAAGATCTTTCAGATTATTTAGATAGGACATTTTCTGAAGAAAAACTAAGAAGTAGTATCGCAAAACCTAATAATGTTTTTTGGATTGTGTTTTATGAACAAAAAGCAGTTGGTTATGCAAAAATCCAACTGAATACTCCTTCAGAATTTGTTAAGTCCGATAATGCATGTAAATTACAAAAGCTCTATCTACTTCAAGACTATCTATCAAAGGGTATTGGAGGACAATTACAACAATTAATTTTAGAAAAAGCTAAAGAAAGTGGTGATGCTATATGGCTATCGGTTTTGAAAGAAAATACAAAAGCAGTTGCCTTTTATCAAAGGGATGGTTATAAGATTGCTGGAGAGCATCCTTTTAGTATTGGTAAAGAAGATTTTCAGTTTTGGGTAATGAGTAGGGAGTTGTAGTTGTTATCTATTAACTTCCAAAGAATTTATCTTAGCAATAGAATCACAATTGGCGATTAATAATCCAATGGATTTTTCTTTTGCGATACCTTCTATAAAGTAAGTTTTACAGGAGTCTAATTTGGTATTGCTCTTGTTGAAATCTACATTTCCTGAAACTAAAATCGAAGAAATATCAGCAGTATCAATGCTGTAGTTATGCATAGCAGTCAATACCTCTTTAGAAAATAGTCGTTCTTTAATTCTAATATTTTTGAGTACTCGAGCATTGGGAGAATAATCACAAGATGCATTTTTACCACCTAGAAAAAAGAACAGTAAAAACAATCCGATAATAAAACCGAAAAAATAAAATCCAAGTCGATGTGCTAGTTTCATATATTATAAAAAATCAAAGCCCAAAAGTACAGAAAGTTTATCGATTTAAATGCTCTTTGTATCCCAAAGAATCTGCAAATTCATATAGTTAAAACTGATCGAATATTTTGTGTTCTTAGAAAATCAATAAATTAATATCTCTATAGGAAAGATCGAACCAATCGGCAATAGATTTGCTGGTTAATATTCCGTGATAGAAATATAATCCACTTTTCAATCCTCGATCAAAACGCACTGCATTTTCGATACCTCCTTCATCTCCAATTTGTAATAAATAGGGTGTGAAAATATTACTAATGGATAGGGAAGAGGTTTTGGCATAGCGAGAAGGGATATTCGGTACACAATAATGTACTACTCCATGTTTCTCAAAAGTGGGGTGATCATGTGAAGTAACTTCACTAGTTTCAAAACAACCACCCATATCAATACTTACATCGATGATAACAGCTCCTTTTTTCATGCGTTCTACCATGGTTTCTGAAACAATGATGGGAGATCTGTTTTTTCCACGTACCGCTCCAATTACTACATCACAGCGACGTAAAGCTTTTAATAAGTTTTTTGGTTGTATGGTTGAGGTATACAAAGGTCTTCCCATATTGGTTTGTATACAACGTAGTTTGGTAATAGAATTGTCAAATATTTTCACATTAGCGCCAAGTCCAATGGCAGATCTTGCAGCAAACTCTCCAACGGTACCTGCGCCTACGATGACAACTTCGACTGGTGGAACACCACTAATATTACCCATCATAAGACCAGAACCTTGTGTGGCACTGCTCATTAGTTCGGATGCGATCAATACAGCTGCGGTTCCTGCTATTTCACTTAATGCACGCACTGCAGGATATGCACCATCGGCATCACGGATAAATTCAAATCCAAGAGCGGTAATTCTCTTTTTTGCTAGTTCCTGAAAATATCCCTTAGATTGCGTTTTTAGCTGCAAAGCAGAAATTAAAACCGTTTGCGGATTGATATGTTCCAGTTCTTCCAAAGAGGGTGGTTCTACTTTGAGAATAATCGGACAGCCAAACACTTTAGTAGTGTCTTTGGTAATTTCGGCTCCAGCTTCGCTATATTCTCTATCGGTAAAACTGGCACCAATACCTGCATTAGATTCTAATAAGACTCTATGGCCATGTGCCGTTAAAGCGGCAACAGCATCAGGTGTAAGGCATACACGTTTTTCCTGATAACTGGTTTCTTTTGGGATGCCTATGAATAGTTTTCCTTTTTTCTTTGCCACTTCAATCATTTCTTCCTGTGGCAGGAGTTGTTCTTTGGTAAAAGGAGAGGATGGTTTACTCATTTGTGTGTAATTCTGTATCTCAAATTACGAATAAAAATGAATAGCATCCAAATTTAGTATTACAGTATTTGTAATAAAAAGATTCATACGATACACAATCATCTATGGTTGGTATATATCATTAGAAACCTCATAAATAATTGAATATAAGTGTTATCGAAGCCGATTCCACCAAGATTTTTTACGAGTCTTTTTTAATGTGTCTAATTCTGATAAATCAATGTTGTGAATTTTATCAAAAACCTTGGTTCTGACTGTGTATACAATTGACAAAATAATAATTGTTGTTGGGATTAGATAATAAACTTCTTTGTCAGTAATCAATTGAGAATCCTCAACTATTATTGAAATTAATTGAAAAGCATATAAAGCTATTGGGATAAGAATCACATGATACCACCAATTTTTACAGGTAAAGAACCAGATTATAAATAATGATAAGGGGATGAGTTTACCAATAAGTACCCAGATAAATACATTGACACTTTCATAGTATTTGCTCTGGTATGTAAAAAATGAATTTTCCCAAATGTCGCCATCTGGGAAAATATCAATAATATAAAACATGAATGGTATAATAGCTATAAAAATAGCAACAATACTACCCCTTCGAAGGTATTTTAATTTTCTTTTTGTCGATGGATTTGGACATTGTTGTTCCTTTGTTGTCATTTTGTGTGATTGAGGTATCAGGTTTAGGTTGGGTATGGGTCGCTACATCGGAGATCATGTAGGTTGATAAGCTAAAAAAAATACTGAACATTAGGGTTGTTGTGATTTTCATTATAATAGGGATTTAATTAGTTATGGCCCCAAACATATAAGAAAATCCAACAGTTAATCGAATCAAAAAAATTGTAGTTTTGCAAGCTGTAAGCAGCCCCTTTTGTTACTTAAAAAAAGTATAGTTCTTACGTTAATACTGTTAAAAAACATATTTTTATCGATTAAATACTTGTAAAAAACAACAATAAAAATAGTTTATTATTAGTGTAAGAAAAAGCGTTACTCTGTTAAATTTTATTAAAACGGCTTTTTTAACATATTTTACCCTACCGAGAGTACTCTTTTACCATCGTTTTGAAGTCCGATTTTAATTTTAACACTGTCAATTGGTAATAAATTACCTATTTTTTCCGGCCATTCTATAAATATCCAAGATTTTGTATCAAGATACTCTTCAAATCCTATATCATAAGCTTCCTCTTCTTCCTTGATTCTGTAGAAATCAAAATGATAAATGGTGTCTTCTGTACCTTGATATTCGTTGACCAAAGAATACGTTGGACTAGAAATATTGTCAGTAACGCCTAGCTGTCTACATATTTCCTTAATCAGCGTGGTTTTACCAACGCCCATTTCGGCATCAAACAACAATGTTTTATGGGTAGCATTCTCAATAATTTTTTGAGCTGTTTCGGAAAGTTCTTCTAAAGTATAGGTAATCTTCACAATGTTTTTTTTTGGTGCTGCAACATACTATATAAAATAAGAGTATGCAATATGATATTTTCATACTACATACTCTTTATTAATCTTTCTACTTATATAATCCTATCTTGGTTTCAATACTGCAAATGGGATAATCATTTCTTCTAATGAAACACCACCATGTTGATAGGTGTTTCTATAATAACTTACATAATGATTGTAGTTGTTTGGATACGCAAAGAAATAGTCTCCTTTAGCAAATATGAACGAACTACTCATGTTTATAGAAGGTAAGTGTATGGTTTTAGGATTTGTTGCCGCTAAAACTTCTTTATCCTCATAGGTAAGACTTTTTCCCGTTTTGTATCGTAGGTTTAAACTTGTGTTTTTATCTCCAATAACCTTTGATGGATTTTTTACATTAATCGTTCCATGATCAGTTGTAATTAACAGCTTGAAGCCCATTTGCTGTGCTTGTTGTATCATATCAAGTAATGGAGAATTTTTGAACCAACTTTGAGTTAGCGATCGATAGGATTTATCATTAGAAGCTAATTCTTTGATTACTTCCATTTCAGTCTTACTATGCGATAGCATATCAACGAAATTGTAAACCACAACAGTAAGATCGTTATCTTTTAATCCTTTAAAATTAGCAGCTAGCGTTTTACCAGACCTTTCATTCGTAATTTTATAATATTCATGTTTAATATCTAATCCTAATCTTTGTAATTGAGCAGTTAGAAATTCATTTTCATTCATGTTTTTACCACCTTCATCTACATCATCCAACCATAAGTCTGGATGTCTTTTTTTCATATCTGCTGGCATCAGTCCTGAGAAAATAGCATTTCTAGCATATTGCGTTGCCGTTGGTAGGATACTACAATAAGATAATTCTTCTTCCTTTTTATAATAATTATTTACGATAGGTTCAAAAGCTTTCCATTGGTCATACCGTAGATTGTCAATTACAATAAAGAGCGTTGGTTGTTCTTTACTTAATTCAGGGACTACTTTTTCTCTGAATAAAGTATGCGACATAATCGGTGCTTCCTCATTTCCATTAAACCAATCTGGGTAATTTTTATCAATATACTTACAGAATTGAGAATTAGCTTCTACTTTTTGAGATTCTAGAATTTCAAACATTCCAGTATCCTCAATATCTTCTAACTGAATTTCCCAATACAATAACTTTTGATATAGTTCGACCCATTCGGAATAAGAATTTACCATAGCCATATCCATTGCTATTTTTCTAAACTCTTGTTGATAATTAGAAGTGGTTTTTTCAGAAACTAATCTAGAGTGGTCTAAGTTCTTTTTTAAACTTAATAAAATCTGATTTGGATTCACAGGCTTTATAAGGTAGTCCGCAATCTTACTACCGATAGCTTCTTCCATTATATATTCCTCTTCACTCTTGGTGATCATAACGACAGGAAGGCTATCGTTTTTTTCTTTAATTTCTGATAAGGTATCGATTCCAGACAATCCAGGCATGTTTTCATCTAAAAATACAATATCAAAGTTTTCTTCTTCCAGCGTTTCTATTGCTTCTGTGCCACTCTGGCATTTGGTAACATTATAGTTTTTCTTTTCTAAAAATAATATATGTGGCTTTAGTAAATCAATTTCATCATCTACCCAAAGAATCTTTATGTTGCTCATGCGATGCTAATTTTATTTATTGTTGTGAGATTATCATATTTCAACGAAATAATAACCTAAAAAATATCTTCTATTGTTATAATTGACTGTTACTTTTTTGAAGAATTACAATTTCATTTTTAAATATACGGGTAAATAGATAATTCGTATTACTTAATTCGCAATTCTAAATACATATAATATATATTTGTTAACAAAAGTAAAGTAAACTTGAAAAAAAGAAACAAACTCAAAATATTAAACGATCCAATTTACGGTTTTATTACGATTCCTAATGAACTAATTTTTGATCTTATTGAGCATCGTTATTTTCAGAGGTTAAGAAGGATATCACAGATGGGATTGTCTTATTTAGTATATCCTGGTGCACATCATACAAGATTTCATCATGCATTGGGCTGTATGCATTTAATGCAAAATGCAGTGCGAGTACTTCGTTTTAAAGGAGTTAACATTTCCGATGAAGAAGAAGAAGCCTTGTATGTTGCTATTTTATTACATGATATAGGTCACGGGCCTTTTTCGCATGCTATGGAACATAGTATCGTTAATGAAGTAAATCATGAGTCCATTTCTTTGATGTTTATGGAGAAAATAAACATGGAATTTAACGGTAGTTTAACGCTTGCCATACAAATATTTAAGGGCGAATACCATCGTAAGTTCTTGCATCAGCTAATCTCTAGTCAATTGGATATGGATCGTTTGGATTATCTAAAAAGAGATAGTTTTTATACTGGAGTAGCAGAAGGTAACATCAATAGCGAACGATTGATTACTATGCTTAATGTAGTAAAGGATGAATTGGTTGTAGAAGAAAAAGGAATATACTCCGTCGAAAAATTCTTGTTAGCAAGAAGACTAATGTATTGGCAAGTATATTTACATAAAACGAGTTTGGTAGCAGAGAGTTTACTAATAAGAGTATTAAAAAGAGCGAAAGAATTAGTAGATAAAGGAGAAAAACTAAATGCTAGTAAGCCTTTGTTGTTCTTTTTAGAAAATAAAATTTCTTCAAGTAATTTTACAGAAGATGTGTTAGAAACATTTTCCAAACTAGACGATTATGATATTGTCTCTGCTATGAAAGAATGGACGACATCAAATGATTTTGTATTACGCAATTTGTGTAAAATGATCATAGAGAGAGATTTACTGAAAATTAAGATTAAAAAGAAAGAGTTTAACGAGGAAAAAATCAACAAACGTATCGAAGATTTTAGAATAAAATCTGAAATATCTGAAGAAGAAGCTCGTTATTTTGTTTTCACAGGAATGATTGCAAATCAAGCATATCATCAAAACAAACAGAATATTAATATCTTATATAAATCAAGCAAAATAGTTGATATAGTGAGTGCTACAGATCAATTTAATTTAAAGGCTTTGGCAAAACCGGTAACTAAATATTTTATCTGTTATCCAAAGTACATAGATTAACACATTTTTTATACTTTTGTTGCTAATGATTTTTACAGCCACACAAATTGCAGGTATTCTAAATGGTGAAATCGAAGGAGATGAAACCGTAGAAGTATCTAAACTAGCAAAGATAGAAGAAGGAACTAAAGGTTCATTAACTTTCTTATCTAATCCCAAATACACACCGTACATTTATTCTACCGATGCATCTATTACGATTGTTGATAAAACTTTTGAAGCAGAGTCTGAAATCAAAACGACTTTGATTAGAGTAGATGATGCCTATAAAGCATTTTCGCAATTGTTGGATTACTATAATATGGTAAAAATGAATAAAACGGGTATCGAACAACCTAGTTTTATTTCTGAAACAGCTACCTACGGTGATAATATGTACCTAGGTGCATTTTCTTATTTAGGTGATAATGTTACTATAGGTGAAAATGCGAAAATATATCCTAATGTATATATAGGAGATAATGTAACCATTGGTAATAATGTGATTGTTTTTGCAGGAGCTAAAATATATTCTGAATCTATAATTGGAGATGACTGTGTTATTCACAGTGGAGCAATTGTAGGAGCAGATGGTTTTGGTTTTACTCCAAATGAAAAAGGTGAGTATAGTAAAGTTCCACAAACTGGAAATGTAGTCATAGAATCCAATGTGGATGTTGGAGCGGGAACTACAATTGATCGAGCAACTTTAGGTTCTACGATCATCCGAAAAGGAGTAAAGCTAGATAACCAAATTCAAATCGCCCACAATGTGGAGATCGGGGAACATACCGCAATAGCTGCACAAACAGGTATTGCAGGTTCTACCAAAATAGGAAAGCACTGTTTGATTGGTGGACAAGTTGGAATCGCAGGCCATTTAGTTATTGGAAATAAGGTGAGAATCCAGGCGCAATCTGGAATTGGAAGAAATATAAAAGATGGAGAAGCAATACAAGGCTCGCCTGCATTAGGGTACTCGGATTATAATAAATCTTATGTACATTTTAAAAATTTGCCCAAAATTGTAGATAGAATATACAAACTTGAGAAAAAGATCAATGACAATGAGTAATTCCGTTGGAAATAAACAAAGAACTATTCAGAAAGAAGTGGAGCTTAAAGGAGTAGGTCTTCACACTGGAAAAGAAGTAACGCTTACATTTAAACCAGCACCAGAGAATCACGGATATGCATTTTGTCGTGTGGATTTAGAAGGAAATCCTATTATCGAGGCGGATGCCAATTATGTTGTAAATACACAGAGAGGAACAAATCTTGAGAAAAATGGAGTTAGTATTCAAACTTCAGAACATGTACTTGCAGCCTGTGTTGGACTTGAAATAGACAACTTGTTAATTGAATTAAACGCTTCTGAACCACCAATAATGGATGGTTCTAGTAAGTTTTTTATACAAGCTTTAGAAGAAGCAGGTATCGTAGAACAAGAAGTAGAAAGAGACGAATATATTGTAAAAGATGTAATCTCTTATACTGATGAAGAGTCTGGTAGCGAAATAATCGTAATGCCTTCAGATGAGTACCAAGTAACTACAATGGTAGATTTTGGCACGAAAGTCTTAGGTACTCAAAATGCATCTCTAAAACACCTTTCTGATTTTAAAGAAGAAATTGCTGATGCAAGAACTTTTAGTTTTTTGCATGAATTAGAAATGTTGCTAGAGCATGGCCTTATTAAAGGAGGTGATTTAAACAATGCAATTGTCTATGTTGATAAAGAATTGAGTCCAGATACCATGGAAAAGTTGAAAGTTGCTTTTGGAAAAGAATCCATAGCAATCAAACCGAATGGTATTCTAGATAATTTAACACTACATTATCCTAATGAAGCTGCAAGACATAAACTTTTAGATGTAATTGGAGATCTTGCTCTTATAGGTACACGTATTAGAGGAAAAATCATTGCTAATAAACCTGGTCACTATGTAAATACGCAGTTTGCCAAAAAACTTGCAAAAATCATAAAGATTGAAAAGCGAAATAAAGTTCCTCAATTTGACTTGAATAAAGAGCCTTTGATGGATATTAATAAAATCATGTCTATGTTACCGCATCGACCACCATTTTTATTGATTGATAGAATTTTGGAGATGTCAGATAAGCATGTGGTGGGTATGAAGAATGTTACTATGAATGAACCATTTTTTGTAGGACATTTTCCAGGAGCACCAGTTATGCCTGGTGTCATGCAAGTTGAAGCAATGGCACAAACTGGCGGTATTTTAGCATTGAGTACGGTTCCAGATYCAGAAAATTATTTGACTTATTTCATGAAAATAGATAAGGTTAAATTTAAACAACAAGTACTTCCTGGAGATACATTGATATTCAAGTTAGAATTACTTACTCCGATCAGAAGAGGAATTTGTCATATGCAAGGTTTTGCCTATGCTAACGGAAAGTTAGTAACAGAAGCAGAACTTATGGCACAAATAGTTAAATCAAAATAATTATTTAGTATATTTTAAAGTTATATACTAAAAAATAAAATAAGATACATGAATCAACCTTTAGCATATGTTCATCCAGGAGCAAAAATTGCAAAAAATGTAGTTATTGAGCCATTTACAACGATTCATAATAATGTAGTAATCGGTGAAGGAACTTGGATAGGTTCTAATGTTACTATAATGGAAGGAGCTCGAATAGGTAAAAATTGTAGTATTTTTCCAGGAGCTGTGATATCTGCAGTACCACAAGATAAAAAGTTTAATGACGAAGATACTACTACTGAAATAGGCGATAATACAACGATTAGAGAGTGTGTTACCATCAATAGAGGTACTACTGACAGGATGAAAACTAAAATTGGTAGTAACTGTTGGATTATGGCTTATTGTCATATTGCACATGATTGTATTGTTGGAGACAACTGTATCTTTTCCAATAATAGTACGTTAGCAGGGCACATAAATGTAGGTGATCATGTGGTTTTAGCAGGAATGGCTGCTGTTCAACAGTTCTGTAGTATTGGTAATCATGCTTTCGTAACTGGTGGTTCTTTGGTAAGAAAAGATGTGCCTCCATACGTAAAAGCTGCTCGAGAACCTTTATCATATGTGGGAATTAATTCTATAGGTTTACGAAGAAGAGGGTTTTCTACAGAAAAGATTAGAGAAATTCAATCCATATACAGGATATTATATCAAAGTAATTATAATAATACCCAAGCAGTAGCTATTATAGAAGCTGAGATGGAAGCTACACCTGAAAGAGATGAAGTATTAGAGTTTATTAAAAACTCACAAAGAGGTATCATGAAAGGATATTTCTCTAATTAATACATATAAATAATATTAAGTAACAAGAATAACAATGGCAAATACTAGTGATATAAGAAATGGATTATGTATAAAATATAATCACGATATTTATAAGATTGTTGAGTTTTTACATGTAAAACCAGGAAAAGGACCAGCTTTTGTTCGTACGAAATTAAAAAGTGTGACAACCGGAAAGGTTATCGATAATACATTTTCTGCTGGACATAAGATTGAAGATGTACGTGTAGAAACTCATAAATTTCAATTTTTGTATGCTGAAGGTGATACACATCACTTTATGAATACAGAAGATTATAATCAGATAACATTAGAAAAATCTACACTTGATGCTCCGGAATTATTGAAAGAAGGTGAGATCGTTACGGTAATTATCAACTCTGAAGATCAGATGCCTCTTTCTGTGGAGATGCCGGCTAGTGTTATTCTAGAAGTTACAGCTACAGAACCTGGTGTTAAAGGTAATACGGCTACTAATGCTACAAAACCAGCTACCGTAGAAACAGGAGCTGAAGTAATGGTGCCTCTTTTTATCAATGAAGGTGATAAGATTAAAATTGAAACTGAAAAAGGAACTTATAAAGAACGTATTAAGGAATAATTCCGCAGTTTTTTCTGAATTTTAATAAGATAATGAAGTTTCCTCAAACCCATACACTTCAACAAATAGCTACTATTATTTCTTCAGAATTTATAGGTAGCCCAGATTTTCCAGTACTAGGAATGAATGAGATTCATGTAGTAACTCCTGGAGATATTGTTTTTGTAGACCATCCAAAATACTATGATAAGGCTTTGGAAAGTCCCGCAACAGTAGTGTTAATTAATAAAAAAGTTGATTGTCCAGAAGGAAAAGCATTGCTAATTTCTGATGATCCTTTTAGAGATTTTAATGTACTAACGAATTATTTTAAACCTTTTGAAAAAGCAACTTCAATAATATCAGAGAGTGCTATAATTGGTGAAAATTCCGTGGTACAACCAGGAGCTTTTATTGGAAATAATGTAGTGATTGGAGATAACTGCTTAATTCATTCAAATGTAAGCGTATACGATGGAACTGTAATTGGTAATAATGTTACGATACATTCAGGAACTGTCTTAGGAGCAGATGCATTCTATTATAAAAATAGGCCAGAAGGATTTGACAAGCTAATTTCTGGAGGTCGTGTTGTTATAGAAGATAATGTAGATCTAGGGGCCCTTTGTACAATCGATAGAGGAGTTACCGGAGATACTACCATTAAAGAAGGTACTAAGATTGATAATCAAGTACATATTGGACATGATACGGTTATTGGAAAAAAATGCTTAATTGCATCTCAGGTGGGTATTGCCGGTTGTGTAATTATAGAGGATGAAGTGACTTTATGGGGACAGGTAGGAGTCACTAGCGGAATTACAATTGGTACTAAAGCTATTGTTTCTGCACAATCAGGAATAAGTAAATCCTTAGAAGGTAATAAAAGTTATTTTGGTACTCCAGCAGATAATTTTAGAAAAAAATATAAAGAAATTGCTGCCATCAGGCAAATACCTGAATTAATAGAAAAATTGAAGAATAATGAGTAAAACAGCAAAAGAGGTCGTAAAATCTTTTTATCAAACAGATTTAATACATAATATCGAAGCCTTTTCTGAATATTTACATCCTGAAGTAGAGTTGAATTGGAATAGTAGTTTTGGCTATAACAAAAAAGGATTTGATGACATTAAAACGATGTTTAAAGAAATGTCAAGTTCTTTTGAAACATTTCGATGTGAAATTAGCCACCTTTTAGAGGAAGATGGTATGGTTACAGTTAGATATACTTATGTTGCTAAAACTATCGAAAGACCAGATCAGGAAGAAGTAATTGCTCATTTTATTGCCATTTGGGAACTAAAAGATGGTAAATTATATAGAGGCTATCAAATTAGTCAACAAGGGGATACTTCTCAAGAAAATTTAAAATCATTTTTGGCTAGTTAATTTAGTCATATCCAAGAAATCATATCTAAATTTTAAGAAAAAGTGGTATTGAAGTAGGATAAAATTAAAAAGTCTTAAAAAAAGATTTTTTTGACTTTTCATTTTAACTATCGTATTCAAAACCGTACTTTTGAAACTGCAAAAAAAAATAAAAAAATAATAACGCAATGAGTGTTCTAGTAAATAAGGATTCTAAAATAATAGTTCAAGGTTTTACCGGTAGTGAAGGTACTTTTCATGCAGGTCAAATGATTGAATATGGTACGAATGTGGTTGGTGGAGTTACACCAGGTAAAGGAGGACAAACCCACTTAGATAAACCAGTTTTTAACACTGTAGAAGAAGCTGTTAAAGAAGTTGGTGCTGATACTACTATTATTTTTGTTCCACCTGCATTTGCTGCAGATGCTATTATGGAGGCTGCTGATGCTGGAATTAAAGTAATTATTACAATTACTGAAGGAATTCCAGTAGCAGATATGATTACAGCTTCTAACTATATAAAGGGCAAAGGTTGCAGACTTATTGGACCTAACTGTCCGGGAGTAATAACTCCAGGAGAAGCTAAGGTTGGTATTATGCCAGGTTTTGTATTCAAAAAAGGAAATGTTGGAATCGTATCTAAGTCAGGTACCCTAACTTATGAAGCTGCAGATCAGGTTGTTAAAGAAGGTTTAGGAATTACTACAGCTATTGGTATTGGAGGAGATCCAATTATTGGAACTACTACAAAAGAAGCTGTAGAGTTATTAATCAATGATCCTGAAACTAGTTGTGTAGTTATGATTGGAGAAATAGGAGGACAATTAGAAGCTGATGCAGCAAAATGGATAAAAGAAAGTGGAACTTCTAAACCAGTCGTAGGATTTATCGCAGGTGAAACTGCTCCTGCTGGTCGTACAATGGGGCATGCTGGTGCGATAGTAGGTGGAAGTGAAGATACCGCAGCTGCTAAAAAAGCGATAATGAGAGAGTGTGGTATTCATGTAGTAGATTCTCCTGCAGAAATTGGTAAAAAAGTAGCTGAAGTTTTGGGCTAATTTAAATACAAGCATTTTATTATTATTTCTAATAGTAAAATTTATAAATTAAATAAAAGTGCAAAGGATTAAATCTTTTGCGCTTTTTTTATTTCATATCAATGTTAAAGTACTCTTAAAAACTGTAACATATATTAACATTTTACGTTCCATAAAATATTAAAGATTCAATTAACTTAAATTATCTAAATGAAATCATTAAAGTCACTCTTACTTTTATCCTTAGTACTATTACTGAGTAATTGTAAGAATTCATCAGATCAAGAAGCGAAACCAGAGAAAACACTTGCAGTAGAAACGCATACAGATCCTTCTGGATTTTCATATGAAACAGTTTCGAATGACCCAACAGGACTTCGTCTTTATACACTGGAGAATGGTTTAAAAGTTTACTTAGGAAAAAATCCAGAAGAACCGAAGATACAAACGCTTATAGCAGTTCGTGCCGGATCTACCTATGATCCTGCTGATAATACAGGATTGGCTCATTATTTAGAGCACATGGTTTTTAAAGGGACTGATGAAATAGGTACTCAAGATTTTGAAAAAGAAAAAGTTCTTTTAAAAGAGATTTCTGACTTATATGAGTCTCATAAAGCAGAAAAGGATCCAGAAAAAAAGAAGGAGATTTATAAAAAGATAGATGAAGTTTCTCAGGAAGCGTCGAAGATATCTATTGCAAATGAATATGATAAGCTTGTGGGTTCTTTAGGAGCTGAAGGAACTAATGCTTTTACTTCTAACGAGCAAACAGTATACGTAAATAAAATTCCTACTAATGAATTGGACAAGTGGCTAAAAGTAGAAAGTGAGCGTTTTAGTAAATTGGTATTACGTTTATTCCATACTGAATTAGAAGCTGTATACGAAGAATTTAACAGAGGACAAGATAATGATGGATGGAAACAATATGATGCAGTTTTACAAGGGTTATATCCTACCCATCCTTATGGTACTCAATCTACAATAGGAGTGTCTGAACACCTCAAAAACCCTTCAATGGAGGCTATTCATGCATATTTTGATAAGTATTATGTGCCAAATAATATGGCCGTAATTTTGGTTGGAGATATAGATTTTGATGCTACAATTAAAAAAGTAAACGAATCCTTTGGGTCTTATAAGAAGAAAGAGGTTTCTCATCCAAAGTTTGATCCATTACAACCACTTACTTCTCCTGTAAAAAAGGAAGTATATGGTCCTACAGCAGAATCTATATATGTAGCTTTTAGAACAGAAGGAAAAGGGTCTAAACAAGAAGTAATAGTAACCCTAATTGATTATATGTTGGCAAATTCTCAAGCAGGTTTGATTGATTTAAATTTAAATCAAAAACAGTTGGTACAAAATGCTTCTTCATTTACAAATTTTGATAATGATTATGGATTTCACCTTTTGTATGGTACACCAAAAGAAGATCAAACACTGGATGAAGTTAGAGATTTATTGTTACAACAAATTGATAAAATTAAAAAAGGAGAATTTGAAGATTGGTTGATAGATGCTGTTGTAAATGATCTGCGTTTATCTAAAATAAGAGAATATGAAAATGCTTCTTCCACTGCATACTCATATTTAGAAGCATTTATTGGTTTTCAAGATTGGAAAAGTCGTCTTGAAATGTTAGATAATATGAAAGAGATAACTAAAGAGGAGATCGTAACATTTGCGAATGAATTATATGGAACTAATTATGTAGAAGTTCATAAAATTAAGGGAGAAGATAAGAGTATTGTGAAGGTGGAAAATCCTGGTATCACACCAATTGAATTAAATAGAGATAAAGAATCTGATTTCTTAAAAGAGTTCAATAAAATAAAAACTCCAGCATTAACTCCACAGTTTATAGATTATAAAAAAGCAATAAAAGAAAGTAATACTAAGAGTGGATTGTCCATATCCCATATAGAAAATCCAAATAATGATATTTTTAGCTTAAATATCATATTTGATATGGGTAAAGATCATGATCCAAAAATGTCTTTGGCTGCTGGATATTTAGATTACTTAGGAACTGATAAATATACTCCAGAACAACTTAAACAAGAGTTTTATAAAATTGGAGTTAGTTATAATGTATTTACAGCAGACGATAAAACCTATGTTGGAATTTCAGGACTTAAGGAGAATCTTGATGCTGGTCTATCTTTATTAGAGGAATTGTGGAATAATGCAGTACCAAATCAGGAGACATATGATAAATACGTAGAGAAAGTATTAAAAGGTCGTAAAGACAATAAAACTCAAAAAGGAAATATCTTTTGGAATGGACTTATGAGTTACGGTAAGTATGGAGAAAATTCTCGTTTACGTAATATCTATTCTGCCTCAGAATTACAAGCAATAAACCCTCAGGAATTGGTTGATAAGGTTAAAGAACTGCGTAACTATAAGCAGCGTATATTCTATTATGGAAATGATATAAATGCAGCTACCGCTTCTTTAGATAAAAATCATATTGTAAAAAGTGATTTACAAGATTATCCTGAGAAAACAATTTATTTAGAAAAAGAAACTGGTGGTAATGTATACTTTGTAGATTATGATATGGTACAAAGCGAGATGCTATTATTAGCAAAAGGAGCAGAATTTGATCCTAAAAAAATGGCAGCTTCTAGATTATTTAACACCTATTTTGGTAGTGGATTGTCTTCTATTGTGTTTCAGGAAATCAGAGAATCAAAATCACTAGCGTATTCCGCTTTCTCTAGCTATAGTCAAGGAAGAGAAGTGGGAACTTCAGATTACATAATGGCTTATGTTGGTACTCAAGCAAACAAATTGCCTGAAGCAGTGGATGCTATGATGGAGTTAATGACAGATATGCCAGAAGCAGAAGAACAATTTAAGCAGGCAAAAGAAGCAACGCTTAAGAAAATAGCAGCTCAACGGATTACTAAGTCTAACATTTTTTGGACATATGAGAATCTTAAGAAACGAGGTATTGATAATGATAACCGTGAAGAGATTTATAATACCATCAAGAACATGGAACTAGCAGACCTGAAATCTTTCTTTAACGAGAATATCAAAGGTGAGAATTATAATGTTCTTGTGATAGGTAATAAAAAAGATGTAGATATGAATGCTTTGAAAAAACTAGGAGAGGTTCAGGAAATGGACATCGATTATTTATTTAATTATGAAAAAGATAATAAAGATCTGAAAATGTAATTTGAAAATAAATAGTATTTAAAAGTAAATTAATAAGCCTACAAATCTAGATTTGTAGGCTTATTTTTTATAGCTCTTCTAAAAGTTGTAAAGCTTCTTGAGATTTGTAATTCGTAGATGACTTTGCAATTTCATTCAATAATTCTTTTGCTTTTTCTATTCTGTTTTGTTTAATAAATAATAGCGCTTTATACCACGTTCCTTTTGGTGCATCTAGTAGTTTGCTATTAATAAGAAGATCAAAAGTTTTTTCAGCATCTTCAAATTGATTTAATTCCATTTGAGAAATACTTATATATAAATACACAGTCGCTTTGTCCTTTTCTATCGTGTTTATTTCTTTTGTTAAAATTTCTAAGGTTTCTTTATATTTTTTGTTTTCAAATAATTTCTGCGCTTCTATTAGTGGTTGTTTATTGGTTTTGCCACGATCCACCAATGAAGGTAAATCAGAAATACTTAAATAATTTGCATACAGTTCTTGATATGATGTAGTGTTATAAAGAGAAAATATATATGTTCCAATCAATATTGCAATTGTTGCGGCAATAGCATATATCCATGAAGACTTTGACCTTTTCTTTTGTATATCCTGATATTCTATATTGACTTTGGTAATAGTATCTTTAAGTTCTTGAGTAGTATTGCTTTTAATCAAATCCTCATATTCCTTAACTTCTGGTAATTCATGAGCATTACTGGTACTCCATTCAGAATCATTTAGATTAAGGAATAATTGTTTTTCAAAGTTTATTTTTTCTCGAAAACTCTCATCAATCTCCATTTTGGACAATATTTTTTGCCTTTCCTCCTCCGAAAGGGTATTCTTAAGAAAGTTTTGAATTAATATGTCGTCTTCGATACTCATAGTTTTTTAAGAGATATATAACGTTTGTCGGTTTTTATGGTCTCTGATAATTTGGTTTTACATTTAAATACTCGTTGTCTTGCAACGGTTTCGGAACTATACTTCATTTTTTTGACAATTTCCGGATAGGAAACTCCATTGAAAAATAATGTTAGAACCTTTTTACAGTTATCCGAAATCAAGTTTAGTTTTTCCTTAAATAATTCCCATCTTTTTTGCTCTAAAATACTTAAAGCCATTTCTCTTTCTTCGGGAACTAGTTCTACAATTTCACTATTTGTTACCCTGTTTTTGGATTTATTTAATTCTTTACGCCATAGATTTTTACATGAAGTAAATAAATAAGCTTCAAAACTGTTGTTGATTTCAAATTGCTCTTTTCTATATCTAACCGTTATTYGTATTAAAGCCTTCTGAAATATATCCTCAGCATCTTGTTGTTGACCTTTATTTTGTAAAACAAATTTTCTTACTCTAGGAAATACCAAGGTATAAATTTTCATTATTCCTTTTGAATCATTAGTAAGTAAGCTTGTAAGATATTCTGTTTTATCAGTCATTCGTGTATCGTAAATCCGATGCAAAAATAATTTTTTTGAGAAAATTGGGTAACAAAATGTAAGTTTTGGTAACCAATTAGCTAAAAATTAATAATTATTAATAAAAAGTAAAAAAATGGGAAAAGGTAATTTTTGTAAGATAGTAATGTTTGTAATATGCTCTGTAATTCTTTTTGGATGTAGTGTTGATAATATAACCGAAGAGAATCAAGAATATGATTTTACGAAACGAATGAGTGTTGAGACTACAAATGTTTTAATAGAATATGTGTCAGGAACAAGAGATGCTGTAAAAGATTCTATTCGTAATAACTACTTTAATTCTGGTTTGCTTGTTAGATGGAATTCTTGCGATATAAAGGATGTTGAAGTTTGGGAAGTAAATACACTCATCTTTTTTAAAGGTAAACCGAAAGCTATTATAGATGCTGATAATGAAGAAGTAGATAAAGCTACTGTATACGCAACTTGTGAAGATTACAAAGGGAATTGATATTGTGAAATATTTTTTAACACTAATTCTTGTAGCACTATTTAATATAAAGGGGAATTCACAACAGTTTTCTTCAGATTATAAATCTGTTTTGGATCGTTCTGATATTGATATATCAGACAAAACAATGAAGATTGATAGTATACTAGCAGTTCATTTATCTCATAATGATTTGCTTTATAGTATTGAGGTTGCCCATGAGTATTCTCGTGAACTTTATAAAAGGAAATTATACGAAGATGCTATCAAGTATAGTGAATTAGAAATTTCCTTATATCAAAAACTGAAATTGAAAAATGATAAATATGCTGGAGCGCTATATAACCTAGGACTTTTTTATGCGAAATCCGGAGAAATAGATTATTCACACATGTTTTATAAAGAGGTGGTGAATATCAATACGGATGAGTATAGCAGAGGAAAATCTTTTTGTGAATTAGGTAATTATTATTTTCTTAAAGGTGATTTTTACAAAGCCAATGATTATTATACACAAGGTATTTTCATTTTAGAGAAATTTAATAGAAAAAAATTGTTGATCAAAAAGTATCTTGGGTATTCTCACTTATTAGGGGAGATGGATACTCATGATAGTTCATTAGAAAAATTAAAGGTAATGGATAAGACAGATGCTCTTATTGGAAAAGTTGATTCAACTTTTCCAATAAGAGATTATATAAGTCTTAATAATGATTATGCTAATTATTACAATAGCAATGCAACTTATAATTTTGACAAGGCAAAATATTATTATCAACGAAATCTAAAAATTGCTTCAGAAATAAAAGACTCTTCTATATTGGCAAGAACATATTCCAATTTAGGAAATTTATATATCGATGCTAAAAATTCTATACAAAGAGATAGTGCTCGTTATTTTCTAAGATTAGGTTTACAATACAGCACTAATGATGAGGAAAAATCTTTGTTATATCATAATTTGAGTAACTATTTTAATGCTAGAGGCCAATATAAAGATGCTTTGGATCTCATACATAGATCTCTCACCTATAGTATTGGTATTTCTCAAAATGTGGAGAGCTTGCCTAATAGGGAAAATTTAACAGGGGCAATTAACAAGTATAATGCGCTTGTTGCGATTATTCAAAAGGCCACTATTTTCATAAAATTGCATAAACAAGAAAATGATCAAACGTATGCAGAATTGGCACTTTCTAATTTAATATCTGCAGACAATTTAATAGATATTCTATTACGGGATAGTGTTGAGGAAGGTTCTAGATTATATTGGCGTAAAGAAGCTTCAGAAATTTATTTTAAAGGGATATTAGTTTGTGAAATTTTAGATAATAAAGAAAAAGCGTTTTATTTCTCGGAAAAAAAGAAATCACTACTACTCACTGAAGATATTATAAAAAATATACATAAGTCTCAGCTATCAGATACAATTTTGCAACAAGAAATAGGACTGAAAAGACAAATTTTAGCTTTAGAAAATGATTTAGTTAATCTAAAAAATAGTGATAGTGTTTTATTATTGAAAAATAAGCGTTTTTCGCTAAAACAGAGATATGATAGATTACAAGATTCTTTAAGATTTTTATTTCCAAAGTATTACAAAGAAAAACAAACAAATAAAATTGTTGAGGTAACAAAGATTCAGGAAAACTTAGAGGAGAATGAAGTTATTATATCTTATGTAAGCAATCGAGATGAAAATAATGATGATTTTAATTTCATGTATGCAGTTTTCATATCGATGAACCAGATTGAAGTTGTAAAAATAGGAGAGCTGGATACCATTGAGAATCATATTCTAAAGTACCGTGAACAGTTGTCAAGACCTTTTGAGACTGAAGATGATAGGTTAAAGTTTCAAACTACGGCTTCAAGATTATATAAATTGTTAATTCCACAGAAAAAGATAGCAGAACCTTTAAATGGGAAACATTTGATTATCATTCCAGATGGAGCTTTACAATATATTCCATTTGAATCCTTAGTAAATGATAAAAATTTAAATAGATATCTTATTCAAGACAATGAAATAAGCTATGCATATTCTATRTCCTTTTTAAAGTATAATACAACTGTAAAACGAGCTTCTTCAAAGGATTTAGTGAGTTTTGCTCCTGTATATTTTATGCACGATGATCTTGAGGATATTAGTGATAGTAAAATGGAGATAGAAGGTATCTCTAAAAGTGTAGTGGGAGATAGGTATGGCAGAAAACAGGCATCTAAACAGAATTTTTTGTCTGGTACAGAAAATTATAAAATAATTCACTTAGCTACGCATGCCAATTTCTCTGATAACCTTCAAATAGCATTTCATGATACTAATTTAGAGTATCATGAGTTATACACCTATAAAAACCAAGCTGAACTAGTTGTACTAAGTGCCTGTAATACTTCTTTAGGGAAAATAGAAAAAGGCGAAGGTATTATGAGTTTAGCAAGAGGTTTTTTTAACTCAGGAGCGAATACAGTTGTTTCATCTTTATGGAATGCAAATGATAAAGCTACAGCAAAGATTATGGAAGATTTTTATCAAAACTTAAGTAAAGGACAATCTAAATCTCAAGCTTTGCATAATGCTAAGATCAATTATTTGTCATCAGCCTCTCTGTCTGATGCATCTCCATACTATTGGGCTACTTTTGTATTGATTGGTGATTCTGAAACCAAACTTTTTTCTTCAAATTTACTGCTAAATACAGTTCTTTTTTTAGTTTTTTCAGCACTGATAATCAGTGCTCTATTGCTTTTTTTGAAAAAAAGATAATTTTTTTGGGTAACAAAAATCTAATTATGGTAACAAGGTGGCATAATTAGTAAAAGTTACTATTGTTTCTTTTCTATTTATAGTTAAAAATTCTTTCGCGAAGAATAAGACATAAGCTATGAATGTCTATAAATGATCATAGTATTCATCATAATTTAAAATTTTTAATCATGTTAAAAAACATTTCAAGCTTAGGGAAGAAGCTAAACAAAAACGAACAGAAATCTATTGCAGGAGGATTAAAAAGAGAACCGGACATTTGTGGAATTAATTTTATGTGTGGTCCTGGATATCGCTGTGCGAACAGGTTTTTAGGAGATTTAATGTGTATTCCAGAATAGTTGCATTATCTCAAAAAAAGGAGAGATCACTTAGGATAATTTACCTGAGTGATCTTTTTACCAATAATTAATTTATAAAAATCTAAATTATTCATTAAAAATGAAAACATTAAAATTAAATATTTTACAAAAATCAATCTTCTTATTCTGCTTGTCGCTATTTGTAATTAGTTGTTCTACAGATGATAGTGTTGAAAATCAATTAATACAAAATGATTCCATTGAAAAAAGTACTCGCCAAATTTCAGCTCTACTTAGTGAGGATAAAGATTTTATTTCTTTGACTCTGGAAATGGAAAAGTACGCATCGTTTCTTGAAAATGTCATTAGTAAAAGTACTTTAAATGTTAATGAGTTACAGAATAGACTTATAGCTTTGCAAGAACAAGGATTAGAGTTTAATGAAGAAGCAAGAGAGTTAGACAAATTATTAGCTTATCCTGTGTCTACAAAAACAACAGAATATTCTAAAAATTTTTCAAAAAAATGGAGTATAATTTTAAAAAAATATGGAAACGTAAAACAAAGTGATTTAGAATATTCCTTCGCAAAGGTATTTGAGCAAAATAAGTCATCTTTTGGAAGTGATTATTTTGGTTGCAACTGGAGATATTATTTATGTGTTGGAGCTGCTTATGCTGGAGCTGTTATATGTCATGCAGGTTGTATTGGTGGTACATTAGGTATTGGTACTCCAGCTTGTGTACTCTTCTGCGGTATAGGAATGACATATGCAGGAGTTGTTTGTTATGATACTTATTGTTAATTAGAATAATGAAAATTATGTTAAAAAAAATTTCAAACTTAGGAAATACCTTAAATAAAGTAGAACAAAAATCCATCAGAGGTGGTAGAAAAGAAGATCCAACAATACCAAATTCAACTATTGAGTGTTATTGTAACGGAAAATTTGTTGCAATGGTAGATGATGTCGATGCTTGTTTATGGATTTGTGATTTATACTAAACAGTATAAAAAAATTTACGAGGGAAGCCAATTAATGGCTTCCCTTTATTTGTTTATTCTTCTTCCACCTCAATTTCACTAGTAGGAATAAAAGGTTCTAGTAAGACTGCCAAAAACATTACAACTCCGCATCCAAGAGCGTTTAACCAAAGGAAAGGAAGCCAGTCTTGCCACCAAACATATATAATGAATAGTTGAGTAATAATAGCTGCCATAAAAACAGCATTGCTTTTCACAAATTTTATAAAGAAAGCCAATAAGAATATACCTAAAACATTCCCATAAAATATAGATCCAATGATATTTACCAATTGAATTAAGTTGTCAAAAAGGTTAGCAAAACAAGCAACTAAAATTGCTATAATTCCCCAGATCAATGTAAAGAGTTTAGAAGCTGACACATAATGTTGCTCACTTTTTTCCTCGGTAATATTTCTCTTGTAGAGATCAATAGCAGTGGTAGAAGCTAAAGCGTTTAATTCTGAAGCTGTAGAAGACATTGCTGCAGAAAGGATTACAGCAAGTAATAGACCTATCAAACCTCTAGGAAGGTTATTTAGAATAAAATGAATAAATACATAATCTTTGTCATTCGTTTCTACGGTATCATCTGCTTCTTTTATCAGATCCTTAGCGCTTTGTCTTGTTTTCTTTTCAGAACTTTCTAGTGCAATCATTAATTTTCTTGCATCCGAAGCTTCTTTCGAAGTATTGGAATTCAAATAATTTTGGATGGATGTTTTTTTATATTCTTGAATTTCCGATAATTTATCTTCTAATGCACTATATTCTTCGGCATATTGTGTGTTCTGAATTGCGGTACTAGCTGCAGGATTAAAATTTAGTGGAGCTGCATTAAATTGATAGAATACAAATACCATAACACCTACTAAGAGTATAAAAAACTGCATCGGTATTTTTAATAAACCATTAAATAACAATCCTAGTTGGCTTTCGCGTATAGATCGTCCCGATAAATACCGTTGAACCTGACTTTGATCAGTTCCAAAATAAGAAAGCATTAAAAATGTTCCTCCTATAATACCAGTCCAAACGGTATATCGATTACTTAAATCAAAAGAAAAATCCAAAACCTCCATTTTCCCACTAATTCCTGCGATATCAAGGGCTTTAGAAAAAGTAATATCTTCAGGTAGGTAGCTAATAATCAGGAAAAAAGCTATAAACATACCTGTAAATATGATGGCCATTTGCTGCTTTTGAGTAACACTTACCGCCTTTGTCCCTCCAGAAACTGTATAGATAATAACTAAAATACCTATGATAATATTTAAGGTTGTTAAATCCCATCCTAACACAGCTGATAATATGATAGCGGGCGCAAATATGGTAATTCCAGCTCCCAATCCTCTTTGGATTAGAAAGAAAAATGCTGTTATGGTTCTTGTTTTAAGATCAAATCGGTTTTCCAAATATTCATATGCAGTATATACTTTTAATTTATGGTACAATGGAATGAATACAATACATATAATGATCATTGCAATGGGTAAACCAAAATAAAACTGAACAAACCCCATTCCGCTATGAAATGCTTGTCCTGGAGTAGATAAAAAAGTAATTGCAGAAGCTTGTGTTGCCATTACTGAAAGACCTATGGTCCACCATTTGGCTTCATTTCCACCACGTATGTAATCTTGTACATTTTTACTACCTCTTGTTTTCCATACACCATATAAAACTATAAATAATAAAGTTCCAATAAGTATGATCCAGTCTACGAGTTGCATATGTTAGTTAGTTGTCTTTTGTCAAAAAAATGACTGTTAGTACTTAGATAGTTTTAAGATTTAGAATTATCAAGAAAAAGTTGTAGTAATCCAATAAAAAAATGCTAAGTATACGATGTTAGCTATTAAAACAATCGTATAAAGTTTTTTCCAAATTATTTTAGATGAGTCTTTCATCTGTTTCTGTTTTATTTTTTCTTCAATCCTCATATGGAATTCCCCAATAATCATTTAGATGGGTATCAACTAATTGTTATGGCTCATTCCATGCAAAAATGATCTCAAGAAATATTATTTATTAAACTTATTGAATCGCTATGAATTCCTTAGAAATTTAAGATTTATGAATCTTATAAAAATCTTAATTGATTTTACTTTCCTAAAGATAACATATTTGCAAATAATCGATAAGCTCCAGATACTCCGGCAGGGAACTCCCTAAAGAAGCTTAGTCCGGTATACACATAATATCCTTTTCCATATTTGGCCACTAATAAAGCTCCTTTTTTCGAAGATTCTCCTTTGTCATTTGCTGCTATTATAGGTGTGTATTCGTTAGACCATTCATTTGGAAAATATAAACCTCTTTCTTGTACCCAACCTTCAAAATCTTTATTCGTTATTTTATTAGGTGTATTCAGAACAGCATGATCTTTTGCTAGTAATTTGATAGCAGCATTTTCATCAGTAACTCTATCTCTGGATAATTTTAATGGATATGGCCCTAGATTATCAGTTACTTTTAATCTTCTATTTGTGTTATACTGAATAACAAGGTTCCCTCCATTTTTAACGTATTCTAATAAATATTTTTGTCCAAATTTTAACTCTTCAACAGTATTATACGCTCTAATTCCAACTACAATCGCATCAAATGGTTCTAAAGTTTTCTGAGAGATTGATTCTGGAGAAATAGTTGTTACTTGATAACCAATTTGTTGTAGACTCTCTGGAACTACATCTCCAGCACCTTCGATATACCCTATATTTTGACCCTTCTTTTTGATGTCTAGTCGTACTACTTTTGTTTCTGAAGGAAGAATAACTGTTTGAAACGGTATATGATCATAATCTATTGTAATTACCTCATCAGAATATGTTTTTCCATTGGTTAGTTTTATTTGCGGTGAAATAAAACCTTCACTCTGATTTGAAGGAGGTGTAACCGTAAAAGTTACTATCTTTTCTTCTCCTTTTTGAGTAAGGTTAAAATCAAAACTTTCTGGCGTAACTTTCCAACCATTTGGATGTGCTAATGTTACAGTTCCATTAAGATTAGCTTCTGAAGCTTTGATAGTAATAGGTATTTCCTTTGAAAGATCATTAGCATAAATAATTACTTTATCCGCAATACTAGCTGAAATGGCTGGTACAATTTCAAAAGGTTTATAAACTTCTCCTTTTACTGGATCATTAGTTTTATAAATAACATCTTTTGAATATGGTATAATCGTTCCACCAATTTCTATATAAAAAACCGCTTCTGTCTGATGTTTTGTTTCTGGATTTCCAATTAGTTTTTGATTCGCTACGCTATACATTCCTAAAGTAGCTTTATTATTTAACCAATACGGAGTAGTGTTTTGAGTTTCAGCGACAATTTTTCCTTTTAATTCTAAATTGGTTCTTTTATTTACTTCTAAAGAAATATCTGGAGTAACAGAAGAGCCAATAGTAGCAATATCGACAGATTTTAAACCAATTGGAACACTACTTCTGTTAATAGCTTCTATTTTTACTGTTACTTCACTATTGGCAGTTGTATATGGATCAGTAGCCGCAGCTTCTAAATAAAGTCCTGTTGATGCTGCTATGATTGCTTTTATCTCTTTGGTTTTGATCGTCTTCCAATGCTGATCTTCTAATTGCTGGATTAATTGATACGCTTTAACCAGTTGATTAATTGAGGCTGATGGATTTCTAAAATCAAAGTTTTTTTCAACATCATACAAAATATCACCAATAGCTTTTCCACCTTTAATCCGGTTCCAAGAAGTATCAATTCCATCAAAAATATTAGTTTTATCTTTCGGTAAGTCTCCTTTTATTAATTCTACATATTCTTTCTGTTTTCCTCTTACACCAGTACTTCCAAACCCTTGAGATTTATGTTGGCTTCTACTAAGAGATGCTATTTCGGTATTGGAAAGTCCTAAATTAGAATAATACACTCCGGTATCAAACTCTAGAAATTTCGATTTATCAGCTTTTTCGAAATTCTTTCTACTACCATAGAACCACCATGAAGTATTAAAAAACAATCGTTTAGGTTGCCAAGGTTGTACATGTTTTAATTGTTCTGGATAAACAGTTGGATCTGCAACCAAGTCAAATGCTTCAACACTTAACATGGCAGATGTAGTATGATGTCCATGCGTTGTTCCTGGAGTTCTATGATTAAATCGATTAATAATCACATCAGGCTGAAACTTTCTTATCGCCCAAATCACATCATCTAAAACCTCTTTTTTATCCCAAATAGCCAATGTTTCATCTGGATGCTTGGAAAACCCAAAATCATTAGCACGTGTAAATATTTGCTCTCCACCATCTGTATTACGGGCTGCTAGCAATTCTTGGGTTCGTATGACACCTAATAATTCTCTGATCTCTGGTCCAATTAAATTCTGACCTCCATCACCACGTGTAAGCGATAAATATGCAGTTCTTGCTTTTACTGCATTAGCCATATAAGAAATAAGTCTTGTGTTTTCATCATCTGGGTGTGCAGCAACATATAACACGGATCCTAAAAAGTTTAATTTTTTAATTGCTTCATGGATTTGAACAGAATTAGGCTTTTCAGGTCGTTGTGCTTCAGCAGTATATATAGAAATAGCGCTCAATGCTATTACAAATAGTAATTTTCGCATAATAATTGAATTGAAACTTATTTTGAGTATTTCCCAAATATAAAAAGATAAAATTCTCAGCTTTTAGGTTTAAGGATACTTTAACAGCACTACTTAGATCTATAGATCAGTCCTAATAGTGATCCTAAAAGAACAGTGATAGCTATAGTAGGTTTAGGCCCAAAAATAACTAAGCCTATTATCAATCCGGTAACTCCACCAAGAGCGCTTGCGATAAAACGACCACTATTTTTCTTATTACGTATCACATATATCATAGCAACAGAAAGTGTCATTCTCAATGCTGCACCTACAATTGTAATATCTACTATGCTTTTCCAGAAATGAGCAATGATGAAAGCTATAATAATTGTGATAACTGTAGTATAACGTAATAATAGTACCTTTCGCTTTTCTGAAGATTGATAAATGAGATGAGAAGATACTGCAAAAACAGAAGTATCAGCAGTACTCATTAATCCTGCAAAAAATAGGACTAGTAATATAGGTAACCATGAAGTTGAAACCAGGTTTTGCATTGCATAAATAAATACCATATCAGGATCCAAACCAGCATTCTGTTGATACACATAAAGTCCAACTAACAATAATAAAAATGCAATAAAAAGTACAGGTATAATGGCTAAACCTAACCCTTTTTTTAATGACTTAATGTCTTTTGCAGCATAACAAAGCTGATATCTGTCGGCTAATCCAAATACAGATAACCCTCCATACAAAGTTAGTCCTAATATACTTCCGATTTGTACACTTTCACTTGGCTTAGTAGATATAATGGTAGTAAAATCATTTAAATCAAACATATTAAAAAGCAATAAACATAGAAATATTATGATAATAACTGCTTGAATAATATCTGTAATGATCACTGCTTTAAAGCCAGAAAACAAAACATAGATTAAAACAACAGAAGCCGTGATAATAAGCGATATATCATAGGAAAATAACCCAAAATATTCAATCACTTTTGCTCCACCAGCTAATGATAATAATATCCAAAAGAATTGTACAACTACTGTAATTATATTGGTAATTAATGATGTGGTTGTATTATTAGTAACAAAAGCTGGTAAATCACCTTGTGTATAAAAGTTCCCTTTTAGAGATAAGCCCTTAATTTTTGGAGCCGCCCAAAATGCAAATAGTAGATAACCGATTACAGAACCAATGGACATTGCAAAAAGTCCCCATCCAAATTTATAGGCATAGCCAGTATAAGTAATTAAGGTGCTTACACCAATCGCTCCAGCAAATTTGGAGAACAAAATGGCCCAACCACTGCGATTTCTACCTCCTATTAAAAAATCTTCTTTTGTAGAAGATCTTGATAAATATATAGATATACCAATGATAAGTATACAATAAGAAACTAAGTAAAGATAGATTTGCATAGAAAGCAGATGATTGATGTAGATCAAAAATAACTAAATACAACAATTTTGAAAGTCATTACAATGGTAAATTCTTGTAAAGACGTTTTTGAACATGCTTATGTATGGTATTACTTTTTTTTAATATCCACAATATCAATTACATCTACTTCCATGTAGTCTGCAATTTTTTGTAAACGTTCAAAATCTTTTGCTAGATTTTTCTTTTTCACAATATAGTCTCCAGCTTGAGGTGTAATTCCTAATGCCTTAGAAATTCCATAAACAGTTTTGCTTCCTTTACTTTTTTTTAAAAGCTTTTTTAGTTTCCTGTTAACCATTGTTAATAGTGTTATATAGAATAAATATACAAATAAATTTTTATTAAAAAAATATTTGATTATTCAAATAATAATTGTATATTCGAATCATACAAATCAAAACCGCCTAAAAATGAAACTCGTATTAGTAATTGCATTATTTTGTGTAACCTTTGGAAACGCTGCTTGTCTGTATTCGAATCCAGTAAATGAGAAGGATAAAAAGGAAAAGAAAAATGAGAAAGAAGAAAACGCCTTGGTTTCAAGGAATTTTCATTCTATTAAAAAATGGAAAATGACAGTTGAGTATTCTAATGGAGATGTTATTTCTAAAACAATTGAAATTAATGAAGAAGCTTCTTTAAGTGCGATGGAATTAGCGTTTATAGAAGCAGAAAAGTATATAAAAACCTTAAAAAGAGTAAAGAGCTACAATGTATCTCCTATTTCAAAAAATTCATTTGTGTTATTAGCAGGAGGGAAGTAATAATCACTTGACTTAACCTATGTAAAAAGGCCATTAGTGTTTTACTAATGGCCTTTGCTTTTGGTTCAACTATTTAGTTTTTCAGCTATTTTTTTCTCTCCACAAATTCAAGCTGTTCTATAGCTACATTGGTAGTAAAAATACCATAGTTTACTACTGCCTTTCCCTTTTCCAACGTATCTATGGTACCTATAGACTTTCCATCAATCATACGCACTCGATCTCCAATTTTGAGTACCATTTTTGGTTTTGCCTGTTCTATTTTTTCTTCCTCCTTCTTTTGTTCTTTTTTCTTTTCCCTAATTACTTCTACCTTTTTTTCAACTTCCTTAACTACCTTTTCTTGCCTTGCTTTTTTAGCTTTTCTCTGTTTGGCAGTTTGTTTTTTTCGCTTAGAGTTTTCTACCTGTACAATTTTCATAAATTCATCGATAAGTTCTCTTTTCTTCTTAGTGTGAAAGTACTTTTCGCTGATTTCATTTAGTTTTTGCCCAAGATAGATCATTCGTTGATTACTGTCATATAATTCTTGGTAGCTTTCTAATTTTAACTGTAATCGTTGATTGATCTTATCTAATCGTTCTTTTTCTTCTTCTGCTTTTTGCTCTTTAGTTTTAAGAGAAGAAGTAGTTTTCTGTAGTTTTGATCGTTCTCGTTGAAGATTTGCAATGCTTTTGTCAAATCTAATTTTACCACGTTCTACTTTCTTTTTTGCTTTATTTATTAGGCTATAGGGAATCCCATTTTTTTGAGCCACTTCAAAAGTGAAAGAGCTTCCAGCTTCTCCAAGGTAAAGTTTAAAAAGTGGTTCTAAAGTACGAGAATCAAAAAGCATATTGGCATTTGTCATATTAGGAAGTTCATTAGCTAACATTTTTAAGTTAGCATAATGTGTGGTAATAATACCAAATGATTCACGTTCGTAAAATACTTCTAAAAAAGCTTCCGCCAAAGCTCCACCTAGTTCAGGATCACTTCCAGTTCCAAACTCATCAATAAGGAATAGTGTTTTATCATTACATTTTCTAAGAAAATAGTTCATGTTTTTTAGGCGATAACTGTAGGTACTTAGATGATTTTCGATAGATTGATTATCTCCAATATCAGTGAGTATGGTAGTAAACAAGCACATTCTACTATATTCATGAACAGGTATTAACATACCACTTTGTAACATGATTTGCAGTAATCCAACAGTTTTTAGGGTAATACTTTTTCCACCAGCATTTGGCCCTGAAATTACAATAATCCGGTTGTTTTTATCTAAAGAAATGGTTTGTGGATGTGTCTTTTCACCTTTTTCAAGATTATTTAAGTAGAGAAGGGGATGATACGCATCTTTAATGGTTAGTTCTCGATCTTCTGTTATTTTCGGCAAAACACCATTTAATTTAGTAGCATATTTAGTTTTAGCAGCTACAACATCTACATGGCTCAAATATTCTTGAAATTCTTTTAATAGCTCTATAAAAGGCCTAATTTTATTGGTAAGTACTTTGAGTATTTTGACTATTTCTTCACGTTCTTCATATTGAAGGTTACTTAAAGTTCGACTAAATTGTAATGTAGCTTCAGGTTCTATATATACAATACTTCCTGTTTTAGAATTGCCCATAATCGCTCCTTTAACTTTTTTACGATACATGGCTTTAACGGCTAAAACTCTTCTATTGTCAACTACACTTTCTTTTATTTCGTCCAGATATCCTAAGCTATTATATCTACTAAGATCTCTTCCGAAACTTCCATTTAATTTCCCTTGTACTTCGTGTATATTTTTTCGAAGCACTTTAAGAGTAGGAGAGGCGTCATCTCTGATATCACCAAATTTATCAATAACCGAATCTATCAGGTGTATTATTTCCTTAGTATGAGTTATGTTCTCTGATGTCTGATGAAGTACTGGATAAAGTTCTTTATTCTTATTAAAAAAACTCAGTAATTCATTTGTGGTTAGATTTATAGAGGTGATTTTCTTTAGATTAAAGCTTTCCAAAAACGTATTTTCAATTCCTAATAACTTTAATTCAGTATCAATACTATCAAATCCATGATTNGGAATCCTAGCATCATTTAAATAAGAAGATTTGTATTCAAAAACCTCTTGTAGAGCTATATGCAAATCTTCCTTTTTGGAAAATGGAACAATGTTTAAAGCTTTCGCTTTTCCATACTCGGTATTGCATAACTCTTCGATATGATTTAATACGGTGTCGAATTCTAAGTCTTTAAGCGTTTTTTCTGAAATGCGAATCATGTTTTGGCCCTAATCTTTTTAGGATATATTCTTTAAATGTTAATTTCTTTGTTATAAAACTTGAAATAAGGTATAATTTTTAAAAAGTATTTGTCATAATTTTACGACGAAGCAAATGTAAACAATTGCATATTTTTTTGATACTAACATGGATGTAAATATTGAAGATAGCTGGAAAGCACAATTAACAACTGAATTTGATAAGCCATACTTTAAAACTTTGGTTGATTTTGTAAAAACAGAGTATAAAACACAAACTTGTTTTCCTAAAGGTTCAGAGATTTTTGCAGCGTTTGATCATTGTAGTTACGATGATGTGAAAGTAGTCATTATAGGTCAAGATCCTTATCATGGAGTTGGACAAGCTCATGGTTTATGTTTTTCAGTTAATGAGGGAATTGCAATGCCTCCATCTTTGATAAATATTTTTAAAGAAATAGAAACGGATTTAAATGTAGCCTTTCCTCCAAATGGTAATTTAGAACGTTGGGCAAAACAAGGAGTTTTATTATTAAACGCGACTTTAACAGTTCGAGCCCATCAGGCTGGTTCTCATCAAGGAAAAGGCTGGGAAAAATTCACAGACGCAGTTATACAATTGATATCAAATAATAAAAAAGATGTTGTCTTCTTGCTATGGGGTGGTTTTGCTAAGAAAAAAGGAGCTAAAATAGATACCCAGAAACATTTAGTTCTCAATAGTGGTCATCCATCACCATTAAGTGCTAACAGAGGATTTTGGTTTGGTAATAAACACTTTAGTAAAACAAATGAATATCTACAGGAGTCAAATAGATCGCCAATTAAATGGTAAAATCGATTTATTTATGCAGCTTTTGCTATTCTAGTTGTTTTAGCTTTTCCAATCTTGGTCTCAGATGCCGATTTAAGAGCTTTAGCCTTCTTTTTATTAGTATCAACTGATTGAACACTAAATTTTAGAAGTACAAAATTGAAAGCTATTAATCCTCCAAGTATTAGTAAGAATGTTGCCATAATTGATTTGTTAGTTAATCATTAGATGTAAAAACCTTGATAAGGTTGCGTACACTTTCATAATTGATTATTGGGGTAGGCGTGGCAAATGTACAAAAATATTTAATTCATAGACTGTGGAAAGCCCGTAATCTTTAGATTTCATCATATCTTAAAGATTTATTATATAAAATTTATGATCTGCTAAAAAAATATTAAAAATTTAAACATTTACCACGATTACCGCTATTTATGTAACGCTTATATTCTTCTATACCCTACCTTTAAAATCTATAACCTAAATATAAGTTGGGTCTTACAATGATCTCAGGGCTTTTATCGCTGAATAAATTTCTTCCTATACCAAAGCCTATATCAAGAAAAAAACCATTTTTAGTAACAAATTTTCCCCCAACGCCAAAACCTAAGGCAAAATCTGTGAAATCCTCAGAAATATCTCTAAAGCCTGTTAATTCTCCATCAGTGTTCAATACTCTAACGGTATTGTCAGAATCACCTGTAGATAACATTCCAAATCCTTCAAGATAAAAACCTCTTGCTACTCTGCTACCAAAAAAATATTTATAATGTCCCGTTATAGCTAATTTTTTGTCAAAAATACCATCTCTATCTACAATATCTCCATCATTATCTATATCCTCACTAAATCTGTAAAATAAGTCAACACCGATACTGTTATTGCTTGTTAAGACTCTTTCATAAGAAACATCTAATGCCGCAAAAGCAATGATATTAATAGGATTTATTCCAATTTCATTTTTATTAATGTCTCTTGGAAACTTATTTGTAGTGTCTTGCGAAAAAGATATATATGAAGTTAATAAGGTAATAATGGTAATTAATAATAATCTCATTTTTTTGTTTTTTAATTTATAGTACCCACGTTTTGTAGATTACACCTAAAACAAATACTATATAAAATACCCTACCAAAAAACTATAAACTTGGTAGGGAAGGTTATTATTTTTTCTAGAATATTATTGACGGGAAAGAATATGCAGTCTCTAATTCTATTAAGATTTATTCAATCCAATCTTTAAAAACGATATCCGATATATAAATTAGGTCTTATTATAATCTCTGGAGCATCATTATTAAATAGATTTCGTCCAATTCCAAAACCTATATCTATTAAAAATCCATTACGAGCTACAAATTTTCCACCAACTCCAAACCCTAATGCAAAATCTGTAAAATCCTCTTCTATTTCGTCTACTCTTATAAAATTTCCTTGAGTATCAAAAACATCTATAAATTTTTCATCCTCTCCCGAAGAAAGCATTCCAAAACCTTCTACATAAAACCCTCTAGCTACTCGATCACCAAAAAAGTATTTAAACTTTGTTGTAAAAGCAATTTCTTTTTCAAATATATCATCACTATCAAAAGAATCATCGTCATCTCTATCTGCTAATCGATAAAATAAATCGAAACCAATAGTGCTATTATTATTTAATACTCTTTCATAACCAACGTCGAGAGCTCCAAAAGCGATTATATTTAATGGGTTGAGACTAAGTTCATTTTTATTAATGTCTCTTTTAGGAAGGTTGGATTGATCCTGTGCAAGAGCAAATTGAAACGAGCATAAAACGATGCTAACAATTAAAAGTGGTTTCATAATAATTAAGTTGTTTTCCTTTGTAAGCAAGATGTCTGATATGCAAAAAGGTTGCTTATATTTCGAAAATTAAATTTTTAGATGCCACAGTTTTATCTATAATTTTTAATTCAAGTAGTTGATTTTGGACTTTTTCCAATGTTTTAACATCTATTAAAGATTGACTCCATTCAGTAAGCTGTAACCATTCTTGAATATCAGTTAATTGTTGATCATAACGATAAGAAAGTGTTTTGTCGATACTAGGGATTTTTTTGAAATCCAATGTGGTAGTATTGATTATTTCTAAAATGTTTTGGATCTGAACTAAGTGGGAGTCTAAAACCTTCTCTCTAACAGCTATTACAAAACAGGGCCAAGGAGTAGGGCAGTCTGCAACTCTTCTAAATATATTATCGTCTACAAGTGGTTTGGTTGTAAAATGTTCCCACATGAAATAATCTGCTGTGTTATTAGTCAATGCTTTAATAGCGCCATCTAAGTTTTTAATTACTTCAAATTTTAAATTAGAAGTATCCCAACCATTATTTTGAGCATTAACATATGCCATTAGATGTGATCCCGATCCATATCTACTTATGGCTGCGGAAGTATTTTGAAGATCTTCAATTGAATTAAATTTAGAGTGATACCCTACATGAATACCCCAAATTAAAGGTGTTTGAATATAAGTTTGTACAATTTTGGAAGGATTACCAGCAATAATATCTTTTACAATTCCCTCTGTGAGTATGATTGCCATATCTATGGTTTCATTTCTTAATGCTTCACACATAGCACCAGTACCTCCAGGAAAATCTGTCCATTCTAGATGAATATCTTTTTTTTGATATGCATTTTCTTCTATTGTTAAATGCCATGGTAAATTAAAATGCTCTGGAACTCCTCCAATTCTTATTGTTTGCATATGATGTTACATGAATTTTGTTAAAAAATGCATTTTAACGATAAAAAAATGCATTTTATCGTTTTTTGATAAAATAATTCGCTATTTTTGAAATACAAATCTGATATGTTCGACTATATTAGCGTTGTATAACCCAAAATAACACAATAATTGTCATGAAGAATAATTTTTTACAAAACAAAAATCCTAAAGTTAAGGTAGCAAAATTAAAGAATAACACTTTAGAAAATGGAATCGTGATTTTTATTGCTTTACTTTTGGTTACGAATCTTTTAATTAGTCTAAAAATATTGTTTGGATAACATATTTTCTGAAGAATGTATCTGATTTAGATATATTCTTATACTATTTTGAGATTGTATGGACGGTTTGTCGTCCATTTTCTTTTTATAATCGTTCTTAGCTTCCGCATCTTGTATTCTAGCTTTTACATTATCCATTAATTGTATATTAAGAATAGTCTCTAATTCTTTTTTACAATCAGCATCTAAAATAGGTACTAATACTTCAATACGTTTATCTAAATTTCGTGTCATCCAATCTGCACTTCCTATAAAAGTTTTGGAATCTCCACCATTTTCAAAATGATAAATTCTTCCATGTTCTAAATATCTATCAACAATACTTGTTATTTTGATATTTGCACTTATGTTTTCCAAACCTGGAATCAAACAAGTAAAACCTCTTACTAATAGTTCGATTTGTACTCCTGAGTTACTCGCTTCATATAATTTTTTAATTATATTTTTATCCTCTAAACTATTTAGTTTGGCTTTAATTCCCTCAGTTTTTCCTTTTTTGGCATTTTCTATTTCATTATCGATTAATTCCTCAAAGGTTTTTCGAGCAGTAAAAGGAGCTACTAATAAATGTTTTGGTTTAGGAAGAATCATTTTGCCAGATAGTACTTCAAAAACCTCTATCAAGTCTTTAGTAATTTTTGGATTAGAAGTAAATAATCCATGATCGCAATATATTTTAGATGTTTTCGCATTAAAATTACCTGTTCCTATATATGCATAGGATACTAAAGCATTTTTTTCTTTTCGTTTAATCAATAGAATTTTAGAATGTACTTTGATATTAGGGTAACTGTAAAATACAGAAGCGCCTTTTTCTTCAAATATCTTACCCCACTTCAAATTGTTTTTTTCGTCAAAACGTGCTTTCGCTTCAATAAAAACGGTAACTTTTTTACCATTTTCCAAAGCTTTTAATAATGAATTGGTAAGTTCGGATTCTTTGGCTACACGATACAAAGAAATTTTTATTTCTGTTACGCTTTGATCAGTTGCGGCTTGATTAATAAAACTTTGTACATAATCGAAAGACATATAGGGGAAATGTACTAATTGATCTTTGCTAGCAATGACCCTAAAGTAGTTTGTGTTTTGATCAAAAATACAATGCTTTATTTCATGGGCATCTGGAAAATGCAGCGCATCGTTATTTGTGGGATCAGGAAAGCTAAAAAAATCACTAAAATTATGATATTTACCACCAGGCATCATATCTACTTTTCCTAGTTTTAATAGTTTTCTGATAGTAGTCTTAAGGGTTTTGGGCATTGATGCATCGAAAAGTAAGCGAGTTGGTTGACCATGATCTCTTTGTGACAAAGAATTTTTGATTTTCTGTGCTAAAATGCCCTCAAATTCATCCTCAATATATAATTCGGCGTCTCTTGACAATTTTATTTGATAGCAATTCGCTATTCTTTGATGCTCAAAAATTTGATGTAAGTTTGGTTTTATAATATCATCTAGAAATGTAATATAGTGCTTCCTATTCTCAGCAGGTAGACATATAAATCTATCTAAAGTATCTGATGGGATATTTACAATTCCAAACGCTTCACTTTCTTCAAAAGTAACTACATAATAAAGTTTGTTGTTTTCTAGAAATAACTCATCTTCATTTAAATCTGTGATCAATTTTGAGTGAATCAAAGGAAGTATATTAGAATTAAAGTATTGGGTAGCAAACTGATGTTGATCAGGATTGTAAGATGGATAATCAGTTAAATATATGTTGTTTTTGGCGAGTTCTGGAATGAGTTGATTAAAAAAAATCTTTCCAAATCTTTCTTGTTGAACCTTAACTAATTTTATTATTTCTTTTACCTGCTTATTAGGTTTTAAAGCAAGTTTCTTTCTTAATTTCTTATCGATCTTTTTTATTTGACGTAATCTTGAGACTCTTACTCTAAAATACTCATCCAAATTGGAAGAGAATATTGCTAAGAACTTTAATCTTTCATAAAGAGGATTTGTCGGATCTTCAGCTTCCTGTAAAACTCGTTCATTAAAACTTAACCAATTTACATCTCTATCGTGATAGGGGTATTTATTTTCATTCATATTTAAAATTAAGTTATCCAGGATATTTTGATTTTAACTAAAAGTTAAATTTGATTTCTAGAAACTTGTAATTTTATCTAGCGTATATCTAATTAGTTTATCTACCGTTTTTTCAGGTTTTTCACTAAACTCTCCTGTGGCTCTATTTGCAAGGATAGCATTCATAGATACAGCACGATGTCCTAAAAGTTTTGCCATTCCATAAATTCCTGCAGTTTCCATCTCTAAATTTGTTATTTTCTTATCAGCATAACTAAAAGAGGCTATTTTTTGATTCAATAATTCATCAGAAGTTGATAATCTTAAAACTCTACCTTGAGGTCCATAAAAACCAACATTTGTGATCGTAAACCCTTTAGAAGTTTGATCGCTTTGCATATGTCTACCTAGTTTCTTATCAAAAGAAACTACATATGGAGTAGATTTATCCTTACTCCAATCCAGATGTTCCATTAAGGGGTCTGAAATTTGAGGAAATTGTATCTCTTTACTATCATAAAAATGCAATAAACTATCAAAACCAATAGCAATTTCTGATACTATAAAACTATCTATTGGAATTTCTGATTGTATGGCTCCAGAAGTACCAATACGGATAAAATTAAGAGAGGTATGCTTATCTTTTATTTCTTTCGTTTGTAAATCAATATTGACTAATGCATCTAATTCATTAAAAACAATATCTATGTTGTCAGTACCAATACCAGTAGAAATTACGGTTAATCGTTTTCCTTTATATATTCCTGTTTGTGTATGAAATTCTCTTTTTCTTGTAGTATGTTCAATTGTTTCAAAGTATTGTGTAACCTTTTCAACTCTATCTGGATCCCCAACAGTAATTATTGTAGGAGCTAAGTGCTCTGGTTTTAAGTTTAAGTGATAAATACTACCATCTGGATTTAGTATAAGTTCAGATTTAGCTATGGGCATTTTATAATTTTAATAAGTTATTTGTTTCGTTATTATAGAGATAGTCATATTTTTTGACACCTCCATAATACCAGTCTAACATTTGAGTATTGNAAAAATTTTTCTTTTGTTGTAGTGCTAATTTTCCTCTTTCTGATAGTAAGAGACGTTCTTTTGTTTGATCAAAAAACTGAAATAACCTTGCCAACACACGTTTCATCTGCATATCACCATACCCATAAAACCCTTGATATTCCAGAGCATACCCCATTAATTGTTTTATATTTTTAATTTGATAATTGTGGACCATTTCCAGGATATTATGCTCCAAAGTATTGAGTCCGGTTAGCATATTGGGAAATCTTTGTAAATGCGCCCGCAAACAAATAGAAAGGTAATCAAAAGAAGACTGCTGTTTAATTTGTCCAGCAATTTTTTTCGGATTAGCTTCACAATATAATGTCCACACATGAGAGGCAAGTTCTAGATCATTAAGATTTAGTAAGACTTTTTGTTCATAATGCTTTTTTAATTGAATGTCTGACAATTCTCCTAAACCTAAACATTTTTTTACGTTTTCCACACGTCCACTGCATACCAAATAAACAGGAGTATCTTTAATTCCTTTACGCAGCAATAAACTAATTGCTGCAATCATATTAATATGACAGAATAGATCATACTCGAACCATAGAATGATTTCATCATATTTATCTATAGCATCAAGTTTGTCTAGCTGTGTAACAAATTTTTTCTGGTAATCGGCATTTGGGATTCTGTAATACTTTTTTAGAAATTCTTTTCGTAAAGTTATTCCTTTTTCGGATTCAATTTTAATAGCAGTAGGGCCTTCACAGAGCATTTCTCTCCAAATCAAGAATTCTCCGTTTACAAGATTTAGCTCTGTTAAGCGATCCGTTATAGCATCGCCGTTTGTTATATGTAATGTTTTAGACCCCAAAATTATATCGTTATTTTTTTAATTCAGAAAATTATCCTCCAACTCTTTTTACTTTAAAACCTTTAGAGGTAAGGATATCCATAATTTTATCCCTATAATCACCTTGAATAATTATTTGTTCATTTTTAAAACTTCCACCAACACTTAAGGTTGTTTTGATTTCTTTAGCAAGTTTTTTAAAATCTTCATCCGCGCCGGTATATCCTTCTAATATAGTAATTGGTTTTCCCTTTCGTTTCTCATACTTACAGATAATTGGATCCTCTTGCATCCATATATCATTATTTGTTGTTTCTGTTTTCTCTTCCTCTATATATTCGTGATCAGGAAATAAGTTTTTTAATTGATCTTTTAAATCCATTTCTTAATTTATTTCTTTATCAATCCTATTTCTACCAACCGTTGATGAAGAAATTCTCCAGCAGTAATATCATCATATTGTTTAGGGTTATCATTTGTGATACATTCATCTAAACAATTCAATTTCATATCACTTCTTGGATGCATAAAAAACGGAATTGAATATCTAGGTTTACTCCATTGTTCTTTTGGAGGGTTTACAACTCTATGAATTGTGGAGCGTAGTTTATTATTGGTATGGCGCTCTAACATATCACCTACATTAATTACCAATTCATCCTCTTGTGGTATAGCATCTATCCATTCACCATCTTTGCGTTGTACTTGAAGACCACCTGTAGAAGCACCCATTAATAATGTAATAAGATTAATATCTCCATGTGCTCCAGCTCTTACAGCTCCTTTAGGCTCTTCGGTAATTGGAGGATAATGTATAGGTCTCAATATACTATTACCGTTGCTCGCCCAATGATCGAAATAATGTTCATCTAATCCGATATAAATTGCTAAAGCTCTTAATACATAAATACCTGTTTTTTCAAGCATTTTGTAGGCTTCCATACCGGTAAGATTAAAATCTTTTAGTTCTTCTACTAAAACATTAGGTGGGTATTCTTCGATCAGATTTGCATCCGCATCTGGTTCTTGTCCAAAATGCCAAAACTCTTTTAAATCTCCTTCTTTTTTTCCTTTTGCATGCTCTTTTCCAAAAGAAATATAACCTCTTTGACCTCCTAGTCCTTCAATTTCATATTTCTGTTTGTTTTCAAGGGGTAATGCAAAAAATGCTTTGACTTCTTTATATAATTCGTCGACAAGATTATCACTCAAAAAATGATTCTTTAATGCAACAAAACCTATTTCTTCATAGGCTTTTCCAATTTCATCAACAAACTTCTGTTTACGTGCTGCGTCTTCAGACAAAAAGTCTGCAAGATCAACGCTTGGTATATTATTCATGGTGGTATTATTTACTAAATCTAAAATAGATGTATTTCATTAAATATACATCATGGTTCATCTATTTTTTTAAGGCATCAATGAGCAATGTCAAAATAGTTATTTTTTAACATAAATCAATAAAGACATAGTAAATTTAATTAATTCATTGATTTGTTTGCGTTAAATTAACAACTACTTAATAGTATTCTTATCTCAGTTATTAAACTGAGATAAAAATAACTACATTTACTAAGCTATCTTTCTGTTTTTTGAAAGTTGAATTTGTTTCATTAATTGATTTTAAATAATATGGCAGAGGAAAAATTGTTGTTAGATTTTGATAAAAAACACTACAGTAATGAACTGTTAATTTCTTTATATACTAAAATGTTGAGACCAAGATTGGTTGAAGAAAAAATGCTCATATTATTAAGGCAAGGAAAAATTTCAAAATGGTTTAGTGGTATTGGTCAAGAAGCAATCTCAGTTGGTGTAACTGCAGCTTTAGAAAATGATGAATATATTTTACCAATGCATCGTAATCTTGGAGTTTTTACATCTCGAAATATACCCTTAGATAGGCTTTTCAGTCAATGGCAAGGAAAAGCGAATGGATTTACCAATGGAAGAGACCGTTCATTCCATTTTGGTTCTCAGGAGTTCAATTTAGTTGGTATGATATCTCATTTGGGACCTCAGTTGGGAGTTGCTTGTGGTATTTCGTTGGCTAATTTGTTGCAAAGAAATAATAAGGTAACTGCAGTTTTTACAGGTGAAGGAGGAACAAGTGAAGGTGATTTTCATGAGGCTTTGAATATTGCCTCGGTATGGAACTTGCCTGTTATCTTTTGTATTGAAAATAATGGTTATGGTTTATCTACACCTACCAAAGAACAATATAACTGTACTGACCTTGCCGATCGAGGAAAAGGCTATGGAATGGAGTCGTATATAGTAGATGGGAATAATATATTGGAGGTTTATAATACTATGTGTAAAGTGGTTTCAGAGATCAGACAAAATCCAAAACCTGTACTCATTGAATTCAAAACATTTAGAATGAGAGGACATGAAGAAGCAAGTGGTACTAAATATGTACCTGAAGAACTTATGAGTTATTGGACCCAGAAAGATCCTATTGAAAATTATAAACATTTTTTATTAGAGAATGCTATATTATCAGAGGCAAAGGATTTAATTATACAATCTGAAATAAAGGAAGAAATTGATACAAATTGGAAGAAAACCAATGAAGAAGAAACAATTTCAATTGATCTTGGTAAAGAACTTAATGATGTTTATAAAGCGTATCCTTTTATTAGAACAGACCCTTTAAATAATTTAACTGAAGAGTTAAGGTTCATCGATGCTATTTCTGAGGCTTTAAAGGAAGGGATGCGTAAATATAATAATATGGTTATCATGGGGCAAGATATTGCTGATTATGGAGGTGTGTTCAAGATAACAGAGAATTTTATTGATGAATTTGGAAAAGAAAGAGTTAGAAATACTCCAATTTGCGAATCTGGAATAGTTTCTACAGCATATGGATTATCTGTAAATGGTTTTAAAGCTATTGTAGAGATGCAATTTGCTGACTTTGTATCTTCAGGTTTTAATCCTATTGTAAATTTATTGGCAAAGTCCAATTACCGTTGGAATCAGGCAGCTGATGTTGTAATCCGAATGCCTTGCGGAGGTGGTGTAGGAGCAGGTCCTTTTCATAGTCAAACTAATGAAGCCTGGTTTACTAAAACACCAGGTTTAAAAGTAGTTTACCCTGCTTTTCCTGCAGATGCTAAAGGGTTATTGCTAGCGGCAATTGAAGATCCAAACCCTGTATTGTTTTTTGAACATAAAGCATTGTATCGTAGCATAAGACAGCAAGTACCCACGAGTTACTATACTACTCCAATTGGAAAAGCTGTTTCGCTAACCCGTGGTGAAGATATCACAATAATAACATATGGTGCAGGTGTTCATTGGGCTCTGGATATTTTGGAAAAACATAAAGAAATAACTCCGGATCTTATTGATCTTAGAACTTTGAAACCATTAGATTTAGATATGATAATAGAATCTGTAAAAAAGACCGGAAAAGCTATAATATTACAGGAAGATTCTATGTTTGGTGGAATTGCGTCGGATATTTCAGCATTGATAATGGAACATTGTTTTGAGTATTTAGATGCACCCGTAAAAAGAGTTTCTAGCTTGGATACACCAATTCCTTTTGAATCCAACTTAGAAAAGCAATATTTAGCAAAAAATAGGTTTGAAAAAGAGTTGATGGAACTCTACAGGTATTAATACCTGATTTTGCTTTTCGAAAACGTTTTTGTTAATAAAATCGACTTAGAATTTATATTTTTGATTTACAGTTAGTTATAGATTTATGAATCGATGAATTGATTTTTTTATAGGATGACGGAACATTAAGTATTTATTAAGGGTTAAAATCCCCTTACATATATGTTGTGTGTTCTATTGTTAAATATTAATTTCGCGCTGTCTATGTTTAAAGCATAGCGCAGGGGATTAAAAATCAAGGGGTAATACAAAAATACATGAACACTAACCAATTGGAACTATTAAGTTCTTCAACTGTTTTAGTAACAGGAGCAGCAGGTTTTATAGGATCAAACTTATGTGAAGCACTACTAGAAAGAGGTAGTACAGTTATCGGTTTAGATAATTTTGCAACTGGTCATAAAAAAAACCTATCTACATTAAATGAAAATTCTAATTTCACTTTTATTGAAGGAGATATCAGAAATATTGATGATTGCCATAAGGCATGCAAAAATGTAGACTATATATTACATCAAGCAGCATTAGGATCTGTACCCAGATCTATTAATGATCCAATCACTAGTAATGACGTAAATGTAGGAGGTTTTTTGAATATGCTTGTTGCTGCTAGAGATGCAGGTGTAAAAAGATTTATTTATGCAGCGAGCTCCTCAACCTATGGTGATTCAAAATCACTTCCAAAAATAGAAGATAATATTGGGAAGCCTTTATCGCCTTATGCCATTACTAAATATGTCAATGAGTTGTACGCTGATAATTTCAAGAAAACGTATGATTTAGATACTGTAGGTTTACGATATTTTAATGTTTTTGGAAGAAAACAGGATCCAAATGGAGCATATGCCGCAGTTATTCCAAAGTTTGTTATGCAATTCATGAAGCATGAATCACCTGTAATTAATGGAGATGGATCTTTCTCAAGAGATTTCACATACATTGATAATGTGATTCAAATGAATCTTAGAGCCATTGTTTCTGATAATCAAGAGGCATTAAACAACGTATATAATACTGCATTTGGAGAGAGAACAACGTTAAATGAATTGGTAACATTATTAAAGGAGTACCTTTCGGAGTTTGATTCTAAAATAAAAGATGTAGAAGTGAAAAATGGTCCGGAAAGAAAAGGTGATGTACCGCATTCTTTAGCATCTGTAGATAAAGCTAAAATACTACTTGGATATGATCCAGAGTTTGATATGAAATCTGGACTAAAAGAAGCTGTAAAATGGTACTGGAATAATCTTAAATAGATATTTCCAATACATAAATATAATAACCACAACCATGCAAAATATTAAAATAGGAATCATAGGTTTAGGATATGTTGGGCTTCCTTTAGCTAGACTTTTCGCAACTAAATTTCCCGTAATTGGTTTTGATATAAATCAAAAGAGAATTGATGAATTAAGATCAGGTACAGATACTACTTTAGAAGTTGAGGATGATGTGCTTCAATCNGTTTTAACCGAAAATAGTAAAATGGAAAAAGGGCTTTTTTGCTCTTCGAACCTTGATGATATAAAAGATTGTAATTATTATATAGTTACGGTTCCTACACCTGTTGATAAAAATAACAGACCTGACTTAACACCGTTGTATAAGTCTAGTGAAACTGTTGGTAAAGTCCTTAAAGTAGGTGATATAGTTATTTATGAATCTACAGTGTATCCTGGAGTTACAGAGGAAGAGTGTATCCCTGTTCTAGAAAAGATAAGTGGCTTAACATTCAATGTTGATTTTTATGCAGGGTATTCTCCAGAGCGAATTAATCCAGGAGATAAATTACATACAGTAGAAAAAATCCTAAAAGTAACAGCTGGTTCTACTCCTGAGATAGGAAAAAAAGTAGATGATTTATATGCTTCGGTAATAACTGCAGGTACTCATTTAGCACCTACGATTAAAGTAGCAGAAGCTGCAAAGGTTATTGAAAATTCACAGCGAGACATCAATATTGCTTTCGTAAATGAATTAGCAAAGATTTTCAATCTTATGGATATTGATACCAATGATGTTCTTGAAGCTGCTGGAACAAAATGGAACTTTTTACCATTTAAGCCAGGATTAGTAGGAGGTCATTGTATAGGTGTAGACCCATATTATTTAGCACAAAGAGCACAAGAGTTTGGATATCATCCTGAAATCATTTTAGCTGGGAGAAGATTAAATGATAGTATGGGACAATATGTAGCTTCTGAAGTTATCAAACTGATGGTTAATCATGATATAAAGATTAAAGGTGCAAATATTTTAGTGTTAGGGATTACATTTAAAGAGAATTGTCCTGATGTAAGAAATACTAGAGCTGTAGACGTTATAAATAACCTAAAAGATTTTGGTACAGAGGTTAATATTTATGATCCTTGGGCAAATCCAGCTGAAGTATTGCATGAATACGGCTTAACAACCATAAATGAATTACCAGATGATACCTTTGATGCAGTGGTATTGACTGTTGCTCACAAGGAATATCTTGATATCGATTTAAAGTCATTATTAAAACCCAATGGTGTTTTATATGATGTAAAAGGAATATTAAAAGAAGAAGTACACGGAAGATTATAAGTGTATTTCCTATTTAAATAAAGACAACTTCTAAACCAACCACATTGAGCCAACTAAAAAAAGGAGCTTTATTAACGTATCTGAAAATCTTTTTGATTAACGTTATTGGGATTGTGATAACCCCTTTAATAGTTAGTTATTTAGGAAAGGATGAATATGGAATATTTAATGCTATTGGTGCATTGATAGGAACTATTGCTTTGCTTGACTTTGGTTTGACAAATACAGTAGTTAGATTTATTGCCAAATATAGGGCAGAAAAAGATAGAGAAGGAGAAGAGAACTTTTTAGGAACTGTACGCATATTATATGCTACGGTGTCAACATTAGTGGTTATTTCAGGATCGATTTTTTATTTTTTTATTGATACTTACTTTACCAAATTTAATGCGGAAGAGTTAAGAATAGCTAAAATTATGTTTGTGATTTTAGTTTTCAACTTAGCAATTCAACTACCAGGAATGATATTTACAGGTATTTGTAAAGGATATGAAAAATTTGTTTTTCCGGAATCTGTGGGAATCATAAGGTATATTTTAAGATCATTAACTATTGTATGTGTTCTGTATTTTGGAGGAAGAGCTATAGCTTTAGTTATTGTGGATACGCTTTTTAATATACTTACGATTTCCGTATCTGCATACTATGTATTAGTAAAATTAAAAGTTAGATTTAAACTACATAAGTTTTCAAAAAGCTTTATACTCCAGATATTTCAATATTCTAGTTGGATTTTTCTTTTTGCTATTGTAAATATGTTACAATGGAAATCAGGAAGCTGGGTATTAGGGGCTATTAGTATTCCTAAAGTATTGGGTATTTATGGAATTGGAATAGCGTTGGGTACTTATTATGGTGCGTTTTCTACCGCTATTTCTAGTGTTTTCTTGCCGAGAGCGACACAAATGTCCGTTAATAACGCAAGTGGCGAAGAATTAACTAATATGATGATAAAATTAGGAAGATTATCTTTTATCATCCTAATGTATATTTTCGGTGCTTTTCTTTTATATGGAGAACAATTTATCAATCTTTGGGTAGGAGGAGGAGAGTCTGCTGTAAATGGTAGATATACAATAGAAGAATGCAAAGAGATTTATATGATTGCATTGATCATAATGATTGGTTATACGCTACCATTATTACAAGCATTTGGTAATTCCATTTTGGAAGCGAAGAATAAACTTTCTTTTAAGGCTATTTTGTATCTAAGTTTTATGATCTTAGGAGTTATTGCTGGAGGGTTTTTAGCGATGCAATACAGCGCCACAGGAATGATTATTGGCTTGGTAGGTGGATGGATGATTGTTCAAAATGTGATGAACTTTTATTATCATCATACTATAGGACTTAATATTATTCGCTTTTTTAAAGAGTTATTTCATAAAGTAATATTCGTAGTGCTACTGGTAGTTGCTGCTGGTTATTTTATAAATTACATTCCTGGTAATGGGTGGATTAGTTTTATTGCCAAAGGAGTTTCATATACAGTGGTTTTTGCTACAATGATGTATACAATAGGAATGTTAGAATACGAAAGAGAATTGTTTAGAAAACCCATTGTTTCTTTATTGAAACGTAAATAATGTAATCATGGATACTTTAAAATTAAAAGCAATTACATATTCAGATAATGGTCATAAGATTAATTATGAGTATACAGTAGGTGCTGATATCCAAAAGTTCTTTGTGGAGAAAGAATCATTTTATTCTAAATATCAAATAGACATAAGTTCTACTCCAGAAAGCATAGCTGTGATTCCATTTTTAAGTAATGTTTTGCCGATGGCTTGGTTTGCTGGGTTTGATATAGAAGTTGATGAAGTTGATGAAGATTTTTACAACGCTCAGGAAAAAATAAAACAGGAGTTTGCTAAACGAGATGTACCTAGTGATTTTACAGGGAAATTAGTAGCTAAAAAAATAGTAAAAAATACTATTGAAGGTGTAAAACCGGCAATGCTTTTTAGTGGTGGTGTAGATGCATATGCTACCTACATTAGAATTTACGACCAAAAGCCTGATTTAATAACATTGCACGGAGCCGATATTACCATCGAAGATAAGGATCAGTGGAAGGAGTTTACAGATTTTATTGAAAGTGAAGACTTATTGGTAGATAATAATAAGGAATACATTGAAACGAATCTGAGAGATTTTTATACATATCAGGTTGAGTTGTTATTAAAAGATATTGGTTGGTGGGGTAAAGTACAACATGGTCTGGCTTTAGTAGGATCTATTGCACCCTTATCATTTATTCATAAATACAGTTCGGTTTATATTGCCTCTTCCTACACAGATCATATAGATATAGATTGGGGATCTACTCCAGAAATTGATGAAAAAATTACTTGGGGATCTGGTTTTCAAGTTTTTCATGATGGTTATGAATTAAAAAGACAGGATAAAGTAGATTTAATTGCAAAATTTGCTGCTGATCAAAATAAAAGATTTAGACTAAGAGTATGTTATTCTGAAAAAAGAACTGATTTTAATTGTAGCTATTGCGAGAAATGTTTTAGAACAATAATGGGGCTTATTTTGAACAATCAAAACCCGAATGAATACGGTTTTAATGTRGATGGATCCGTTTATGATAAGATTTATCAAATTTTACATATAGGTTCTGGAAGCAAAGGAGTAAAATATTTTTGGTGGGAACTTATGGAAAAAGCTAAAAGTGTGGATACTTTTTTTGTTTTTGACAATAAGGAAATTGAAACTAGTCATATCAACGATTTCAGAAATGGAAAGGTGGACAGACTTTTAGAAGAAAAAATTAATAATGCAAATAAGGGAACGAATAGATTAAAGTTTATTATTAGAAATAAATTCCCTTGGTTACAAAAAATATATAGAAAACTAAAGTAGATACAAATAAGCTACATTGTAGAAATCATGAAATACGGACTACTAACATACGACGAGAATAAGAACTTTTTTAATGTTGGAGACAATATTCAAAGTTTAGCAGCAAAGCAGTTTTTACCAAAAGTAGATACGCTATTAAATAGAGAAAGATTAGGTGAGTATACTGGTGATCCTATCAAATTGATCATGAATGGCTGGTTTACTCATAATATCCATAATTGGGTGCCTGCTGATAATATAGATCCTATATTCGTTTCTTTTCATATGAATAACACTGCTGCACCAGCAATGTTAAGTGAAAAAGGAATCGCTTATTTGAAAAAGCATGAGCCTATTGGATGTAGAGATCAATTTACTGCAGATACTTTAAAAGCAAAAGGTATTGATGCCTATTTTACTGGATGTCTAACATTAACTTTAGATTCTTATAAAGTTGATGATTCTGAAAGAGGAGATGATATCTATATTGTGGATCCTTTATATAGTTATCCACGAGCTGAGAAAGTATTTTACAATACAAAAATCACCATTAAAAATATATTAAACGGATCTGCTTTTAAACTTGGAAAAAAAGATAAACATGTAAAAAAGTTTATTAGCAAGGAAGTACTGGATACTGCCACATTTATCAATCAAGAACCTCCATCAAATACATATACTGATGAACAAAAGTTTGATATGGCGGTAGAATTACTGAATAAGTATGCCAGAGCAAAGCTTGTTATTACTTCAAGAATACACTGCGCATTGCCGTGTTTGGCAATGGGAACACCTGTAATTTTTGTAAACGGTTTTGATAGTTTTGTGGATTCATGCCGATTCGATGGTATCTTAGAATTATTTAATCGAATTGATATTGATAGCAAGACAGGAGCATATACTTCTAATTTTGGATTAGAAGGAAAAATAACCAACGACACCATAGTAAAAAACCTCGAAAAACACCACGACTTAGCCAATGCATTAAAAGAAAAAGNTACTAATAAAATCTAAACAACCACACAAACAATGAAAAGGGTACTCAAAAAACTGTTAAAGGATAACTTCTTTACAGCTCCAAAGAAAATGCAACAAAAACATACTTCATTTTCTAAAGAGCAATTAGAAGAATTAACAACATCACTTAAAGAAAACTACTTAGATAGAGGAAATACAAAGAGTAGATTATCAACTGCAGAATATAATCAAGCAGTAAGTGGACAGCTTTTTGAACGGTTGTACTATAATAGAAACAGAATAGCCCCTTGGTTGCATAGTGTAAAAGATCTAAATGGCGCTAATATTCTTGAAATAGGATGTGGAACAGGTATTTCTACATTAGCATTGAGTGAGCAAGGAGCAAAAGTAGTGGGAGTAGATGTAGATTCAGGAGCTTTGGAAGTGGCAAAAGATAGAATGAGAATTGCTGGATACGAAGCAGAATTACACCATGTAAATGGTGAAGAAATTGAAGAGAACTTTAAAGATAAAAAGTTCGATTTTATAATTTATTATGCTGTTTTGGAGCATATGACAGTAAGCGAACGTCTGGAATCATTAAAACAAGCTTGGGGAATGTTATCTAAAGGAGGATACCTTGCTATTATAGAAACTCCAAATAGATTATGGTATTATGACTCACATACCGCAGCATTACCTTTTTATGATTGGCTTCCTGATGACTTAGCNTATTATTATTCTAAATTTTCAAGCAGAAAGAACTTTAAAGATTCATACAGAGAGATTGATGATGAAAACATGATGAAGTTTAAAAGATGGGGAAGAGGAGCCAGTTATCATGAGTTTGAAGTAGCAATAGCTCCATTAAAAGAGATTAATATCGTAAGTAGTTTAATGAAATTTGAAAAATCTGCTTTCTTAAAAGTTGGTTTCAAAGGATTACGGTATATAAAATTTCTAAAATCGATGAATAAAAACCTAAATAGTGGTTTTTGTTACCCTTATTTAGATATTGTAATTAAAAAATAAGCACCTAATAGCTCTCTGCAAACTATTCTTAAAAGTAAATTAATGAAACTGGTATATATAGTAAATCGTATCGATGGTCCTGGAGGATTAGAAAGGGTGCTTTCGATTAAAGCAAGTAAACTTGCAGATGACTATAATTATGATATCCATATCGTTACGTTAAACCAGAATACAGATGATCTTTTCTACGATTTTAGTTCTAAATTATCGTATCATAATGTAGAAGCAAAAGGAAATCCTATTTCTAGGATGTATAAATATGCGAAAGGACTTAAGGATACCATTAAGAAGATTCAACCTGATGTAATAGCGGTATGTGATGATGGTTTAAAAGGTTTTTTCGTTCCGTTAGTCCTTGGAAAACCTTGTCCGATGATTTATGAAAGACATGTTTCTAGAAATGTTGAGATCAAAAAGGGAAAAAGATCTTTATCTAAAAGAATAACAACGGCTACCAAGTTTTCACTGATGAATTTCGGAGGGAAGTATTATGATCATTTTGTAGTACTTACCAATGGAAATTTGAATGAATGGTCTTTTAAGAACCTTAAAGTTATTCCTAATCCACTATCCTTTTATCCAGAATCAAAAAGTACTTTAGAAAACAAAAAAGTCTTGGCCGTAGGGAAACATAGTTTCCAAAAAGGATATGATCGTTTGTTGAAAAGCTGGGAACAAGTGGCTAAGAAACACCAGGATTGGAGTTTAGATATCTATGGTACGATTAGTGAACAAGAAGGTTTGAGCAAATTGGCGGAAGATCTTGAAATTTCTAATTCAGTGAACTTCTATCCGCCAGTAAAGAATATTGCGGAAAAGTATGAGCAGGCATCCATTTATACAATGTCCTCTCGATACGAGGGATTTGGTATGGTGCTAACAGAAGCAATGGCTTATGGAGTACCTTGTATATCATATGATTGTCCTTATGGCCCATCGGATATTATTAGTGATAAAACGGATGGTCTTTTAGTCGAAAATGGTGATATTAACGCTTTTGCAACTGCTATTCTTTTACTAATAGAGAATGAAGAGCAAAGAAAGAAAATGGGAACTAGAGCAAAAGAAGCTGTAAAGAAATATTTGCCCGAGACCATTGCAGAAGAGTGGAATCAGCTTTTTACTGGTTTAACTAATACCTCATCCCAATGAGAATTGTATTTGTCATAGATCAAGTGTATCTCCATGGAGGAATAGAAAGAGTACTTTCTATAAAGGCAAATTATTTCGCTTCTCAGGATAATTACGAAGTACATATTATTACTACAGAACAAAAAGGAAAAACACCTTGTTATTCCTTTAATGAAAATATCGTTTTTAAAGATTTAGCGATTAATTATAATAGAAAGAAGTCTTATTTTCATCCTAAGAACTTAAAAAAGTTACCAAAGCATATATCTAGAACTAAGGCAGCATTAAAAGAAATTAAACCAGATGTAGTAGTAGTATGTAGTCATAGTGTAGATACCTATTTTGTTCCTTTTATAGTAAAAGGTATTCCGAAAATGAAGGAGTTTCATTATTCCAGGTTTATAGAAAAAGATAAACGTGAAAATCCCAGTTTGTTTAAGAAATACTTTTTCAAGTTTGCTGATTATGTGGAAACTAAATATGATAAATTGATAATTCTTAACAAAGACGAATCAAATTATTATAAAAGTAATAATACAGTAGTAATTCCAAACCCTTTGACATTCTTTCCCCAAAAAGTATCTGACCTTAACAGTAATCATATTATTACAGCAGGAAGAATTGCAGCAGTAAAAGGATATGATATATTGATAGACATTTGGACAGAAATCGCAAAAACTAGAAAAGATTGGAAACTTCATATCTTTGGGAGTGGGGAATCAGGTTATGTAGAAATGCTTCAGAATAAAATTAATAAAGCAGGTATACAAGATACCTTACAGTTGATGGGGTCAACTGATAAGATGAAGGAGGAAATGTTAGCATCTTCGATCTTTGTAATGACTTCTCATAATGAGTGTTTTCCGTTGGTTTTATTAGAGGCACAAGCATCAGGATTACCAATAGTATCTTTTGATTGTCCATATGGACCAAGGAATATAGTTGATAATGAAACAGGTATTTTAGTTCCTGTATACGATAATACTGCATTTGTAAAACAATTGAATAAGTTGATGGATGACAGGGAAACTATTCAAAAAATGGGAGCAAAGGCTAGAGAAAACTCCAAAAAATACAGTTTAGACCAAGTTATGAATCAATGGAATAATTTGTTCACCGAAGTAATAAAATAATATGAGATCACTAATTTTAAATATATATAAGATTTTTTTATTTCCGCATGTGATCATTTATAAAGGGAGTAAAAATAAAGATCTAATTGATAAGGATATAGAAAGATGGGCATCAGCCAAGGGGATGAATGGGAGTAAAGTTTCTTTACTTCTGAATTTTTTAGCAAATTCTCCAGATTTTAGAACCTTATTTTATTTTAGAAATAGAGGTATTGTTTCTAGTTTGCTGAATTTGTATTGTAAAAAAGAAAAATACTTTAGAATTGATATCAGTACTAAATTAGGAGGTGGTGTTTTAACTGGACATCCTTATAGTACTATTTTAAACGCAGATGAAATAGGAGAGAATCTATATGTAAATCACTTGGTTACAGTTGGTGAAGTAGATGGTAAAAGACCTACTATTGGTAATAACGTTTCTATTTATACAGGAGCCATAATTATTGGAGATATTAAGATCGGAAATAATTGTTCTATCGGAGCTGGTTCTGTGGTCGTAAAAGATGTGCCGGATAATTGTGTTGTAGTAGGAAATCCTGCACGTATCGTGAAACAGGATGGAAAAAAAGTGTAATATACACAAATGAGAAGCTCGAAAAAATGAAGTATATTATGAATATAACCGTAAAAAGAAGCTAGTAAAATGAACACTTTTGTGCCTTTAGAGTTTTACTATCCGTTGTATATTAATTTATGCTTCTTTTTGGTGGTATTCACTTTATTGCACACTAGACTGTTACAGATTAGTGAGCACAAGAATATTGTTTTCATAAATTTTTCGGGTTATTTTTTATTAATTTTTTTAATTCTTTATATTGGTCAACGACCTATTAGTGGGATTTTTGGAGATACCGTCAATTATATAGTCACCTTTGATCGATACCGATTAGGAGGAGAAATTCCAGAAGTGAATGATTATGGTTGGCATGTCTTTATGAAGACGTTAGCGCAGATTGTGTCAGCGCATACCTTTTTTACAATTTGTGCATTTATATACATATTCCCGCTATATAAGATTTCTAAGAAGTTATTTGGTCAATATTGGTATTATTCATTTGTGATGTTTATCGTTTCCTTTTCTTTTTGGACTTATGGAGTAAACGGAATGCGTAACGGTGCTGCAACTTCATTGTTTTTATGGGGATTATGTTATCACGAGRAAAAAGTGGTAATGGCATTATTTTTTCTTGCAGCCACTTTTTTTCATAAAACACTGTTTTTGCCAATTTTTGCTTACATCATTACCAACTTTTATAATGATCCAAAAGTATTCTTTAAAGGATGGTTATTCTGTATACCACTTTCATTAGTAATGGGAAGTTTATGGATAACATTGTTTGCCAGTTTAGGTTTTGGTGATGATCGACTCACTGGGTATTTAACTTCTGAAGTGGATGCAAATACATTTGCCAGTACAGGTTTTAGATGGGATTTTTTATTTCATAGTGCTTTTGCTGTTTTTGCCGGATGGTATTTTATTTATAAGAAAAAATTTGAAGATAAATTTTATTATCAATTGCTTAATACTTATTTGATCTGTAATGGGTTTTGGATTTTGGTTATTAAGGCAAATTATTCGAATCGATTTGCATATCTATCATGGTTTATGATGGCAATTGTTATCATATATCCATTTCTAAAGAAAGAATTTTTTAAGGACCACCATTTTATGATTGGGAAAGTAATGTTGGCCTATTTTTCATTTACATATATGATGTACTATTTATATTGGGGATAATCACTAACAACAAATCAATTAATCAACTACTAATGAAAACTATAACTGTATTTACACCAACTTACAATAGGGCTTATTGTTTACATAAATGTTACGAGAGTTTAATAAAACAATCAAATCAGGATTTTGTCTGGTTAATCATTGATGATGGTTCTACTGATGATACAGAGTCATTGGTAGCTTCTTGGATAAAAGAAGGGAAAATAGATATACAATATCATTATCAGGAAAACCAAGGAATGCATGGCGGACATAATGCAGCATATCGATTAACAGAAACTTTATTGAATGTATGTATCGATAGCGATGATTGTATCGGAGAAGAAGCCATAGAAAAAATTCTTGTCGCTTGGGAAAAAATAAAAGATAAACCAGAATTTGCAGGACTTGTTGGATTAGATGCAGATCCTGATGGAAAGATCATAGGAACAAAAATTCCTGAGCATATTAAGGAGACTACTTTATATGATTTATATAATGTACACAAAGTATTGGGTGATAAGAAATTAGTATATCGTACCGAAGTAGTAAAAAAATATCCTTCTTATCCAATTTTTGAAGGAGAACGGTTCGTACCACTTGGGTACTTATATCAGTTAATTGATCAGGATTACACGCTATTTCCTATAAATGAAGTTTTATGTGAAGTAGAATATATGCAGGATGGGTCAAGTATGAATATCTTAAAACAATACAGAAGGCATCCAAAAGGCTTCGCGTTTTCACGAAAAAGCAGAATGAAACTTGCAGAAAACTTTAAAGACAAGTTTAAAAATGCAATACATTATGTTTCCAGTGCCATTTTTACTAAAAACGGATCATTTATTAGTGAGTCCCCCAAGAAATTGACTACAATTTTAGCTATTCCTTTTGGGATACTTTTAAATCTTTATATACGCTATAAAACTAAAGGAGAGTTTTAATGGAAGTTATACGTGTTTTGCAGGTATTTACCATCATGAATAGAGGTGGTGCTGAGTCGATGATTATGAATTATTATCGAAAAATTGATAGAAATCAAGTGCAGTTTGATTTTCTGGTACATCGAAAAGAAAAAGCAGCTTTTGATGATGAAATAGAAAGTTTGGGAGGGAAAATATATAGATTCGATCCAATCAATCCTCTTTTTCCAGGAGATTATTATAATAAACTCCGAAATTTATTTACAGAACATAGAGAATATGCAATTGTACATTCTCACTTAAATACGTTTAGCTGCTTCCCATTAAAAATAGCAAAAGAATTTAATATTCCATGTCGAATTGCACATGCACATATTGCCATTGATGATGTAAGTTTGGGATCGCTTTTTTCAAATAAAGAAAGTATTAAAGAAACTTTCAAAAAATTGATAAAACTTCAATTAAAAAAGAAAGTCAAGAAAGATGCTACTCATCTATTTTCTTGTGGTGATAAAGCTGGGAATTGGTTGTTTGGTGGTAATAGGTCTTTTACTACAATGAACAATGCAATAGATACTGAGAAATTTGAGTACGATGAAGCTATTGCCAAAGAATACAAGAAAGAATTTGATGTAGAAAACTCTTTAGTTATTGGACATGTAGGGCGTTTTGCAAGTCAGAAAAATCATGCTTTTCTGCTTAAAATTTTCAAGGAAATTTTACAAAAAGAACCTACTACTATTTTAATGATGGTAGGTGATGGACCCTTGAGAAAAGTTATGGAAAAGGAAGCAGTACAACTTTCCATAGAAAAAAATGTTCGTTTTTTAGGGGTAAGAGCTGATGTGCCGCAACTGTTTCAAATGTTTGATGTATTTGTGTTTCCTTCTTTTTATGAAGGATTACCAGTTACGCTAATCGAAGCACAAGCCGCGGGAATAAAAGTTTTTGCTTCGGATACAATAACTACAGAAGTAAGCCTGACTGATGATATCGAATTTTTATCTATTGATCAATCACCAGAATCATGGGCAGATAAGATATTAGCAATAGATGCCTCCAAAAAGAATGATAATACGGAGAAAATAGTAAAAGGAAATTATGACATTGTTTCCAATACGCAAGAGATTCAGGGATTTTATAAAGAACAAGTAAAATAGCTGTTATGGGAAAGTTACAAGAAAAAATTTATAATAGTCTACCATATCCTTTTAAGTTTGTTTTACTAAATATAAAGGCTTATCAGAATTCTAAACAAAGATATACCAAGGAGTTTTATACATATTTAGATGAATATATTAATCTTTGGGATTCAGATATTACTGTGGTTGAAGATTACCAAAAAGGTAGACTAAAATTACTATTGTCTGAAGTATTTGAGCATTCAGATTGGTATGCTGCTATCATGAAAGATTTAGGTATTACTTTAGATGATATTGAAAAGAATCCATATGAGGTTCTCCAGAAAATGCCAATTTTAACCAAATCGGAAAGAAAAACAAATCCAGAAGCATTGGTTAATAAAAAGAGACCTACAGATGGAGTAGGATATACCAGTGGTACTTCAGGCGCACCAACTGTAAATTATTTAGATAAAGAATCCATCAATAGATCTTTCGCCTTATGGAGACGATTTCACAAATCAATAGGATTAGATACAAAAAGAGTAAGGCAGGTACGATTTTCTGGAAGACTAATTGTAAAACCAGAAGCTAAAAAAGCACCTTTTTGGGTATATAATTATTTCGAGAATCAACTATTGATGTCCACCTATCATCTAACAGATGAAAACTTGCCTTATTATATAAAGAAATTAAACAAGTTCAAACCACTATTATTAGATGGATACCCATCTGCGATATATATTATTAGCAGATTTATTAATCAAAATAATATTGAAATTAAATTCACTCCAAAAGCCATAGCAGTTACAGCAGAAACTTTATACGATTATCAAAGATCCGAAATAGAGAAAGCATTTGGTTGTCATGTGTTTAATCAATATGCCTCTAGCGAGGGAAGTCCTTTTATTACAGAATGCGTAAAAGGCAATTTGCATTTAAATATTGATTCTGGAATTTTTGAGTTTATTAACGCAAAAGGAGAAAAGGCAAAACTAGGAGAAGTTGCACAGCTGGTCGTTACTAGTTTTACTAATCTAAAAACTCCTTTAATCCGATATAATATTGAGGATACTGTTTTGCTACGTGAAGAAGGAAAAATGTGCGATTGTGATTGTGCGATGCCAATAATTGAAAAACTAACAGGTAGAGAAGATGACATTCTTTGGACCAAGGAAAAGGGATATGTAGGTCGAATGGATACAGCTTATAAAGGTTTAGAAGGTATTGTAAAAAGTCAAATCGTTCAAGAAAACCATAATGAAATCATTGTTAATTTAATAGCGGATCAGAATTTCGATGATCAAATGAAAGAAAAATTGGTCCATAATCTAAAAGATAGATTGGGACAAAACATACACTATACTGTAAACATAGTAGAGGATATTCCATTAGGACCTAATGGTAAGTTTGACGCGGTAAAAAGAAACTTTACAATCGAACTTTAATTGGTCTTTATACGCAATGTATTTTAATTCGTTTGATTTTTTAATTTTTCTTCCAGTTACCTTTTCATTATACTGGTTTTTGGATAAACGCAAAATAGTTTTACAGAATATATTATTACTAGCTGCTAGTTATATATTCTACGGTTGGTGGGATTGGAGGTTTTTATCTTTAATTGCCTTAAGTACGGTAGTTGATTATGTTGTAGGTCTTAAGATATATAAAGCAAATTCTCAGAAGCATAAAAAAAGATGGTTGCTTTGTAGTGTTTTCTTCAATTTGGGACTATTAGCATTTTTTAAGTATTGTAATTTTTTCATTGACTTGTGGATAGAATTATGCAATGCTATTGGCATAAGGAATGGGAATTTTACGCTATTACGTATTATACTACCCGTAGGTATTTCTTTTTATACCTTCCAAACAATGTCTTACACTATTGATGTATATAGAGAGAAGTTGAAGCCTACAAAAGATTTCATTGCTTTTGCGGCATTTGTTTCTTTCTTCCCACAATTAGTTGCAGGGCCAATAGAAAGAGCTACACATCTTTTGCCACAATTTTTGAATAAAAGAAGTTTTTCACAAGGTTCTATTTCTTTAGGTTTTAAGTTAATAATTATTGGTTTTTTCTTAAAATTAGTAATAGCTGATAGAGCGGCTATTTATGTGAATGCTGTGTATAACAATGTAGAACAGCATGATGGTCTTAGTTTTATTTTTGCTACGATATTATTTGCATTTCAAATTTATGGTGATTTTGCAGGGTATTCATTAATTGCAATTGGTACAGCAAAGTTTTTCGGTTTTGATTTAATGACAAATTTTAGGAGACCTTATTTTGCTGCATCTATCCATGAATTCTGGAATCGTTGGCATATTTCGTTGTCTACATGGTTTAGAGATTATCTATATATTCCTTTGGGAGGTAATAGAGTAGGGAAGTTTCGATGGTTTTTTAATCTTTTTGTCACTTTTTTAATAAGCGGATTATGGCATGGTGCTAATTGGACATTTGTTTTATGGGGAGCGATTAATGGTTGCTATCTGATTATAGAAGTATTGCTTAATTCAAAAAAGAGAAAAGGAATTCTGAATATAGTGTGTACGTTTTGTCTTATTTGCTTTTCGTGGATTTTTTTTCGAGCCAATACCGTTTCTGAAGCGTTTTTGATTATAAAGAAGATTTTCCTGCAACCTGGTAAACTTTACATCGGAATGGGAGACGATATAGCTGCACCTTTCTACGCTGTGTTGGCCATCTTTGTACTGATTGGTTTTGAAATATGGAGAGAGTATATAGGTTCTGTTAAGCAAATTACCGAAAAGACAGAAATTTCAAGAATGTTGGCATATAGTTTATTGGTTTTTTTGATTTTATACATTGGCGTTTTTGGAGATAGCCAGTTTATATATTTTCAATTTTGAGAAAGAGAAATATGAGCAAGTATCAAATTATACTTTTTAAGATCGTTAAATTGTTGATTATTATAGTAATAGTTGATATGACTTTAGGTATTGCAGCTCAAAAATTATTCTATACTCAAAAGACTGGTAAATACGCTCGAAGTACCTATGCAATTGACAAAACAGATGCAGAAATACTGGTTTTTGGAAGTTCACATGCGCATAGACATTATGTTCCTGAAGTTTTGGAGAATAAATTGCATAGTTCAGTTTATAATGCAGGAGCAGAGGGACAACAATTGTTATATCACTTAGGACTTCAAAAAATGATCTTGAAACGGATAAAACCCAAAACGATTATCCTAAATATTGATGAGGATTTTTTGTTTCAATCTAATATTGCCTATGACAGACTTCATGATCTATATCCCTACTATGTCACTCATAAAGATGTATTAAGACCTATTTTTGCAGTAAATAATCGGTTTGTAGATATTAAGATGCTTTTTAAGTCATATCTTTTTAACTCTACTATTATACATATGACACGTTATTATGTTTCGCCACAAATAGATCATAAAGGATATAGACCACTTCATGGAACCGTAAATAAAAACTATAAAGATTTAAATCCTTATAGTGTAGACCAAAAAAATACAATAGATAATAATTTAGTTTTGGCTTTAGAAGAATTTATTTTGAATGCAAAGTCAAATAATATTCAATTGGTATTTGTTACATCTCCAAAACTAATAAAAACTAATTATCAGAATAACAAATCATTCCATTTAATTAATCAAATGGCGAACGCACAAAATATTCCGGTATTGAATTTTTTTAATGACGATAGGTTTATTAATAATTTTGAGCTTTTCCATGATCCTTCTCATCTCAATGATAAAGGCGCTAGTTATTTCACAGAACTAGTGTCTGATAAAATTTTATTATTGAAGAAGTAAAAGAAAGTTAAGTTTCAGCAAACACATACATTGTAAAAAGCCAGAATACAACTAAGTATTCCGGCTTTCGTTTACATAAGATTACCTTATTACACTTTAAATTGTTATCTAGTAGCACATGTGTTACCACTTAAGGTAATCGCATTGGGAGTGTCTGAATTATTATTAATACAATCATATCTATCATCTCCAGACGGCTCTAAAATATTATTATTCGTAATAGAAACATCAGAGTGTGCTCCATATAATCTAATTCCATCACTATCACTAGGATCAATTCTAGTATTTTCAGAAATGTTGATATTAGAAGATGTTCCTAATTCAATTCCGCCAGTAACCTCATTGTTCATAAAAGTAATACCATTTGCATTATTAATAGTCACTTTTCTAGCGGTTAAAAACTGATTTCCTTCTACTGTAATTGTATATCCATTTGTTTCTGGAGTGTTGTTAAATCCTGTAAGGAACAAATGGAACCTTCCGGCAGTTATTTCATTATTAGTGATAGAAGTATTGTTTACAAAAGTATTCGTAGCACTAATACCTGTCTCGTTTACATTGATCATGTTATTGTAAAGTCTGGAATCCGAAGTGTCTTTTAACTGTATTCCTATATCTCCGTTTGTAATATTATTATCATGTATATCGATATCATTAGTATCAGTTGCAATACCAATACTATATCCGGTAATATCATTACCTGAAATTTCATTGTCAAATACAGTTTCACTATGACTACCCGCTGCAAAGATTGCAAATCGCTCAGCAGCAGCAGCAGAAGCATTGAATCTGTTATTGATAATTTTTGTTCCAGAAGCTAAGGAGAGAATACATCTAGTTTCGATATCATTATCCTCTACAGTGATGTCTTGTCCAATTRTAGCTGCTGTAAAACCAACTCTACTGTTAATTTCTGTATTTCTTCTAATAAGTATATCAAAAGCTCTTTCATGTTCTAAAAGATTTCCATTAGCATCTCTAGTCCTAAAAGCTTCTATATTAATGGCGTATCCAACTTCACCACCATCAGATCCAGTCATTGGTTGACCTATATTAGTAAACGTATTTCCTTCAATTAAGATATCATTACCATCCGTAAGTGCAATCCCCATTCTTCTGATATTGGTAAAAGAACAGTTGATCACTTTCACACCATATGTTGGAATATAATCTGGATCAAATCTAAATCCTATAGAATAAATAGTCAAAGCACCTTTAGATCCTTCTACGAAATTTACACCATCAACTGTAACATTTCTACCAGAATGAATATGCATAAGGTGTGTTCCTTGTAATCCAACATCATCCGCAGTATACATTCTATCATTTCTATCTCCTATTATGTTACCACCTGAAATCGTTACATTTTCAGCATCTCTAACTGCTATAACTGTACCATTTTCAATTTCAGCTTCAGCAGGAAATTGTCTCAATTTCGTATTATTTGACATTTTTAAATGGAAATTAGAAGGTACATTAATTGCTTCTACAGAAGCGTAGAAATTTTGATCTGCAGTAGTACTTGTTACTTTCGTAGTTTCAAAGAAAGCATCGAATACATTGGTTTCGAAGGTTGTTCCTCCCATTTCTCTTATTTGGAACATTAGATCTTCAAATTCTGCAGTATTTTCTAAAGCAATATCAGAATTTGTAGGTCCCTGAACAATATTTTCCCATCTAGATGCAGTAAACTTAAATGTAGGATCTTTAAGTGTTACATTACCTTGTGTTTCTAATTTAGAGTTTAAAAGTCTTCCATCGATAACTCCACCAGAAAATACAAGTGTACCATTAAAAATATCTCCACCTGCAAAGTCAAAGGTTACGTTGGAAGGTAAATTAATAGTCAATCCTTCTAAATCTAATAGACAATCTATAGTAACTGTAGAATTTGCTGCTAGACCAGAAAGGTCAAAATCACATGGAGTATCAGAAACAACTCCATCATCCTCTTCTTCAGGAGGAGTATCATCTTCGTCATCTTCGATTATTTCCTCTTCTTCTTCGGAAACTGCATCTTCAATGTTCTCGGTGCTACAGGCAAAAAAGCCTACGGCGAATAAAATTAACAGAAAATAGGGTAACTTTCTCATTTTGGTTGGGGGGTGTTTTAGGTTTTCAATTTCAAGTTTAACGTATTTTCATCGATACTATTGTGCATTATGTCGAAAAAAAATGTTAAAATTTACAAAACTTAATTAATTGATAATTAAACAATTAAAAGCTTACGGCTTTGCCGTAACAGTTTTTGGGTTTTGAACCAAAATGAATTTGCTGATGGCATAAAATGCCCTTGATACTGAGGTAAAGTGTGTGAGTCATGAATTTTGATGATTTATTCCCCAAATTTTATAGTTAAAACATAAAATTTGTAAGTTTTTTCTTTCTTTTTGTTGTGTGTGCAATATTTCCAATCGCTTAAATATACATAAGTTGATTTTAATATTCTATTTGTTTACACAAATAAAGTAAATCGTTACAATTTTTTAATTCTCTTTTGTAACAACAATATGATCCATTGTATCATATTTACAACTCATTGTAAAAAAGCATCAGTATAGTCTGTCAAAAGTAGTATACCTTTCAATTTTATATAGAATATTGATATATAGTATATGATGATGTAGCATATTTACTCTAGCACTAAACTCCTATGGAGATATGTAGGTACTTTTTTGTCATCCTATAATTAACTGTTCTTAATATAGAATCGATGATTTTAAAAAAGAATAAAAATAAAAACATTAATACCACCTTATATATATATTTGCAACCTAAAATATTCATACTTTCTAAATAGTGGAAAAAAAGGGAAAAATTATTCGTGTTACTACTGTGCCTAGATCTCTTGGCGGATTACTTCAAGGGCAGTTAAAGTTTATGTCTCAATACTATGAAGTCATAGGTGTCTCTAGTAAAGATGAAAATATCTTAGATAGAGTTGCTAAACAAGAAGGTATTGAAGTAGTGCCTATAGAAATGACTCGTAAGATCACGCCCGTACAAGATTTAAAGGCTGTATATCATTTGTATAAGCTTTTTAGAAAAGAAAAACCTGATATTGTACATAGTCATACTCCTAAAGCTGGAACACTATCTATGTTAGCAGCAAAATTAGCAGGAGTTCCTCATAGATTACATACTATAGCTGGATTACCTTTATTAGAAGCTACTGGAGCGAAAAGGTTGTTATTGGATACAGTAGAAAAGGTTACCTACGCTTGTGCCAGTATGATTTATCCAAATTCTTTTGGGCTTAATGATATTATTAAAGAAAATAAGTATACGACTTCCAAAAAATTGAAAGTCATTGCAAATGGTAGTTCTAACGGTATAGATACTGCTCATTTTGATCCTTCAAAATATACTGAAGAAACCAATGCTAAATTGCGAACGGAACTTGATATATTGGATGATGATTTTGTTTTCGTTTTCGTAGGTAGATTTGTTAAGGATAAAGGAATCAATGAACTCATCACATCTTTTAAGCAGTTGAATAGTGAATTTGAGAAATCAAAATTGCTACTTGTAGGAACTTATGAAAGAGATTTAGATCCATTATTACCGGAAACAGAAAAAGAGATTAACGAAAACCCTAATATTATTCCAGTGGGTTGGCAAAATGATGTTAGACCATTTTTTGCAATTTCAGATACATTAGCTTTTCCTAGCTATAGAGAAGGATTTCCTAATGTAGTAATGCAAGCAGGATCTATGGGTTTACCTAGTATTGTAACAGATATTAATGGTTGTAATGAAATTGTATCTGAAGATTTAAATGGTACGATCATTCCTGTAAAAAGTTCTGAAGCTTTATATGAGGCTATGAAAAAGTTTATGTCCGATACGGATTATATCAATCAGCTATCACTTAAGGCTAGAGATATGATTTGTGAACGTTACGAAAGGAAGTTTGTTTGGAACGCAATTTTAGAAGAGTATCAAAAGTTATAATTTTAACTTTTTGTTTAGATATTTTCTAACAATTTCTTATTTTACCGAAAACAAGAAAAGTAAATAACATCGTCATAATAGTAATTGCATATTATATCCCATAAATATGCAAATACCTCTTTTATCATGAGCTAAACTTATGGCTTTGATGTTTACTGTGCTTTGAATAAAGATAAAAGTAAAGTGGACGGTATATGAGAGTTAACGAAAGGATTAGAAATCTTTCTTTTTGGATTATTGATTTTATAAAAGGAGGTAATGTAAGAAAGCATTATCAGGATATTAAGTACATCATTGAAAATCCAAATGATCCACTTTCAATTGAGAAAAAGGCAAAGTATTTAGAGGAGGTACTACAACATGCAACAACCACTTCTGAGTTTTATAAACATGTCAATCCTGAAACTCTGCAAAATTTTCCGGTAGTCAATAAAGAAATTATAAAAAAATCTTATTATGCTATCCGGTCTAAAAAACATATTAATAAAAAGAAAGTAGGAGTATCTACTAGTGGCTCTACTGGCGCTTCGTTTACGGTTTATCAAGATCTTAATAAAAAAAATAGGAACACAGCTGATATAATTTACTTCTCAGAATTATGTGGATTTACTATTGGATATCGATTGTACTATTTACGATTCTGGAATATGTTTAAAAAGAAGAACGGACTAGCGTCTTTTTTTCAAAATATCATACCTATAAATGTTTTTGAGCTATCAGAAGAAGCTGTAAAAAAATTAATTGATATTCTAAAACAAGATTCTTCAAATAAAGGAATGCTTGGGTATGCTTCATCTTTTGATAAAATATGTAAATATTTGGAATCAATTAATTCAGAACCTATTGATTGTAAATTGCAATCTGTTATTGGAATGTCGGAACGTTTAGATCCTAACACGAAACTGCAGATGAAAAAATATTTTGATGTTGATATGGTATCGAGATATTCTAATGCCGAAAATGGAATGCTAGCACAGCAACCCATAATGGAGGAATATTTTAAAATTAATTTGGCAAGTTATTATATAGAAATTTTAAATTTTGATAATGACGAAAGGGTAGCTCCCGGAAATATTGGAAGAATTGTAATTACGGATCTATTTAATTTTGATACACCCATGATTCGATATGATACTGGTGATATAGGTATTATGAATTATCTCAATAATGAAGATAGTTCAGAACTTATTCTTACCAAAGTAGAG
>NZ_WEKL01000111.1 GCF_019295435.1 Aquimarina litoralis
AAAGACGAGATCTTGGATGCTGTAGAAAAAGACGAGATCTTGGATTCTGTAGAAGAAGAATCTATAAAGCCGGAAGAATCGGTTGTTTCTCGTGCTGGTCTTAAAACTATTGGGTCAGGAGTAATGATGCAAGCTTTTTATTGGGATGTTCCTGCTGGCGGTACCTGGTGGAATGTCGTAAAAGGAAAGGTTAGTTCCTGGAGTAATGCAGGTATCGATGCGATATGGTTACCACCTGTTAGTAAAGCGCAAAACGGTCCTTTTTCTATGGGATACGATCCTTTTGATTATTATGATTTTGGAGAATTTGATCAGATGGGAAGTAGAGAAACGAGATTTGGGTCTAGATCAGAACTAGAGTCGTTAATTTCCAGAGCACATAATAATGGGCTAAACGTTATAGCGGATATCGTTATCAATCATAACAGTGGAGGAGATTTAGAGCCGAATGAATTTGCGGGTAAGAATACATATACCTTGTTTAATCCAATGTCTAATAAGTTTAATAGAACAAAATACGATTTCCATCCAAATGAAGCATACAATTCTGATAGTGGTATTTTTGGAGGTTTTCCTGATTTAAGTCACAATAAATCATATGTGCAAGACTGGTTATGGAAGAGGAATAATTCTGTAGCAAAATATTATAAGAATACTATGGGATTTGATGGTTATAGATTTGATTATGTAAAAGGCTTTGCTCCATGGGTTGCAAAAGAATTTCGAAGATCAACAGGAGTATTTGGAGTTGGAGAATATTGGGATGGAAATGTGAATACACTAAAATGGTGGACAGATCAAGCGCAAATGTCTGCTTTTGATTTCGGATGTTATTATAAAATGAGAGATGCTTTTGTAGGTAATAATCTCAATGCACTAAGTGGCGATATGCTTTGGAAAAGAAATGCTAGTAGGGCGGTAACTTTTGTTGCTAATCATGATACTGATGAAATCTATAACAATAAAATATTGGCATACGCATATATTTTAACGCACGAAGGATATCCTGCGATTTTTTATAGAGATTATGAAGATTGGTTAGATAAAAATAAAATGAATAACTTAATATGGATTCATAATAATTTAGCAGGAGGAAGTACTACAAATTTATGGACTGATAATGATGAATATATTGCAAGAAGAAATGGAGGGTATGGAAAGAATGGTCTTATCGTATATATAAATAACTCCAATTCTTGGAAAGAAAGATGGGTTCAAACAAATTGGTCTAGTCGAAGAATAAAAGATTATACAGGAAGCTCTGGTTGGGAGCCTGTAACTCAAGGTGGAAGATGGGTTAAAATACAGGCGCCACCAAAAGGATATACAGTATGGGCTCTAAAATAATATTTATTAGAACTAGCTTAAATAAATGATATGCAAAAGTCTTATGATTTCCTAAATCAGGTAATTATAAGACTTTTTGTAGAATAAGAATTAGTCTATTAAAAAGCTCTACATTAAAATAATTAAAAAAAACTTTGTAGATAATACTTTTGTAGTATATTTGCATCCTAATTTTTAAAGAAAGGAGGTGCCACTATGTTAATTATACCAGTTAAAGACGGAGAAAATATAGATAGAGCGTTAAAGCGTTTTAAACGTAAATTCGACAGAACAGGAACTATGCGTCAGCTTAGAAAGCGTCAAGCATTTACAAAGCCTTCTGTAGAGCGTAGAGCTCAGATTCAAAAAGCGCAGTATATTCAGCACTTAAGAGATCAAGAAGAAATTTAATTAAATGTAAAACGTTGTGTTTATAGGTTTTTCTTAAGGAAAAATCATACTTCGTTTTTTACTATATAAATTAAGGACCATTGGAAGCTAAAAGTTTTATACTTTTGTCTTCTAATGGTTTTTTATGTTTATAAAAGAGTTTGTTGATTATTTACTGCTGGAAAAAAAATACTCTAAACACACAGTTACTGCATATCAAACAGATTTAGAATCTTTTTCTAACTTTTATTTGCAAGAATATGGAAACGAGGATATGTCGAAATCTAACTATTCGCAAATCCGTTCTTGGATAGTAAGTTTGGTTGATAAGGATGTTTCTAATAGAACTATTAATAGGAAAGTTTCATCGCTTAAAGCATATTATAGGTTTTTGTTGAAGCTAGAGATTATTGAAAAATCTCCTCTAGCTAAACATCAAGCTCTTAAAGTTTCTAAAAAAATGCAAATCCCTTTTTCTGATACCGAAGTAGATGATGTTTTGAAAGTGTTGGAAGAGGGAAGGGATTTCAAAAGTGTTAGAGATCGGTTAATCGTTGAGCTTTTTTATGCTACTGGAATGCGTAGAATTGAATTGGTTAACCTTAAGGTAAGTGATATTGATTTTAATGCTTGTCTGGTTAAAGTTGTGGGTAAGCGTAATAAAGAAAGGTATGTTCCTCTAATACCTTCAATCATTGAAACTGCTAAATTGTATTTAGAACTACGAAAAGATGTTGTAGGGGTGGATGGTAATTTAGAGTTGTTACTTACTGAAAAAGGAGTTAAAATCTACGAAATGCTTGTTTATCGAATCATAAATAGTTATTTTAGTAAGGTATCTTCTAAGGTAAAAAGGAGTCCGCATATACTCAGACATTCATTTGCGACACATCTCCTTAATGAAGGTGCTGATTTAAATGCTGTAAAAGAATTACTTGGTCATTCTAGCTTAGCTGCTACACAAGTTTATACTTATCAGAGTGTGGCACAGCTAGCAAAAGTATATAAGAAATCTCATCCTAGGAATAAAAAGTAATATGGAGGCAATCGTTCTTCTTTCTTTTAGGCTTTAAAAATTTGTTCAACCAATTAAAATATCACCTATGAAAGTAAACTTGCAATCCGTAAATTTTAATGCAGATCAGAAACTTGTAAATTTCACACAGGCAAAATTGGATAAGTTAGAAAATCATTTTAGTCGTATTATTTATGCAGATGTTTTTTTGAAAGTTATGAATACAAGTGGAAAAGAGAATAAGATTACTGAAATTTTATTAAGTGTTCCTGGAGACGAGTTTATTATTAAAAAAATAAATAAAACCTTTGAAGAAGGTGTGGATGAGTGTGTTAGTTCTTTAGAAAGACAGCTTCGAAAACGGAAAGAAAAATTAAATGCACATGTTTGATGATTTTTTTTTAAAAAATGTTTTGTGTAAGAAATAAATTCTATACATTTGCAGTCCGTTAGAAATAGCGGACTTTTTTATGTTCAAAAACATAGTGAAAAGCCGATATAGCTCAGCTGGCTAGAGCAGCTGATTTGTAATCAGCAGGTCGTGGGTTCGAGTCCCTCTATCGGCTCTTTAAAAGTGGTTTTTTTGAAAGAAATTAACACTTTTAAAATTTAATTTTGAATTGTAAAATATTTGTTTACTTTTGCGCTTCGAAATTGAAAAGTTCAGTATTAAATTAGTGAATTATTTGGGGAGATACTCAAGCGGCCAACGAGGACAGACTGTAAATCTGTTGGTTTTTACCTTCGCAGGTTCGAATCCTGCTCTCCCCACACCTTCAATTCTTATTTTTTAGGATTGTAAAAGCGGGAGTAGCTCAGTTGGTAGAGCGTCAGCCTTCCAAGCTGAATGTCGCCGGTTCGAACCCGGTCTCCCGCTCTAAAAGCACAGAGCTAATCTTGATGCATTATTGGCATTGGATTTTTAAAATAAAAATAATGATGAATCGGTTTTCTTTCGATAGTAAATGAAGAACTCTGGTTTATCATTCTGTACTTTAAAAAGCCGGTGTAGCTCAGGGGTAGAGCGTTTCCTTGGTAAGGAAGAGGTCACGAGTTCAAATCTCGTCATTGGCTCTTAGTTCAGAAGCATTAATTGAACACTAATATATAACTAAGATTAAATAAATTAATTATGGCAAAGGAAACTTTTGATCGTTCCAAACCGCACTTAAATATTGGTACTATTGGACACGTAGATCACGGTAAAACAACTTTAACGGCTGCGATTACTAAAGTATTAGCTGATGCTGGTCTTTCAGAGGCTAGAGATTTTGATACTATTGATAACGCTCCGGAAGAAAAAGAAAGAGGTATTACTATTAATACGTCTCACGTAGAATACCAAACAGCTAATCGTCACTATGCGCACGTTGACTGTCCAGGTCACGCCGATTATGTAAAGAACATGGTAACAGGTGCTGCTCAAATGGACGGTGCGATCTTAGTGGTTGCTGCTACAGATGGACCAATGCCACAAACTCGTGAGCATATATTATTAGGACGTCAGGTAGGTATTCCTAGAATTGTTGTGTTCCTTAACAAAGTGGACATGGTTGATGATGAGGAATTATTAGAATTAGTAGAGATGGAAGTAAGAGATCTTCTTTCTTTCTATGAGTATGATGGAGATAATGGGCCTGTTGTAGCTGGTTCTGCTCTTGGAGCTCTTAATGGTGAGCAAAAGTGGGTTGATACTGTTCTTGAATTAATGAAAGAAGTTGATGCTTGGATTGAGGAGCCATTACGTGAAATTGATAAAGATTTCTTAATGCCAATCGAAGATGTATTCTCTATTACTGGTCGTGGTACAGTAGCAACTGGACGTATTGAAACTGGTATTGCTAATACTGGAGACCCTGTAGAGATCATCGGTATGGGAGCTGAGAAGTTAACTTCTACTATAACTGGTATCGAGATGTTCCGTCAAATCCTTGATAGAGGTGAAGCTGGAGATAACGCTGGTATCTTATTAAGAGGTATTGAAAAGACTCAGATTTCTCGTGGTATGGTAATCACTAAGCCAGGGTCTGTAACTCCACATAAGAAATTCAAAGCTGAGGTTTATATCCTTAAGAAAGAAGAAGGTGGACGTCACACTCCATTCCATAATAATTACCGTCCTCAGTTCTACGTACGTACAACTGACGTAACTGGAAACATTGCACTTCCTGATGGAGTAGAGATGGTAATGCCTGGGGATAACTTAACAATTACTGTTGATCTTATCCAACCAATCGCAATGAATGTAGGTCTTCGTTTTGCTATCCGTGAAGGTGGTAGAACAGTAGGTGCTGGTCAGGTAACCGAAATTTTAGACTAAACAATATTTATAATATAAGGAGAGGTATTCGTTACGACGAATACCTTGACTTATGTATACGGGTTTAGCTCAGTTGGTAGAGCACTGGTCTCCAAAACCAGGTGTCGGGAGTTCGAGCCTCTCAACCCGTGCAATGAAAGGATTGATATCTTAGGTTTTGACATAAGATTTTTATAACGAATTTGATAATGGCAATGTACTTGTCATTTTAAAGAATAATAAGATGGCTGGATTAATAAATTACATTACGGAATCATACAATGAGCTGAAAAATCATGTGACTTGGACTCCTTGGGCAGAAGCACAAAGGCTTACATTAGTTACTATAGTTTTTTCTGTTATCTTTTCTTTGGCCATCTGGGGAGTAGATACAGTATTTAGCAATTTGATAGAATATTATTTTACTTTAGTTAAATCATAAAAAATGGCTGAGGTTAGTAATACAAAAAAATGGTACGTTGTTCGTGCCGTAAGTGGGCAAGAGAATAAGGTAAAGGACTATATTGAGAGAGAAATTGCTCATTTAGGAATGGAAGATTATGTGTCTCAAATTTTAGTTCCTACGGAGAAAGTAGTACAGATTCGTAATGGGAAGAAAATAAATAAAGAAAGAGTTTATTTTCCAGGTTACGTAATGATAGAGGCAAATTTATCAGGAGAGATACCACATATTATAAAATCTATTAATGGAGTTATTGGTTTTCTTGGTGAGGTAAAAGGAGGAGATCCCGTGCCACTGAGAAAAGCTGAGATTAATAGAATGCTAGGTAAGGTGGATGAACTTGCTGTAAAAACAGACAATGTTGCTATTCCTTACACTGTTGGTGAAACGGTAAAAGTTATTGATGGTCCTTTTAATGGATTTAACGGAACCGTTGAAAAAGTAAATGAAGAGAAGCGTAAACTTGAGGTGATGGTAAAGATTTTCGGAAGAAAAACACCATTAGAATTAAGTTATATGCAAGTAGAAAAAGTATAATAATTGTTACATTATATATTCTGAATTGTTCTTATTGCTTCCACTTTATAGAGCAATTCTAATTTAAAATTAGAAAAATGGCTAAAGAGATAAGTAAGGTTGTAAAACTTCAGGTACGTGGAGGAGCGGCTAATCCATCCCCACCAGTTGGACCTGCTTTAGGTGCTGCCGGAGTAAATATCATGGAATTCTGTAAGCAATTCAATGGTAGAACACAAGATAAAGCTGGTAAAGTATTACCTGTTGTTATTAGTGTTTATAAAGACAAGTCTTTTGACTTTGTTATTAAAACTCCACCTGCGGCAGTTCAAATACTGGAAGCAGCAAAAACAAAGAAGGGTTCAGGAGAGCCAAACCGTAAGAAAGTAGCTAGTGTTACTTGGGATCAAGTTCGTACGATCGCAGAAGATAAAATGCAGGATTTAAATGCATTTACTGTTGAGTCAGCTATGAAAATGATTGCTGGTACCGCTCGTTCAATGGGTGTTAATGTAAAAGGAGAAGCTCCTTTTTAATCCAAAACGTGTAGAAAATGGCAAAAGTAACTAAAAAGCAAAAAGAAGTTAGAGCTAAAGTAGATAAGAATAAAGCTTATACATTAGAAGAGGCTTCTACTCTAGTAAAAGAAATAACAAACGTAAATTTTGATGCTTCTGTGGATTTAGCGGTTCGTTTGAACGTAGATCCTCGTAAAGCAAATCAAATGGTACGAGGTGTGGTAACGTTACCACACGGAACAGGAAAGGATGTTAAGGTTCTTGCATTAGTAACTCCGGACAAAGAAGCGGAAGCTAAAGAAGCTGGTGCTGATTTTGTTGGCCTTGATGAGTACCTTGATAAAATTAAAGGTGGATGGACTGATGTAGATGTGATCATCACAATGCCTAGCGTTATGGGTAAATTAGGGCCATTAGGACGTGTTTTAGGTCCTCGTGGATTAATGCCTAACCCAAAAACAGGAACAGTAACAATGGACATTTCGAAGGCTGTTTCTGATGTAAAAGCAGGTAAAATCGATTTTAAAGTGGATAAGACGGGAATTGTACATGCTGCAATAGGAAAGTCTTCTTTTTCTGCTGATAAAATTGCCGGAAATGCTAAAGAATTATTGACAACATTAGTAAAGTTAAAGCCTGTAGCTGCTAAAGGAACTTATATAAAGTCAATTTATATCTCATCAACAATGAGTCCTGGAGTAGAAATAGATTCTAAAAACTTTGCTGGGTAATTAAGATAGACGATTATGACAAGAGAAGAAAAATCACAAGTAATTGAAGACTTAACTGCTCAGTTAGCCGAAAATTCTAATATCTATTTAGCTGATATTTCGGGATTAGATGCAGGAACAACTTCAAATTTACGTAGAGCTTGTTTTAAAGCTAACGTTTCATTAAAAGTTATTAAGAATACACTCCTTGCTAAAGCAATGGAGAATTCAGATAAGGATTTCGGAGAATTGCCAGATGTATTAAAAGGGAACACTTCTATTATGTTTTCTGAAACTGGTAATGCTCCAGCAAAAGTAATCAAAGAGTTTCGTAAGAAATCTGAGAAACCTTTATTAAAAGGAGCTTTTGTTGAAGAAGCAATCTTTGTAGGTGACGAAAACCTTGAAGCACTTGTAAATATCAAGTCTAAGGAAGAAGTTATCGGAGATATTATTGGCTTATTACAATCACCAGCTAAGAATGTTATTTCAGCATTAAAATCAGGTGGTGGTACTATAGCTGGAATCCTTAAAACATTATCCGAGAAAGAAGGATAGTATAAGCGTGTACGCACTTTTTAACAAATTATATTTCAATTAAAAAAAATTATTTAAAACGATAGAAAATGGCAGATTTAAAAGAATTCGCAGAACAATTAGTTAACTTAACAGTAAAAGAAGTTAATGAATTAGCTGATATATTAAAAGATGAGTATGGTATTGAGCCTGCTGCTGCTGCTGCAGTTGTTCAAGCTGGACCTGGTGGTGGTGGAGATGCCGCTGAGGAGAAGTCAGAATTTGACGTAATCCTTAAAGCTCCAGGAGGTGCTAAGTTAGCTGTTGTTAAATTAGTAAAAGAATTAACTGGTCTTGGTCTTAAAGACGCTAAAGGATTAGTTGATGGTGCTCCAAGTGCAATCAAAGAAGGAGTAGCAAAAGATGAAGCAGAAGCTCTTAAAGCTCAATTAGAAGAGGCTGGAGCTGAGGTTGAGCTTAAGTAAGCTTACCATATATTGACATAAAGGTTTAGACCTGGAGAATTTTCTCTGAGGTCTAAACCATTTTGCGTATATGACTGTTAGGTTATCATACGTTATTTTTAAAATTTTAATTTAATTCCGTCCATTGATGTTAGCAACGCAAACTGAAAGATTGAATTTTTCTTCCGTAAAGAACAGACCTGAGTATCCGGACTTCCTAGATATTCAGATTAAATCTTTTCAAGATTTCTTTCAATTAGAAACAAAGTCAGAAGAAAGAGGAAACGAGGGTCTTTATAACACCTTCATGGAAAACTTCCCGATTACAGATACACGTAATCAATTTGTACTAGAATTTTTAGATTATTTTGTAGATCCTCCAAGATATGATTTACAGGAGTGTATAGAGAGAGGACTTACCTATAGTGTTCCGTTAAAAGCACGTCTAAAACTTTTCTGTACAGATCCTGAGCACGAAGACTTTGAAACTATCGTTCAGGATGTATATTTAGGTACTATACCTTATATGACTCCTAGTGGTACATTTTGTATCAATGGAGCAGAACGTGTAGTAGTTTCTCAATTACACAGATCACCAGGTGTTTTCTTTGGACAATCTTTCCATGCAAATGGAACTAAATTATATTCTGCCAGAGTAATACCTTTTAAAGGTTCTTGGATAGAGTTTGCAACAGATATCAATAGCGTTATGTACGCTTATATTGATAGAAAGAAAAAATTACCAGTAACTACTCTTTTCCGTGCAATTGGATTTGAGAGAGATAAAGATATTTTAGAGATTTTTGACCTTGCAGAGGAAGTAAAAGTTTCTAAATCTGGATTGAAGAAAGTACTAGGTCGCAAATTGGCCGCTCGTGTTTTGAATACATGGCATGAAGATTTCGTAGATGAAGACACAGGAGAAGTAGTTTCTATTGAAAGAAATGAGATTGTATTAGATCGTGATACAGTTCTTGATAAAGATCACCTAGATGAGATTGTAGATTCTGGAGCAAAAACTATTTTACTTCATAAAGAAGACAATCAAAAAGGAGATTATGCAATCATCCACAATACATTACAAAAAGATCCTACAAATTCTGAGAAAGAAGCAGTAGAACATATATATCGTCAATTACGTAATGCAGAACCGCCTGATGAGGAGACTGCAAGAGGTATTATTGACAAATTATTCTTTTCTGATCAGCGTTATAACTTAGGTGAAGTTGGTCGTTATAGAATGAATAAGAAATTAGGTCTTAATATCGAAATGGATAAGCAAGTGCTTACTAAAGAAGATATTATTACCATAATTAAATATTTGATTGAGCTTATCAATTCTAAAGCAGAAATTGATGATATCGATCACCTTTCTAATCGTCGTGTTAGAACTGTAGGTGAGCAATTATCACAGCAATTTGGAGTTGGTTTAGCACGTATGGCTCGTACTATTCGTGAGCGTATGAATGTAAGAGATAATGAAGTATTTACTCCGATAGATTTAATTAACGCAAAGACCTTATCTTCTGTAATTAATTCATTCTTTGGAACCAATCAGTTATCTCAGTTTATGGATCAAACGAATCCATTAGCGGAGATTACACATAAACGTCGTCTTTCTGCATTAGGACCTGGAGGTTTATCTAGAGAGAGAGCTGGTTTTGAGGTTCGAGATGTTCACTATACACATTATGGTCGTTTGTGTCCAATTGAAACTCCTGAAGGACCAAATATTGGATTAATTTCTTCATTGGCTGTTTTTGCCAAAGTGAATTCTATGGGATTCTTAGAAACTCCTTATAGAAAAGTAGAAAATGGAAAGGTAAACTTAGAAGAATTTAGATATTTAAGTGCTGAGGAAGAAGAAGAAAAATTAATCATGCAAGCCAATCTTCCGTTAAAAGAAGATGGTACTATAGAAAGTGATAAAGTAATTGCACGTATGGAAGGTGACTTCCCAGTTATTGAACCTGATAATGTAAATTATGCAGATGTTGCACCAAATCAGATTGCTTCTATTTCGGCTTCATTGATTCCTTTCTTAGAGCATGATGATGCAAACCGTGCTTTGATGGGATCGAATATGATGCGTCAGGCAGTTCCATTATTAAGAGTTGACGCACCAATTGTAGGTACTGGATTAGAAAGACAAGTAGCTTCCGATTCAAGAGTATTGATAAACGCCGAAGGAGAAGGTGTTGTTGAATACGTAGATGCTCAGAAAATTATCATTAAATATGATAGAACTGAGGAAGAAAGAATGGTAAGTTTTGATAGTGATTCTAAAACTTATAATCTTATCAAGTTCCGTAAAACAAACCAAGGAACTTCTATTAACCTGAAACCAATCGTAAGAGCTGGAGATAGAGTTACTAAAGGTCAGGTTTTATGTCAAGGATATGCTACTGAAAATGGAGAGTTAGCTTTAGGTAGAAATATGAAAGTAGCCTTTATGCCTTGGAAAGGGTATAACTTTGAGGATGCGATTGTAATTTCTGAAAAAGTAGTAAGAGATGATATCTTTACTTCTATTCATATTGATGAGTATTCATTAGAAGTAAGAGATACAAAATTAGGTAATGAAGAATTAACTAATGATATTCCTAATGTTTCTGAAGAGGCTACCAAAGATTTAGATGAGAATGGAATGATCCGTGTCGGTGCGGAAATCAAACCAGGAGATATACTTATAGGTAAGATTACTCCAAAAGGAGAAAGTGATCCTACTCCAGAAGAAAAATTATTGAGAGCGATATTCGGTGATAAAGCAGGTGATGTTAAAGATGCTTCATTGAAAGCTTCTCCTTCTTTACACGGAGTTGTAATTGATAAGAAGTTATTCGCTAGAGCAATTAAAGATAAGCGTAAACGTTCTCAGGACAAAGAAGATATTTCAATTTTAGAAAGATCTTACGATGCTAAATTTGCATTACTTAAAGCTGAATTAGTAGATAAATTATTTGTAATTGTTGGAGGAAAAACTTCTCAAGGAGTTATAAATGATTTAGGTGAAGAAGTGCTTCCGAAAGGAAAGAAGTTTACTCAGAAAATGCTTAATAGCGTTGATGATTATGCTCACCTAACTAAAGGTACTTGGACGACAGATGATCATCTAAATAAGATGGTGGCTGATTTGATTCATAACTTTAAGATTAAAGAAAATGATTTACAAGGTAATTTAAGAAGAGAGAAATTTACAATCTCTGTTGGAGATGAATTACCTTCTGGAATTATAAAACTTGCTAAAGTTTACATTGCTAAAAAGCGTAAACTTAAAGTAGGAGATAAGATGGCAGGTCGTCACGGTAATAAAGGTATCGTTGCACGTATCGTAAGAGAAGAAGATATGCCATTCTTAGAAGATGGAACACCAGTAGATATTGTATTGAATCCATTAGGGGTACCTTCTCGTATGAATATTGGTCAGATTTATGAGACCGTATTAGGTTGGGCTGGTCAGAAATTAGGTAGAAAATATGCTACACCAATTTTTGATGGAGCTTCCTTAGATCAGATTAATGAATTTACGGATGAAGCGGGTATTCCAAGATTTGGACATACATATTTATATGATGGAGGTACAGGAGATCGTTTTGATCAGCCGGCAACTGTAGGTGTTATCTATATGCTTAAATTAGGGCATATGGTAGATGATAAGATGCACGCACGTTCTATTGGTCCATATTCATTGATTACGCAACAACCACTTGGTGGTAAAGCACAGTTTGGAGGTCAGCGTTTTGGAGAGATGGAGGTATGGGCATTAGAGGCATACGGTGCTTCTGCTACTCTTCGTGAGATATTGACTGTTAAATCTGATGATGTAATAGGAAGAGCTAAAACATACGAAAGTATTGTAAAAGGTGAGCCTATGCCAGAACCTGGATTACCGGAATCATTTAATGTATTAATGCATGAATTGAAAGGTCTTGGTCTGGATATCAGATTAGAAGAATAATATGGAGGCAATCGTGCCCTTGGTAAATGCTAAGGGTACGATACTCATTTATTATTCAAATTTAAATTACAATAATTCTTAAGTAACCATATATTATGGCAAGAAATAATGATAAGAATACAGTAAAGAGATTTAATAAAATCTCTATAGGTTTAGCTTCTCCAGAGTCGATTTTAGCAGCGTCTCAAGGTGAGGTTTTAAAACCTGAAACTATCAATTATCGTACTCACAAACCTGAACGTGATGGTTTGTTCTGTGAGCGCATCTTCGGACCTGTAAAAGATTTTGAGTGTGCTTGTGGTAAATATAAAAGAATTCGTTACAAAGGGATCGTATGTGATCGATGTGGAGTAGAAGTAACGGAAAAGAAAGTTCGAAGAGACCGTGTAGGACATATTAATCTAGTTGTTCCTGTAGCACATATTTGGTACTTCCGTTCTTTACCTAACAAAATTGGATATTTATTAGGACTTCCTTCTAAGAAGTTGGATATGATTATCTATTACGAAAGATATGTGGTTATTCAACCTGGTATCGCAAAGAATGAAGAAGGAGAAGCTGTTCAGAAAATGGATTTCCTTACAGAAGAAGAATATCTTAATATCTTAGATAGCCTTCCTCAGGAAAATCAGTACCTTGATGACACTGATCCGAATAAATTCATCGCTAAGATGGGGGCAGAATGCCTTATTGAAATCTTAAAAAGAATTGATCTTGATGAATTATCATACGAATTAAGACATAAAGCAAATAATGAGACTTCTAAGCAACGTAAAACAGAGGCTTTAAAGCGTCTTCAGGTTGTAGAGTCTTTACGTGATGCAAACAAAAATAGAGAGAACCGTCCAGAATGGATGATTCTTAAAGTGGTTCCTGTAATTCCACCAGAATTACGTCCATTAGTACCATTAGATGGAGGTCGTTTTGCTACTTCGGATTTAAATGATTTATATCGTAGAGTTATCATACGTAATAATCGTTTGAAGCGTTTAATGGAAATCAAAGCTCCTGAAGTGATTTTACGTAATGAAAAGCGTATGTTACAGGAGTCTGTAGATTCTTTATTTGACAATACTCGTAAAGCTTCTGCTGTAAAAACAGATTCTAACAGACCATTAAAATCCTTATCTGATTCATTAAAAGGTAAGCAAGGTCGTTTCCGTCAGAACTTATTAGGTAAGCGTGTGGATTATTCAGCACGTTCTGTAATTGTTGTAGGACCAGAGTTGAAATTATTCGAGTGTGGTTTACCAAAGAATATGGCGGCAGAATTATACAAGCCATTTGTAATCAGAAAATTGATTGAGCGTGGTATTGTAAAGACTGTAAAATCAGCTAAGAAAATAATAGATAGAAAAGAGCCTGTAGTATGGGATATCTTAGAAAATGTTCTTAAAGGGCATCCAGTATTACTTAACCGTGCTCCTACGCTTCACAGATTGGGTATTCAAGCTTTTCAGCCTAAATTAATCGAAGGTAAAGCGATACAGTTACACCCATTGGTATGTACTGCATTTAATGCAGATTTTGATGGGGATCAGATGGCGGTGCATTTACCATTAGGGCCAGAAGCAATTTTGGAAGCGCAGTTATTAATGTTGGCTTCTCATAACATTCTGAATCCAGCAAATGGTTCGCCGGTAACAGTACCTTCTCAGGATATGGTTCTTGGATTATACTACATGACAAAGTCTCGTAGATCAACTCCAGAATTAGAAATCAAAGGAGAAGACTTAACCTTCTATTCTCCAGAGGAAGTAGTTATTGCTTACAATGAGAAAAGATTAGATATCAACGCTAATATTAAAGTTAGAACGAAAGATATCGATGAAAATGGAGAGCTTGTAACGAAGATTATAGAAACTACTACAGGTAGAGTTTTATTTAATGAAAAAGTACCTGAGAAAGCAGGATATATAAATGAAGTATTGACTAAAAAGTCTTTGCGAGATATTATCGGCGGTATTCTTAAAGTTACAAGTGTGCCAGAAACTGCTTCATTCTTAGATGAAATCAAGACATTAGGTTATGAATTTGCCTTCAGAGGTGGTCTATCCTTTAGTTTAGGGGATATTATTATTCCTGAAGAAAAGACGAGCATGATTGCTGAAGCCAATGAAAAAGTGGATGGTATTGTATCTCACTATAACATGGGTCTTATTACTAATAATGAGCGTTATAATCAGGTTATTGATATTTGGACGTCTACAAATTCGCAATTGACAGAATTGTCAATGAAGCGTATTAGTGAAGATCAACAAGGTTTCAACTCGGTATATATGATGCTTGATTCTGGAGCAAGGGGATCTAAAGAACAGATCCGTCAGCTTACTGGAATGCGTGGATTGATGGCAAAACCAAAGAAATCGAATTCTGCAGGTGGAGAAATTATTGAAAACCCAATTCTTTCTAACTTTAAAGAAGGTCTTTCGATTCTTGAATACTTTATCTCTACACACGGTGCTCGTAAAGGACTTGCAGATACTGCATTAAAGACAGCAGATGCAGGATATCTTACACGTCGTTTGGTAGATGTTGCTCAGGACGTTATCGTAAACATAGAGGACTGTGGAACATTAAGAGGTGTAGAGGTTACTCCTTTAAAGAAAAATGAGGAAATTATAGAAGGTCTTGCTCCACGAATTGCGGGTAGAACTTCATTGGTAGATGTTATAAATCCTTTAACTCAAGAAGTATTAGTAGAAGCAGGCGTAGAAATTGATGATGCAACTGCTAAAATTATTGAGGATTCTCCAGTGGAGTCTGTAGAAGTTCGTTCTCCGCTTACTTGTGAGGCTAAGAAAGGAATCTGTGTGAAGTGTTACGGACGTAATCTTGCTACTGGTAAAACAGTGCAAATTGGAGAAGCTGTAGGTGTTGTTGCTGCTCAATCTATTGGAGAGCCAGGTACGCAGCTTACATTACGTACTTTCCACGTAGGAGGTATTGCAAGTAACATTTCTGAAGAAAATCAACTAAAATCTAAATTTGCTGGTAAAGCTGAAATAGAAGAATTGAAGACCGTTAAAGGTGAAGATTCTGAAGGAAATGAAATTGATGTTGTGATTTCTCGTACATCTGAGATTAAAATTATAGATCCAAAAACTAAGATTGTACTTAGTACCAATTTAATTCCTTATGGGTCACAGTTATTTATTAATAGCGGTGATATGGTAGAAAAAGATCAAAGTATCTGTCAGTGGGATCCATATAATGGTGTGATTATTTCAGAATTTGCTGGTAAAGTAAAATATGAAAATGTAGAACAAGGTGTTACTTATCAAGTTGAAATAGATGAGCAAACTGGATTCCAGGAGAAAGTAATTTCTGAATCACGTGATAAGAAAAAGATTCCTACCCTTCTTATAATGGGAAGTGGAGATGAAGTACTTCGTTCTTATAACCTTCCTGTTGGTGCGCACCTTATGGTAGATGATAATGATAAGATTAAGGTTGGTAAGATCTTAGTGAAGATACCGCGTAAATCTGCAAAAGCAGGGGATATTACAGGAGGTCTTCCTCGTGTGACTGAGTTATTTGAGGCACGTAACCCTTCTAATCCAGCAGTGGTAAGTGAAATCGATGGTGTAGTTTCGTTTGGTAAAATCAAACGTGGTAACCGTGAGATTATCGTAGAATCACGAATAGGAGAGATCAAGAAATATCTTGTTAAATTATCGAATCAGATTCTTGTTCAAGAGAATGATTTTGTAAGAGCAGGTATGCCATTATCAGATGGTTCAGTTACTCCAGAAGATATTTTGAAAATCAAAGGACCTTCTGCTGTTCAACAATATTTGGTTAATGAAGTTCAGGAAGTATATCGACTACAAGGTGTGAAAATTAATGACAAGCACTTTGAAGTAGTAGTACGTCAGATGATGCGTAAAGTTAGAATTCAAGATCCAGGAGATACTATTTTCTTAGAAAATCAATTGGTACATAAATCTGATTTTATTCAGGAGAATGATGCTATATTCGGAATGAAGGTGGTTGAAGATGCAGGTGATAGTGAAAATTTAAAGGCTGGTCAGATTGTTTCTCCTAGAGAATTGAGAGATGAGAATTCTATCTTAAGAAGAGAAGATAAGAACTTAGTAGAAGCTAGAGATGTTACTCCTGCTACTGCAACTCCAATACTTCAGGGTATTACAAGAGCATCACTTCAAACTAAATCATTTATCTCTGCGGCATCCTTCCAGGAAACTACCAAGGTTCTTAATGAAGCTGCGGTAAGTGGTAAAGTTGATGATTTAGAAGGATTGAAAGAGAATGTAATCGTTGGACATAGAATTCCTGCTGGAACAGGTATGAGAAGTTACGAAAGTATCATAGTAGGTTCCAAAGAAGAATTCGAAGATCGAATGGAACAACGACAAGAAGTAAATTATAATTAATTTGTAAAGCCTGCCAATTGGCAGGCTTTCTGTTTTTAATAAACATTGTTTTTTAAATAATAGTAAAAGATGGCAGAAGAAAAGAAACAAAAACAAAATCAATTAAATATTGAATTGGATGATGCTATAGCAGATGGAGTATATAGTAATCTTGCAATCATCAATCATTCTGTTTCGGAATTCGTTGTTGATTTTGTGAATATTATGCCAGGAAGACCTAAAAGTAAGGTAAAGAGTAGAATCATTTTAACGCCACAGCATGCAAAAAGATTACTAAAGGCTTTAGGTGATAATGTAGCACGATTTGAAGCTGCTCATGGAGAAATAAAAGATTATGAGCAGCCACCAATTCCTTTAAATTTTGGGCCTACTGGACAAGCTTAAAACAAATTTTAGTTATTAAAATGAGCCCACTATTTTTAGATTTAGTGGGTTTTTATATATAATCTAGTACTGATTAGATGTATTTAATCTTAATATCTAATTTACCATTTTAACGATGTTTTTAGGCCACGGATCTTCAAATTCGATACCATCTATCCATAGGCTTATTTCTTCATCAGTAAGAAAACATGATTTTAATGCATTTGTGAATCTATCTACTTGTGTCTTATCTCCGATTACGGTGAGTTCACAATGACGATCTCCAAAACGCCCAGATTCTTGAGCAAGCATTTCTTTTAGAAGTTTCACCTCTTCATCAGAAAGGTTGTGGTTTTCATCTTCAATAATTCCAGATCGCCAAGACCCTATTATTTCCAGACTGATTCCTCCAGCTGCCTGATTCCATAATAGCGAATGCTTGTCTCGACTAGCGAGCCAGAAAAATCCTTTACTTCGATAAATTCTTTTATCAAGGTATTGATGACAAACATCCCACAGCCGTTGAGGATGAAATGGTCTGTCGTCTTTGATAACTCTGGTTTCTAAATCATAAGGTTTGTTACGATGTTTTTCGGATTCTAGTACAGGTTTTAGCTCCTCAACTAGCTGAGCGACTTTATAATAATCATATTCTTCAAGTTCGAATAAAGAATCAATAGAGAGTTTTCCAAAAAGTACTGAATGAGTTGATGCGAAAGGATTGATGTCCTGAATATGCGATGCTATTAATGGTAATTTATTTTCTTCTATACGATCAGACTTGGTAAGAATAAGGTGGCTACAAAACATAATTTGTTCAACCAGAAGGTTTATGGTGCTACGGATGCCTTCGGCCATATTTCTTTGGAGGTTAGGAATAAGAGTTTCTCCATAATTGTAATCGTGAGATAGCATTAAGCTATCGACAAGTACAAATACTCCTGTCAACATCACCTCTGTCTGTTTTTTAAAATATTCAATTAACGGCATAGGATGACAACTTCCAGAAGTTTCAATAATGATTAGTTCGGGATTTTGGTTTAAAACCAGTTTTCGAATTGCATCATCAAGTTTTTTGATGCCTTCTTCACTACTAAGTACACATGAAGAGATGGATTCTAAAATATTATTATTTTCTTCGACAATATCTGTATTTCCGATTAATTCACCATCTACATCTAATTCACTCATATCATTTACAATTGCGCAAACGGATATATTTTTCTTTTTTGATTGAGATAAAAGACTTCTGAAGAGAGTGGTTTTCCCAGATCCAAGGAATCCATTAAGAATAATAGCTGGGATCTTTCTTGTTGTTTTCATTGATGCCTGTTTAGGTTTTTGTTATAGAGACTAATAGAAGGTAATATTTATACAACATTTTTTACAAATCTATAGTATTTCTGATGGATCTAAAATTATCAAGTGTAAAATTAATTTTAGCATTTTTCTACCGCAATAACTAGCTACTATTTTCTTTGATCTTTATTCTTGAAATGCAAAATATTTTAATAATTGAAATCTCTTTCAATTTGCTTTTTTCGATACATAGTGAAAATTATAATAGAGCTATTTTTAATATTGCCAGACCTGATATTCAAAAAGCTGCATAAAACATGGTTTGCCGGATGATTACATTTTTAGTATATTATACACTCTTTATTACTAATTGTATTTAAAATGTCTGATCGAATTAAAACATATTCCGAATTTTATAGATTCTACCTTACAGAGCATCAAAATAAAACCAGTAGAACACTTCATTTTGTTGGTACGTTTTTGGTTTTTATAATTGTTGGTGTTGCTATCTACTATGGTTGGAGTTGGAAGTGGTTTTTGGTTCCTATTGTGGGATATGGTTTTGCTTGGGTTGGGCACGCTTTTTTTGAAAAAAATAAACCTGCAACCTTTAAGTATCCATTTTGGAGTTTGATTTCAGATTTTAAATTGTTTTTTGAAATTCTAGCAGGAAAACGATCTTTTGATAGTTCGAAAGATTAGCATTTGTTTTTCTAATGACTTTTGTATGAATAATAGATTTTAGTTATGTGTTTGCAAAAACAAGCTTGTATACCTCTTAAATGAGCTACTTATTTTTTTTGGCAATATAATTTCATGGCTATAACTGTAAAAAGCTTTTAAAAGTCTTCAAAATACATTTAAAACTCAGAGGTGAAATGAAAATTGATAGAAGGGTACTTCTGTTGCGTCATTTGCAAACTAAAAGAAGAATCCGCTAAGAATACAAGTTGTCCTTGTTTGTCTTTTGCTAAAAATTTTCCTTTTACTCTTTTAAAATCCTTAAATTCATCATTATTTTCATCTTCGACCTCAACCCAACAGGCTTTGTGAACATTAAGGTTTTCATAAGTACATTTTGCACCGTATTCATGTTCTAATCGATATTGGATTACTTCATATTGTAAAGCGCCAACAGTTCCTATTACTTTTCTTCCGTTTAACTCTAGTGTAAATAATTGAGCAACACCTTCATCCATTAATTGATCAATCCCTTTAGCTAATTGCTTGGATTTCATTGGATCAGCATTGTTGATATATCTAAAGTGTTCAGGGGAAAAGCTAGGTATTCCTTTATAGTTTAGTTTTTCCCCAGTTGTAAGTGTATCTCCAATCTTAAAATTTCCAGTATCATGAAGTCCCACAATATCACCTGGATAGGAAATGTCTACAATTTCTTTCTTTTCAGCAAAAAAAGCATTAGGGCTCGAGAATTTTAGTTTTTTATTATGTCTTGTATGTAAATAAGGTACATTTCGTTCGAAAGTGCCAGAAACGATCTTAATAAAAGCTAAACGATCTCTATGTTTAGGATCCATATTCGCATGAATCTTAAATACAAAACCAGTAAAGACTTTTTCATCTGGTTGTACCACTCTAATGTCACTTTCTTTAGGTCTAGGAGTCGGAGCAATTGAGATAAAACAATCTAATAATTCACGAACACCAAAATTGTTTAGCGCAGAGCCAAAAAATACTGGCTGTAGCGTACCTTTTTGATATAAATCCTGATCAAAAGAAGGATAAATTCCATCTACTAACTCAATTTCTTCTCGCAAAGTTTCAGCAGCATCTTCTCCAATTAAAGTGTTTAATTCAGTAGAATTTAGATTTGATATTTCAGTAGTTTCTTCAATATTTTTTCTACTATCTCCACTGAATAAGTTGATATTTTTTTCCCAGATATTATATATTCCTTTAAAATCATACCCCATTCCAATAGGAAAACTTAATGGAGTGACTTTGAGTCCCAATTTTTGCTCGACTTCATCTAATAGTTCAAAAGCATCTTTTCCTTCTCTATCTAATTTATTTATAAAAACTATCATAGGAATATTCCGCATTCTACAGACAGAAACAAGCTTTTCAGTCTGTTCCTCAACACCTTTAGCTACATCAATTACCACGATCACACTATCAACGGCGGTTAAGGTCCTAAAAGTGTCTTCAGCAAAATCTTTATGACCTGGTGTGTCTAAAATGTTAATCTTTACACCCTGATATTCAAAAGCTAAAACAGATGTAGCTACAGAAATACCTCGTTGGCGTTCAATTTCCATAAAATCACTGGTAGCTCCCTTTTTTATTTTATTTGACTTAACAGCTCCAGCTTCCTGAATTGCACCACCAAATAGAAGTAATTTTTCTGTTAATGTTGTTTTCCCTGCATCAGGGTGAGAAATGATACCAAATGTTCTTCGTCTATTAATTTCTTCTGAGAATTTCATCGTAATTGTCTTGCTAAAGTTTGCAAATATACTATATATATGTACAATGAGTATAAAAGTACATTTTCGAATAGAGAAATAGARTTATTGTTTTTTTAGTGTGTTTTATAGCTAAAAATTGTGTATTTCATCGAAAACATTAAAAAAATAAGGGAAATTAGATGCTAAAATCATAAATGTATTGCCATATTTGTATGTAGCAGAATTTACGGTTTAACCGTAAATCTTAATTAAATTTTTAAATTTATATATTTAAAAGTATTATAAGACACTTGTAAAAGTAATGCCCAATTGTTTTTGCGAGCTATTGTAAACCATCGTCATATGAAAAAAATTACCCAAGTCTTATTGGGTCCAAAAGGAACGTTGTTTCTTATGGCCCTTATGTTTTTATTCACCTACAATACAACCTTTGGACAAGAAGGTAAAGATGGTGATCTTACCGTAACAACTGCTAATACTATATTAAATACTTATAGTCCGGTTACCTCGGATGTTTCTGCTGGAGATACTACGGTAGATGTAAATGATGTGACTGCAGATCTTGGTGGTTTAGTTAGCGGTGACCTTGTTTTAATATACCAAGCTCAAGGAGCAACAATTAATACAACGAATACCGTAAATTATGGAGATATAACGGATTATGGGAGTTCTGGTTTATATGAATTTGCTTATGTATCGTCTGTGTCTATTAATACTATAACATTGACATGTGCAATTGCTAATTCTTATTTTGTAGCTGGTAGAACACAGGTTATAAAAGTTCCTCAATATGATACACTTACTATTGATGCGGGAGCATCGGTTTCAGCACTACCTTGGGAAGATTTTGCTGGTAGTAGACGTGGCGGTGTAGTCGTTATAATTGCAAATACTATAGATATAAATGGTGATATCGATACCTCCGGTCTTGGGTTTAGAGGAGGTGTTATAGATAATAATACTTCAGCGACTGGAGCAAATTTAGAAACGGATTATGTTACCTCGGTGAGTAATGATTCTGCGGAGAAAGGAGAAAGTATTGTTGGATTTCAGACTGATTATGATGCGTTAGGAGGAAGGTATGGTAGAGGAGCTCCTGCGAACGGAGGAGGAGGAGGAAACGGTCATAACGCTGGTGGTGGCGGTGGATCGAATGGAAATAATGGTAATGTATGGTTCAATGGTGCCGGAGTTATGTGTTCTGGTTGTACAGGTGCTGCAGCATGGACATTAGACCCTGATTATATAGCAAATGGTAATGCTCTTACAAATTCTTCGGGAGGAGGAAGAGGAGGATACTCTTTTGGGTCAAGTAATCAAGATGCTTTAACATTAGCTCCAGGTAGTAGTGCATGGGGAGGAGATCGAAGAGATCCTGTTGGAGGATTAGGAGGAAGACCCTTAATTGCGAATGAACAAAATAGAATATTCCTTGGAGGAGGAGGAGGAGCTGGTGATGGAAATAATAATGCTAGTCAAGATGCTGCCAATGGAGGTGGTGTTATTTTATTAGGAGCAAATGCGATCACAGGATCGGGAAATATAATAGCGAATGGAGCTAATGCTTTACCAACCGTTCCTGGGCATAATGATGCACCTGGTGGAGGTGGAGGTGGAGGAAGTATTGTATTAAGAGCAGCCTCTATCGCGAATACTCTAATTTTAAATGCCAATGGAGGTAATGGAGGTGATCAACTTATTACCGGTAATGAGAGTGAAGGTCCTGGTGGAGGAGGAGGCGCTGGTTTTGTTGCTATTTCTGCGGGAACTCCAACTATAAACATTAATGGAGGTGCTAATGGTAATAGTAATAGTGCTGCAGTAACGGAATTTCCTACTAATGGAGCTACGCAAGGTGCCAATGGAGAATCTGTAACTGGCATTGCTGGTAGTGCAATAACATGTGCTAACCCAGGAACAATAAGCGGATTGGTTTATAATGATGCTGATGGTGATGGATTTCAAGATGGAGGAGAAGCTGGTATAGGAAGTGTCACTATCATAATAAGAGATGTTAACGGCAATACACAAACTATACAAACAAACCCTGATGGAACTTATACAGCGACATTACCTCCGGGAAATGCTGTGATTAGTATTTTGGATTTTGATCCTAATTTACCCACAAACGCTGTTCAAACACAAGGTGATGATCCAACTACTATAACCGTAGTCGCAGGAATGAATACGGCTTCAACTCCTGATGGTTTTGTAGTAGATACTGATGGAGATGGTATTGGAGATCCAGTAGATAATTGCCCTACCATTGCCAATGCAGGACAAGCAGATAATGATTCGGATAATGTAGGGAATAATTGCGATAGTGATGACGATAATGACGGATTATTAGATACTGATGAAGGTTTAAATTGTGCTGCCACAGATATCGAAGTAGGAACCGCTCCTGCTACTAATCAAAATGTAGCAGGATTTATCAATGATATTTATGATTTTGATGGAGTTGATGTGGATATAACCACAACAATAAACCAAGTGGATGGAGGTACATTAAACATTTTACAAGTAGAAGATGTCACAACTTTACGAATTCAAGGAGAAGAAATCGATGATGGCCTATCAGAAGGTTTGGTGTATACATTTACTTTCAGTGTGCCTGTAACAGGTGTTAAGTTTAGATGGTCAGGAATAGATAGTGGTGACAAAGTAACAGTAAATGCCTCCGGACCAGGATCTCAAACTATTAATATTGGATCCTTAATGGCTCCAACATCATTTCCTTCAGGAGTATATGCAACTACTTCTGGTGGCAGTTCTCATATTATAACTGGTAATGATAGTGCTTCTCCATCAATAACTTCATATACTGCTGGATCAGGAGATACTACGTTAAATTATTCTGATATTGTGATAGAAGGATTAGTATCATCTTTTCAAGTTACAACTGGTAAAGAAAGACAAGATGGAAATGTCGCTAATAATGGGCTCATTACTTTTCTTTTTTCCAATTTTACATATTGCACTTATGAAGATACAGATGCAGACGATATTCCTAATCATTTAGATTTGGATTCTGATGCCGATGGATGTAGTGATGCTAATGAAGCGTATAATGATGCGAATGCAGATGGTGGTGATGGAGGACAATTTGGTATGACAGATCCGGCGACTGTAGATGGAGCAGGGTTAGTAACCGAAACAGGAGTAGATTATACGTTAGGAACGAATACTAATGTTACTGCAGGAGGAGCTAATATTTGTACTGCTCCTGCTCCTGTAATATTACATCAGAATCCTGCATGTACAAGTACAGTATTTAATTTAGTATGGGATAGTTTTGCTCCTAATGGAATGGATGAGTTTGATTGGACTCCTGATGGAGCCTTAACAAATACTTTTAATGATGTTGATGGTTCTGGTGTAAATATTACGCATACGTTTTCTGGAGAAACAGGAACATTAGGTACTTGGCCAACAACAGGTTCGACGCAGAGTCCTTCAGTAGATTCTAATGGTTCTGGAGTTATTAGTGATGAAGTACTAGAATATTTTACCAATGGTTTTGGAACAACAGGAATTACACAAACAATAACATTTAGTACAAATATATACTCTATAGGGTTTGATTTATACCATATTAATGAGAATGGATCGGGTAGTGGAGATTTATTTACTGTAACAGCAACTGATGGTCTCGGAAATACTATATTTCCAACATTTACAGATTCAGCAACACCTTCTTATACATCAAATGGAACTAATGGACAGATTGATGCGACGGGAAGTTCTGTGTCAAATCAAGATGATCAAATAGGTGTTAATTTTGAAGATTTAGATGGAATAGCTAGTATTACTATTGTTTGGCAAAATTGTTCTACATGTAATACTGGAGTACAACATGGTTCAGCTATTGGAGGATTTGATTTTTGTACGACGATACCAGCATCAAGTGATTTAAGTATATCAAAAAATGCCGTATTAACAACGGATGCAGATACTAGTGGAAGTATTACTGCTGGTGACACTGTTACTTTTACAGTGACGGTAAATAATGCCGGACCTAATGATGCCACAGGAGTAGGAGTAGGTGATACGGTTCCTGACGGATATACAACGATAGGAAGTATTAGTAATAGTGGAAGCGAGAGTGGTGGATTGATAAGCTGGAGTGGATTGTCAATTACTTCAGGATCGAGTTTAGGATTGACCTATACCGCAGTAGTTACAGCTACAGGGAACTACACAAACTTTGCTGAGATTACAGCGAGTGATACCTTGGATCCAAATAGTAGTCCAGATCCTACACCAGATACAGATACTCCTGCAGAGGATGATGAGACGAGTTTTACGCCTCCAGTGGTGTTAACTTCGGATTTAAGTTTAGCCAAGAGTGTTAACAATAGTACCCCTAATGTAGGAGACACGATTATCTTTACGTTAGAGGTTAGTAATGACGGTCCAAATGATTTACCAGCAGGAGCTACAGTAACAGATCAGTTACCGACAGGATATACGTATGTATCRGACAATGGATCAGGAGCTTATGTAAGTGGTACAGGTGTTTGGACGTTACCAGCAATTGCCAATGGAGCAAGTACAAGTTTAGAGATTACCGTTACGGTAGATGCGAGTGGAGATTATGAGAATGTAGCCGAAGTAACGAGCAGTGTGAACAATGATCCAGACAGTACACCAAATAATGATGATGGAGATCAGAGTGAGGATGATGAGGATAGTAATACACCTACGGTTACTCCGACGAGTGATTTATCCTTGACCAAAGGAGTTGTGTTGACAACCGATGCAGATACGAGTGGAGGCGCTACACCAGGTGATACAGTTACCTTTACGGTAACGGTAAGCAATGGTGGTCCAAATGATGCTACGGGAGTTGAAGTAACGGATCAGGTTCCAAATGGTTATACGATTGTAGGGACTCCTACGGTAAGTCAAGGTACTTATACAGTAGGTACTGGTGTTTGGGATGTAGGTACGATTACCAATAGTGGTACTGCTACCTTAACGGTTGTAGCTACGGTAAATGCTACGGGTACGTATGTAAATGTAGCCGAAGTAACAGCGAGTGATAATTTTGATCCAGATAGTACACCGAATAATGATGTGTTGGCAGAAGATGATCAGGATGATGCGGACCCAGGTGTTGATCCAGTAAGTGATTTATCCTTGACCAAAGGAGTTGTGTTGACAACCGATGCAGATACGAGTGGAGGCGCTACACCAGGGGATACAGTTACCTTTACGGTAACGGTAAGCAATGGTGGTCCAAATGATGCTACGGGAGTTGAAGTAACGGATCAGGTTCCAAATGGTTATACGATTGTAGGGACTCCTACAGTAAGTCAAGGTACTTATACAGTAGGTACAGGTGTTTGGGATGTAGGTACAATTACCAATAGTGGTACTGCTACCTTAACGGTTGTAGCTACGGTAAATGCTACGGGTACGTATGTAAATGTAGCCGAAGTAACAGCGAGTGATAATTTTGATCCAGATAGTACACCGAATAATGATGTGTTGGCAGAAGATGATCAGGATGATGCGGACCCAAGTGTTGATCCAGTAAGTGATTTATCCTTGACCAAAGGAGTTGTGTTGACAACCGATGCAGATACGAGTGGAAATATCAGTGTTGGTGATACTGTTACTTTTAGTATAACAGTTACCAATGACGGACCAAATGATGCAACAGGTGTTGGTGTAGGAGATATAGTTCCAGATGGATATACGACTATTGGAAGTATTAGTAATGGAGGAAGTGAGACTGGCGGATTGATAAGTTGGAGTGGTTTGAGTATTACGACTACTACTCCATTGGTATTGACATATACCGCGGTAGTTACCGCTACAGGTAATTATACGAACTTTGCCGAGATTACTGCGAGTGATAATTTTGATCCAGACAGTAGTCCAGATGTTACACCCGATACAGATACACCAGTTGAGGATGATGAGACGAGCGCTACACCTGAAGTCCCAAGTTTAAGTGTTATCAAAACAGTCAGAGTTGCAGGAAGTGCATTGAATGAAGTTATTGAGTATGATATTGTAGTAACCAATACAGGAAATATTACGCTTACTGATATTGAAATCACTGATGCTAATGCAGATGTTGGAAGTATAGTAGGTAGTCCGATAACAAGTCTAGCGCCAGGAGCTAGTGTTACAGTAACTGCAAATCAGACCATTACACAGGCTGATATTGATGCTGGATTCATTGAGAACAGTGCTACAGCCACTGGAGATAGTCCACTAGGTGGTCCTGATGATGTGACGGATGTGTCAGATGCAGGAGATGAAAGTGTAGAAACACCGAATGGAGATGGTACCACTGATGGTATTACCGACAATGATCCAACAGTTACAGACCTTGTAGCGGATCCAAGTTTAAGTGTTATCAAGACAGTTAGAGTTCCAGGAAGTGCACTGAATGATGTTATTGAATATGATATTGTAGTGACCAATACAGGAAATGTTACGCTTACTGATATTGAGATTACCGATGCTAATGCAGATGCTGGAAGTATTGTAGGAAGCCCAATAGCAAGTTTAGCTCCTGGAGCAAGTGTAACGGTAACAGCAAATCAAACCATTACACAGGCTGATATTGATGCTGGATTCATTGAGAACAGTGCTACAGCCACTGGCGATAGTCCACTAGGAGGTCCTGATGATGTGACTGATGTTTCTGACGCGGGAGATGAGACTGTAGAAACACCTAATGGAGATGGTACGACTGATGGTGTTACCGACAATGATCCAACGGTTACAGATCTTATAGCAGATCCAAGTTTAAGTGTTATCAAGACAGTTAGAGTTCCAGGAAGTGTACTGAATGATGTTATTGAATATGATATTGTAGTGACCAATACTGGAAATGTTACGCTTACTGATATTGAGATTACCGATGCTAATGCAGATGCTGGAAGTATTGTAGGAAGTCCGATAGCAAGTTTAGATCCAGGAGAAAGTGTGACAGTAACAGCGAATCAGACCATTACACAGGCTGATATTGATGCTGGGTTCATTGAGAACAGTGCTACAGCCACAGGCGATAGTCCACTAGGAGGCCCTGATGATGTGACTGATGTGTCGGATGCAGGAGACGAGACTGTTGAGACGCCAAATGGAGATGGTACTACCGATGGTGTTACGGATAATGATCCAACGGTTACAGATCTTATAGCAGATCCAAGTTTAAGTGTTATCAAGACAGTTAGAGTTCCAGGAAGTGTACTGAATAATGTTATTGAATATGATATTGTAGTGACCAATACTGGAAATGTTACGCTTACTGATATAGAGATTACTGATGCTAATGCAGACGCTGGAAGTATAGTTGGAAGTCCAATAGCAAGTTTAGATCCAGGAGAAAGTGTGACAGTAACGGCAAATCAGACCATTACACAGGCTGATATTGATGCTGGGTTCATTGAGAACAGTGCTACAGCCACTGGAGATAGTCCACAAGGAGGTCCTGATGATGTGACTGATGTGTCGGATGCCGGAGATGAGAGCGTTGAGACGCCAAATGGAGATGGTACTACCGATGGTGTTACCGATAATGATCCAACAGTTACAGATCTTGTTGCAGATCCAGAGTTAACACTAGTAAAAACGGGAGTAGTAAATGGTTCTAATGCTGGAGATACTATAACTTATACCTTTACAGTTACTAATACAGGAAATGTAACTGTGGATAACATATTTATAGATGATATTTTAACGGGAAGTACAAATCTTGCCGTAACTCCATCAACGCTTGCTCCTGGAGAACAAGGAACAGCGCAGGCAACATATGTGCTCACACAAGCTGATATTAATAATGGAGAGGTTATCAATAGTGCAACAGTATTGGGAGAAGATCCAAATGGAGATGATGTTATGGACGTTTCTGATAACGGAGATGAAACCGTAGATGATAATGGAGATAATGATCCAACAAACGATGAGACCATTACTCCTATAGATCAGTTCCCTAATTTAGCGCTAACTAAAACGGGTATTTATGTTGATGTTAATGGTGATGATCTTCCAAATGTTGGTGATGAAATTCAATATACCTTTACTGTAGAGAATACCGGTAATGTAGATATTACTAATATTATCTTATCAGATCCTTTAACTGGTATCGTCTTAAATGGAGGTCCAATTGATTTAGCAGTTGGTGAAATTGATACAACAACATTTACTGCTACCTATGTGTTAACAGCAGAAGATGTTCTTTCTGGAGAGGTTATTAATCAGGCTACAGTTACAGGTCAAGATCCAAATGGAGACGATGTTGTGGATATTTCAGATGATCCAAATAATACTACTGATATTGATACAGATAGTGATGGAGATCCAGAAGATGAAACGGTAACAATAATCGAAGGAGTATTTAACGATCCCGACAATCCAGTTACCATTTATACAGGAATTAGCCCTAATGGAGATGGAATTAATGATGAATTCAGAATCGTAGGATTGAGTAGTTTTCCAGATAATACTTTAAGAATCTATAACAGATGGGGAGTAGAGGTTTTTGGAGAAGATGGATATGAACAACCAGGAGTAGAATTGTTTAGAGGAATTAGTAACGGTAGAGCTACTATTTCTCAAAAAAATGAACTACCAGTGGGAACCTATTATTATGTTCTGGAGTACATAAATTCTAGAGGAGAAAATATCTATAAAGCAGGTTACTTGTATATTAACAGATAAATTTATATTTGGAATAGTATATTTGTTATTCCCTAAATCAAATATTGATACTTATGAATAGACTATTAACAATATTTATGCTGATAGCATTTGGTTTGATTTCAAATGATGCGCTATCCCAGCAAGATGCTCAGTATACCCAGTATATGTATAATACGATTAGTGTAAATCCTGCTTATGCAGGTAGTAGAGGAGTAATGAGTGTAATGGGATTACATCGAAGCCAATGGGTTGGATTAGATGGTGCACCAAGAACACAAACATTAACCTTAAATACACCTATTGGAGACAATAATCGTGTTGGATTGGGACTTTCTATTGTTAATGATGAAATCGGACCTACTGATGAAACCTATTTTGATATAGATTTCTCATATACAATTCCTACATCAGATACTGGAAAGTTAAGTTTTGGGCTAAAAGCAGGAGGACATCTATTAAATGTTGATTTCCAAAGACTAACTCAATTTGATATTAATGATCCAAATTTTGAAAACAATATAGATAATAAGTTTAGTCCTAACGTAGGTGTTGGGATCTATTACCATACAAATAAGTTTTACGCCGGATTAAGTGCACCAAATCTATTAGAAACAGATCATTTTGACGAAGATGCAACAATAAATAATAATAATTCTTCCACTTTTATAGCAGAAGAAAGAATTAACTATTATTTCATTACGGGATATGTTTTTGATTTAAGCGATTCTGTAAAGTTCAAACCGGCAGTTTTGTCGAAATTAGTGTTTGGGGCTCCGCTTCAAGTAGATATATCTGCTAACTTCTTGTTATATGATAAATTAACCTTGGGAGCGGCTTACAGATGGAGTGCAGCGTTTAGTGCGATGGCAGGATTTCAGATCTCAGATTCTTTGATGATTGGATTTGCATATGATAAGGAATCAACTGAATTAGGAAGAACACAATTTAATGATGGAAGTTATGAAGTAATGTTACGTTTTGAATTATTTAGAAAGTATAATAGAATGCTAACACCACGTTTCTTCTAGAATTGTGGTTAAATAGATGCTTTTATAGCTAATTATTGAATTTAAAGGAGTTATTTTTAGATAACATAATAATACAACCAAAATAAAATGAACAGATTATTACGCAGGTTATTATTTGTTTTTGTGGGGATCTTTTTTGTGAGTATTACTTGCGCTCAGGATAGAAAACTAAAAACTGCACAAAGTCAATATGATAAATATGAATATATAGATGCACAAGAGACATACCTAAAAGTCGTTAAAAAAGGGTATAAAAGTGCAGATTTATATAAAAACCTTGGAAATAGCTATTATTTTAATAGCCAGTTCGAAGAAGCTTCAAAATGGTATGAAGAATTAGTGAATAATTATCCCAATGAAGTGGAACCTGAATATTATTTTAGGTTTGCTCAGACATTAAAATCTGTAGGGAGATATGATGATGCTGATACATATATGAAGAAATTCGCAGAAGCTAGTTCTGATGATCAAAGAGCACAATTGTTTCAAGATGAACCTAATTATTTGAAAAGAATAGATTTTCAATCAGGAAGGTTTGAAATAGAGAACTCTTCTATTAATTCATCATTTACAGATTTTGGTTCTGCATTTTTTGGAAGATTTGTGGTTTTTAGCTCTTCAAGAGATACTTTACTTTTCAAGAAGAGCGTACACCAATGGAATGAAGAAGCTTTTTTAGATTTATATAGAGCTGAATATAATCCTACCAATGGGGAGTTATCTGAAATCGAAAAGTTCGATAGTAAAATCAATACAAAATTTCATGAGTCTACACCAATTTTTTCTAAAGATGGAAATACTGTTTATTTTACAAGAAATAATTATGATGGAAGAAAATATGGGAATGATAAAAAAGGGACAAATCGATTAAAAATATATCGTTCTTATAAAAACCCTCAAGGAGGCTGGACTACACCTCAGAATTTACCTTTTAATAGTGATGAATATTCTACAGCGCATCCAGCATTAAGTAATGATGAAAAAACATTATACTTTTCATCAGATATGCCAGGTGGTGAAGGACAATCTGATATTTATGAAATAGCAATTAATTCAGATGGAAGTTTTGGAGAACCTAAAAACTTAGGAAATCGAATTAATACGGAAGGAAAAGAAACCTTTCCTTTTATCAGTTCAAATAACGATTTGTACTTTGCTTCTGACGGTCATATCGGGTTAGGAGGATTGGATGTATATGTAACTAGATTAAATCCTCAGACAGATGAAGAAAAGCTAGTTGTTAATATCGGAAAACCTGTAAATGGCCCGGATGATGATTTTGCGTTTATCGTGGATGACGAGTCCAAGAGAGGATATTTTTCCTCTAATAGAGAAGGAGGAAGAGGAAAAGACGATATCTACAGTTTCCTGCAGTTAGAAGATTTAAAAAGCTTTTGTGAAATCACCATTGCAGGTGTTGTAAAGGATAAAGATACCCAAGAATTATTGGCAGGAGCTAAGGTTTCTATTTATGATAGTAGTAATAATTTGTTAGAAAGCTTTATTGTAGGCGATGATGCAACCTATTCACATGTGGTAAAATGTAGCTCTAAATACTTTGTTAGAGCAGAAAAAGAGGAATATACTACTATCGAAAAATTAGTGGAAACTCCTGGAAAAACGGAAACATTAGATGTGCCTTTATTATTAGAAAAGAAAGTGAAATCTGCTGATGTAGGAGATGACCTTGCTAAAGTTCTATCGTTGAATCCGATTTATTTCGATTTCGATCAATATTATATACGTAAAGATGCAGCGGTTGAGTTAGCTAAAGTAATAGAGGTGATGAATCAATATCCAGATATGAAAATTGATGTAAGATCTCATACAGATAGTCATGGAGATGATGCGTACAATATGTGGTTATCTGATCAAAGAGCTAAATCTACAGTAGAATATATGGTTTCTAAAGGAATAGCAGCAGATAGATTAACTAGCAAAGGATATGGAGAAACACAACTTGTAAATGATTGTGGAAATGAATCCAACTGTACAAAAGCAGAATACCAATTAAGTAGACGAAGTGAGTTTATCATTGTCAAATAATATAATAGCCCTATATAATCAATAATAAACCTTTGTCTATAAGAAACACCTTATTCGTAAGGTGTTTTTTTATAGAAAATCTTAAATAAATCTTTATTTTTTGCCAAAAATAAGATAGATTATGAATTACATATATGATTTTGTAGTTTTGAACCAATACTAAGAAATGGAAGAGGAAAAAGTCATTTTAGTGAATGAAAATGATGAGCAAATTGGACTAATGCCAAAGCTCGAAGCACACGAAAAAGCATTGCTACATAGAGCATTTTCAGTTTTTATTCTTAACGATAAGAAAGAACTAATGCTACAACAACGAGCACATCATAAATATCATTCGCCTGGTCTATGGACAAATACATGTTGTAGCCATCAAAGAGAAGGAGAAAATAATATAGAAGCTGGAACCAGAAGGTTGCAGGAAGAAATGGGTTTTACTACTCCATTGAAAGAAACAATTTCATTTATTTATAAAGCTCCATTTGATAATGGTCTTACAGAACATGAATTGGATCATGTTTTAGTAGGACAATACGAGGATGATCCCTTAATTAATCCCGAAGAAGTTGCAGATTGGAAATGGATGCCAATACAAGAAGTAAAAAAGGATATTACAGACTATCCAGAGAGGTATACAGCATGGTTTAAGATCATTTTTGATAAATTTTATGAACATATAACATTATGAGGATAAAAGCCTGTAGAAAAGCTCATTTTAATGCAGCTCATAGATTGCATAGAAAAGATTGGAGTGAAGAAAAAAACATTCAGGTTTTTGGAAAATGCAATAACCCGTATTATCACGGTCATAATTATGAGTTGATTGTAGCTGTTATTGGTGAAATAGATCCTGAAACTGGTTATTTAATAGATTTAAAAGTTTTGAAAGACTATATCAAAACTGAAGTTGAAGATTACTTAGATCATAAGAATCTTAATGAAGAAGTTGAGGAATTTAAAAATCTAAATCCTACAGCAGAAAATATTGCGGTAGTTATTTGGAATCGACTTCGTAAAAGACTAAATTTAAAATACGATATCGAAGTAACTCTCTTCGAAACCCCACGTAATTATGTAGTTTATAACGGCAAATAGTAACCTATGGGTTTACAATTAGGGGATAAAGTACCTGAATTTGTAGCGATTAAAGATGATGGAGGTAATTTCAATAGCAAAGATGTTATAGGAAAAATACCCTGCGTGCTGTATTTCTATCCCAAAAACTTTACTCCAGGATGCATTAAAGAAGCTTGTGATTTTAGAGATAGCTATGAAGATTTTAAGAAAGAAGGAGTAGAAGTTATCGGTATAAGCTCAGATAGCGTGAAATCTCACGAAAGATTTAAGAATAGGTATAAATTACCTTTTATTTTTTTGTCGGACAATAAAGGAGAATTGAGAAGATTATTTGGAGTAAAACCTGGTCTATTTGGAATGTTACCAGGAAGAGAAACTTACGTCATAGATCAGAATGGTATTATTAAACTAAAGTTTAATAGTGCAAATGCATCAAAACATCTAAAACAAGCTATTAAAACCGTAAAAGATATAACCAATGGATAAGGATTCACTTTATATACTAAAATTTCAACCTATATTGAAAGAAAAAATATGGGGAGGTTCAAAACTAAATACGATCCTTGGAAAAGAAAAACAAGGAGATTCTGTTGGAGAAAGTTGGGAAGTTAGCGATGTAGAGGGTAATTATTCTGTAGTTACTAATGGGCATTTTAAAGGAAAAACTTTAAAAGATTTATTAGAAATGTATCCAGAAAGATTACTTGGAGAAAGGAATTTTGAACGGTTTGGCACTAAATTTCCATTACTTATAAAATTTATTGATGCCAAAGAAGATCTTTCAGTGCAATTACATCCCGATGATTTATTAGCTAAGAAGAAACATAACTCTTTAGGTAAAACAGAAATGTGGTATGTGCTTCAAGCAGATGAAAAATCTAATCTTATAATTGGTTTTGATGATGAAGTAAGTCAAGAGGAGTATGAGAAAAGTGTAGAAGATAAAACTATCAAAGAATTATTGCATTATGAGCCTGTTACTACTGGAGATACATTTTTCGTATATGCAGGTTTGATCCATGCTATTGGAAAAGGTGTGTTATTAGCAGAAATACAACAAACTTCTGATATTACGTATCGAATTTATGATTGGGATCGCCAAGATTCTAACGGAAATTATAGAGAGTTACATCAACAAGATGCATTAGAAGCAATCGATTTCACTACTGATAGGGAATCTAAAGTACATTATACTTCTGAAAAAAATGAAATTACGAGCTTAGTAAAATGCCCTCATTTTATTACTAATGTAATTGAGTTGGATGAACAAAAAACACTATCTCATCAAGGACTTGATTCTTTCGTAATTTATATATGTATTGGCGGAACGGCTGAGATCGTTAACAAAGAGCAAAAATTAATTATGAAGGCAGGAGAAACAATTTTAGTTCCTGCAGATATAGATGGTATTGAGATCATTTCTGAAAATGCAAAATTTCTACAAACCTATATTTAACGGTAACTTCTTTTGATAAAACACACTGATAAATATTTTAAAAGACTAATTTTGCATAAAATATTTAAGAAATGGCAAATAAAAGAAATCTCAAGAAAGATATTAACTACGTATTAGGAGATATCATAGAAGAAGTATACATCTGGGAAGAAAATAATCCAGACAAGGATAAAAAAGCAGGAGAAGAGATTATAGACGAAGCAATCACTTCTTTTGATGAATTTATGACAAGAGTTAGTGATCGATCGGTAGAAAATCCAGCGAAACACTTTAAATCAATTCGAGAGGATTTAGAAAAAACAGCCCAATCTTTAGTGGAAAAAGTAAATTCGTTATAATTTTTTTAAAAAAGTATTTGCAAATTTAATTACAGAAATTATATTTGCAACCGCTTTGCCGATATAGCTCAGCTGGCTAGAGCAGCTGATTTGTAATCAGCAGGTCGTGGGTTCGAGTCCCTCTATCGGCTCTAAAAGCATAAATCCTGATTTCACCTAGAAATCAGGATTTTTTTGTAAAAGCAATTAGAAGCGTATTTTATAAGTACAATTTCTGAAAATAGAGATAAATAATAAACCCCAAACTAATTATTAGTTTGGGGTTTATTAAAATTACTTTTCCTCTTTTTTTACCTAATTTTTGAACCCTATTAAGAATTGAAATCTCTTTTAAATAGTTAAAAAGAGTTATTTGTTAAGTGTATAAGTACTTAAGATGGTAAATAAAGCTTTCAATTGCTTGTTGAAATACCGTCATTAGTAGTGGTAATATGATCGTTTTTTACGAAATTAAGTAACAAATGATGCATTAATTTGTAGACTCTTGTGCCTTTGCTGCTTCTTTAGTCTTACGTTCTTCTAAATACTCAATCAATTGTTTTCCATACAACGACTTTTTTACTTTCGGAGATAAAGAATTTACAACAGTATCGAGATATTTAATATTGGCATCAAAAACTTCATGAAGCGTGATATAAGGAGCAACTTCTAATTTTCTATTATTCATCGCAAAATTGATAGTATATAAATACTTTTGACGTAGTAAGTTTTTATAAGCAATATCATTTTCTGCAAGTTTTTCCTCGTCGTTTTGCTTTTTAGCTTCGTAATCTTCTTTTATGATCCTAAGATTTCTGTCTTTAAATCGTTGGTTCATTTTATTGAATTCTACTAATTTGGTTTGATTTTTACCACCAGAAATAATTGCATCTTTTTCAAATCCATTTAAAGAGGTATTGATAACTACTTCTCCAGGCTCAACAAAAAAGTCTATTCTGTCGTTATACTGATTTCCATCATGTTTATCCAAAAATAAATAGTGAATTTCAGGCTCATCCACATTAGTTTGAAAAGAAAATTTAGGATCACCTTCAATCACCAACGAATCTACATTTACTAAAATAGTATCCTGTATTTTTTGAAGATATAAAGTGCCCTTTTTAAGTCCCTGTATAGTTCCATTTATAGAAACATTTCCTTCTTTTTTAGGAGTACTACAAGCAGTAATCAAAATAATCAAAAATAGTATAGCCGAAAATCGTTGCATTTAAGTTTTTTACTTTTAAAAATTGGAGTACAAAGATGCTATAAATTCGATTGAAAAACTAACTTCCGGAAGCAATTTGCATTAATATTGTACAAAGGATTGCACCATAGGTTCCTACTACATATCCAAAAACAGCTAATAATACACCCACAGTTGCAAGAGAAGGATGAAAAGCAGCAGCAACTACTGGAGCAGAAGCAGCACCACCAATATTTGCTTTACTACCAACTGCAAGGAAAAAATAAGGCGCTTTAATAATTTTGGCAACAATGATTAGCAATACTACATGAATGAACATCCAAACCAATCCTATACCAATTAATCCTGGATTTTTAAATATTTGGGTCAAGTCCATTTTCATACCAATCGTAGCCACTAGAATGTAGATAAAGATACTTCCTATCTTGCTTGCTCCAGCTCCTTNATATTTTTTAGCTTTTGTGTAAGATAATAAGATCCCAATTGCAGTTGCAATAGTAATCATCCAGAAAAAAGTTGATGTAAAAGAAGATAAAGCAGAGGTTTTATCATTAAAAACTTCAAAATTAGAAGATAAAAATTTAGAAATTCCTCCTGCACCCCAATGTGATAGTCCTACTGCGGTAAATGCAATCGCAAGCATGATCATATAATCGGATAATGTAGGATTTCGTTTGATGCTTTCGGCATATGTAGAAACTTTTTCCCTTAAAGATTCAATAGCGCTACTATCTGCTTTTAGCCATTGATCAATTTTTTTACTTTTTCCTATTCCGATTAGTAACAGTGCCATCCATATCTGAGCTACTACAATATCTACCAATACCATACCCCCATATTTATCAGGATTGTATTCATAGATTTCAAGCATGGCAGCTTGATTAGCTCCACCACCAATCCAACTACCTGCAAGGGTAGATAATCCTCTCCATACAGCATCAAATCCTGCACCGCCAACAGTTTCAGGTGAGAATATAGAAATTATAAGAATCGCTAAAGGACCTCCAATAATGACTCCTATTGTGCCGGTAAAAAACATAATCAGTGCTTTGGGACCTAAATTGAATATTCCTTTTAAGTCAATACTTAAAGTCATAAGAACCAATGAAGCTGGTAGTAAATAATTTTTAGCAACATTATATACATTCGTTGATTTTTCAATAATACCTCCATTAGCATCAAGTTCTTCCCATTTAGGGGCAATGATGTTGAAAGAAGTAAAAATCGCGGRCAAAAAATAGCAAAGTAATAAGGCCGGAATAAATTTGTAAAATTTTTGCCAGAAACCTGTTTTAAGAGAAGAAGTATAAAAAACGAATCCTAAGCAGAGTAATAAAATTCCAAAAACAATAGTATCATCAGTGAAAAAAGGACGATTATCCATAGAGTGAGTTCATTTGTTATGAGATGTCTTGCAAAATACAATTTTTGAAATAAACACAAACAAGTAAATTATACGTTTAATCGTTAACCCAACTTTTTAAGTTATCAATTTGCTGGGAAGTTGCGTTTGGGTTTTCTTCGAGCATTATTTTTTCTACCGTTGGAGTGATTACTTTAGAGTTAAATCGTAGTATTTGATTATTTCGTTCTATGATAAAAAGAATATCGTCTCCAACATTCCATTTGTTTGAATCACTAAACAAATCATAGATGTTTTTGATAGTATATTTCTTTTCATTAATGCCTAATAGAATATCATTTTTTCTAATACCAGCTTTTCTTAGGAAGTTACTACGCTCTACACCTTCTGTAAAAACCACTTTTTTTGTAGCTTCAGAACCTTTAATAAATGGTTCTTGCTCATAAATAAAATAACCAGAGGGGACTTCAACAGTATTATAAATTAACCCAACTTTTTTTAGATAAAATCCATAGTCTATTGGAATGTTGTTTACTACATGAGCATTTAAGAAATCAGTAACTTCTGTAAAAGAGATTTCTTCTATGATTCCAAGAAGTTCCTCGTCTTTAAACGGTGTCTCACTACCAAATCTACCTGATAATCCTTTAACGAGATCTAAAATACCATAAGCTCCAGAACTTTTTTCGCGCATAATAATATCTATACACATAGAAATAAGCGCTCCTTTTTCGTAAACATTAGCATAATTTTCGTTGTAATGCTCTTGTAGTATGTTTTCACTCATTTCCGTAAACGAGAGTGTATCATCAAAGTTCTTCGAGTTATTTATTTTTTCAAGAATTCTTTCAAAAAACTCTTCTTTAGTTATTAGCGCTTGATTAATTTGAAATAGTAATGAAAAATATTCAACTGTTCCTTCATACAACCAAAGGTGTTTTGACATTTTTGCATTGTTGTAATCAAAATGATGTATCTCTTCTGAGTGAATGTTTAGCGGAGTTACAATATGAAAGAATTCATGCGATACAATATCAGTTAGGGATTCATTTAATAATTTCAAAGGAATAGATTCTGGCAATACTACTACAGTGGATGTATTATGCTCTAAGGCACCAAAACCTTTGGCGTCATTACTTTTAGCAGATGATAGATATAATAAAACACTATACTTTTTTGTAGTGTCAATATACCCTAAAAAGTTTTTTTGTGCTCTAATCATACGCTCCATTTGGGGCATTAACTGAGCCGCTCTATGCACTTTGTTTGGAGAATAAACACTTAATAAAACTTCAATGTCATTAATAGTAAAGGTTACTCGATCAGGAACAGAATACATAATTGGAGAATCCGCTAGGTCAGCGTATCTTTTAAAAATAAAAACATCAGTATCATAGATAGCACCTGCTAATGGTTCTTTTGGTAAATATTCAGTTAGCGAAGTAGAAGCTTCCAAATCTATTGGATGTTTTATGAAAAGATTGTATTTCTTTTCCTTCATATTCCCAAAATAACCTACAAATGCATAAAGGTTAAGAATAAAGTTTTCATTTTGAGCAATATTTGTGCCTGTTGCGGAAAAAACTTCATGAGTTTCTTCAATATCAAAAGTGTCATTAACTAAGTATGTAATCTTGTTTAAACTTTTGGAGTTACCTATTTTCCATCGATTGTTATCAAGTTTTTCAACCTTAAGTTCGTTTCCTTCCTTGTCAAAAGCTTTAAACTGTTCTATATACTTTCCGTAATCATTATTTTGGTAAGTTCCTGGAACAATTTTTGGTAAATAATAGCTGATAGTATCTGTAGAGATATTGCTGATTTTTAGTTCTACAGGCACTTTGTCTTCTATAATATTTACTAAATCCATTGAAGCTATAACTGGTGTAGTATCTAACTTTATCACAGGCTCTACAGATTTACAGCCTACAATAAAGTGTAGCAATATACTATAAAGAACAAAAGTTCTTATTACGTTAATTTGTCTTAGCACAAGTATTAGATATTGTTTTTAATATAAGTAGCTACTCCATCTTCTTTTCCAGATAAGGTAACTACATCAGCAATTTTTAAGGTTTCTGGTTTGGCATTAGCAACAGCAACTCCAGTACCAACGGCTTTTATCATAGCAATATCGTTATAATTATCACCAAAAGCTACTGCTTCTGATATGGAGATTTTATAATGAGTATCTAAAAGCAATTCTATTGCAGTTAATTTTGAAATACTTTTATGAGCAATTTCAATATAAGTTGGTTTAGATCTGTATAAATGTAATTTGTTACTAAAATTATTTTCTAAAAAATTAAAGGCTTTATCGATATATTTTTCATCACCCATACACATGATTTTATGAGCCCCTATGTTATGTAAAGTCCAATCATTGATAACATCTCGAGTAGGTTTTACAACTGGTATTACTTTGGTGTTTTGAGCTTCTCTATTTGCCCAGAAGTCCATTTCGGGAACAAACCAGTCATCATTATGATATAAACTTATATGAAAAGACTTATCCTCATTAAAGTGATCTAACTCACTAATAATATCAGGTTCAATAAAGGTAGAATGAATTACCTGATTATTTACTATGACAAGTCCTCCATTATAGCAAATTAAAGGAGAGTTAGAAATATCTAGCTCTTCCTGAAGGTGTTTCATAGCGCTTGGCATTCTAGAAGAAATCAATATGACTGGAATCGTATCTTTTATTCTTTTTATTTCTGAAATGGTAAAATCCGAAAGCTCTCTTTCAGCATTTAATAGGGTACCATCAATATCAGAAAATACAATACTGGGTAAATTCAATTCTGAGAAATTAGGGTTAGCAATTCTTTTTTTAAAGGTAGCTAATTTTTTACGAACTTAACAATAGTTGTAATAACTTCAGGCATGATTTCTAACCAATACTCATTATAAGATTTATGATTTTCTAGTCTACTACCTTCTATTTTTCTAAGGATATGATTCATGTTTTCGATGACTGCATATTCTGCATTAGGCATCGCTTCTTTTAGTTTCTCAGCTTCAGAGACCTCTACCTGTAGATCTTTATCGCCTTGCAGTATTAAAATAGGAATGTCTAAATTTTGAATTTCTTCAGAAGGAGTATACTTTAACCAGGATTTCATAAAGGGTTGTAATTGATATCCGAAAATAGATTCTAAAGCAGGGTCATAATTTATAGCCCTTCCTTTTTCTTTTAGATCTGAGAAAGCTACCGCTGCACTTTTGTCCAATCCAGGAGCTTGCTTTTCTAATTGTTGAACAACTATTTGATCAATAGATTGGGCATTTCCTGCAATTGATATAAACCCATTTACATTGTTTTTAGCGGCTACCATACCTACTAAAGATCCTTGTCCATGACCTGCTAAAATAATTTTTGAGTAATTTCCATTTTGTTGAAAGTAACTAACAATATCTTCTGCATCTTTGATAAAATGATCTATGGAAAGTTCATTCTCGCGTATACCATATGCATCAATTTTAAATAGCCTTTTGTCATACCTATACGAAGCAATACCTTGTTTTGCAAGTTCAATAGCTAACAATTTGAAAGCATCATTTTTAGACATTCGGTCATTTCCTTCTCGGTTTATGGCTCCAGCATCCATAATGAAAATTATCAAAGGTACACTGTCATCAGAGTAGGGTGTAGCAAGGGTACCTTCAATAAAACGATTTACTCTTACAATCGCAGAATTATATTCTTTTTCTTCTTTTTCCTGCCCAAAACAAAAAGAAGTAAGAATGATCAGTAAAATGGAAAATCGTATTTTCATATATAATGGGGTTTACAACTATTGTATGTATGAAACGTCAAATATATTGCCATATTTTTATAGGTAAACTCTTTTTGTAAAATATTCTTAGTTAAAATAGTTTAAAACAACAAGTTTACATATAAAATGAAGAAATGTTACTAACTAAATTCTTAAATAGTATGTTAGAATAAATACATTTTAATCATTTACTGTAGCCAAATCTTTTCTGTATTGTTTGGGAGACATAGAAAAGTATTTCTTAAAGGTTTTGGTAAGATGACTCTCATCAGTATAGCCTAACTGATAGGCAATTTCTGCAATAGTGAATTCAGTATTTTGAAGTCGATATTCTACTAATTTCATTTTGTACTTAGTGACATATTGATGAATAGATTCTCCAGTTGCTTTCTTAAAATAAGTACTTATCGAGCTTTGAGACATATTAAATTTATCCGCCATATAACTAATCTTGGTCAAATCATTGTCATATACATTTTGTCGTATATGACTTAATATTTGATCAATTCGAGAATCATTGATAGATACATTCCTCTCATGACTACTGTATTTATCTGAAATATTGCGAACGATAATACTTAATATGGTACTTATGGCGTTGGAAATAATTTCTTGGTAATAGATTTTTTCATTTTTAAACTCCTCCATTACCACATTGTGAATATCCCATATAATACTTCGATCTTCTTCGTGAGAAATAACATCACCAGGGATAATATTAGGATGATGCAAAAGTTGTTCAATTCTCTGCAACCAGTATTTCCTATCGGGTAAGTTGACTTTACTCGAAAATAAAAGTTCGGTAAATTTAAAATGAGTAAATCCGGAGTGTTTTTCTATTTCAAAGTGATGTGTATCCTCTGGAGCTAATAAGAAAATATCATTTTTTTTATAACGAAATCGTATACCGTTTATAGTGTGATAACCGCTCCCTTTTTCAACAAAAATAATCTCGAAATAATTATGATTATGTGGCTCCGCTTCCCATTTGTCAAATGCATATTGATGTACAACAAAAGTTTCATGTAAGGTATAACGATTCATAATCAATTCTTTCTTTTGTTTTAAAGTTACAAAAATAAAATCAAACACAGGAGCAGTTTTATACTTGTAAATTACAGTGAAAATTATCAAAATTAACTGATAATTAACATGTTATGTTTTGATTGTACAAGTTGTTTGTAAAATTCTACAAGTAACAGGTAGCACTAGTCATGTATTTTTGCAGGCTAAATTTTCGCACAAATCAATATGAAATTCAAGGTGTATTTGTATACAGCAATTAGGGGGCTATTGGGCGTTTTTTTAACATTGCACGCCATTTATAACGTATTAATATATACTGATTTCTTAGTAGAAATAGAGATGTATTTTAAGACTTCAGAATTATTTAATTACGATTTTATCGAAGCACTAGCTCCTTTGGTTCCTTTTGAAGAATTCATTTTAGGAATGTTCTTAATACTTGGCGTTTTTACTAAAGAGGTTTTGATCTGTTCCTTATTTTTGTTTGCTTTTATTTCCATTTTTTTATTGGATGCAAACTTCCCAGTTTTATCAGCATTACATATGTTTTTCTTTATGGTTACATTACTACTTTTGAAAAAACATAATTACAATTTAAAATCGATGGATTACTCCAGAGATTTATATAAAACCATATTATTTTAAGGACGTTAATTGTTTGAATTTACTTCCAAGGAGCTTTATTTAATAATTCGGAACGTTAAATTAATTCTAGGTTTTGTAATTTTTTTTGATTTTGGAATTTGATGCAACCAGTTTTCTTGTGTGGTGCCTTTCATAAGTAATAAACTACCATGTTGCAATAAGATTTTTTGCTTTAGATTTTTAGTTTTATGTTTAAAATGAAACCATCTATCTTCTCCAAAACTAACAGATGCAATTGTAGGATTTGGACCTAATTCTTTTTCATTATCCGAGTGCCATCCATTACTATCTTGACCATCTCTATATAGGTTAAGTAAACAAGTAGTAAAATGTTCTGAGGTAATTTGTTCTACTTTTTTCTTGATAGCTAACAACTCTTTTGTAAATTGATGAGGCTGCATAGTAATATTGGAATAGGTGTAGGTTCTATTATTACTAGCATATAGTGCTGTAAGACGTGGTTGTGGATATACTTTGCCAAACACTTTGATGTCATCTTGTTGCCAAGAAATAGATTGACTTAAAATTTCAAATAATTGATCAGCTTCTTTTTTATTAAAAAATTCTGGATAGTAATATGCCTCACCATCTGGCAACGCTAAAGGTATTTGTTCATTCTGAGAAGAGAAAAGATCCAAAATATATAATGTTTAGGTATATAAATATGCCCAATATATCAAACCAAATTGAAGTAATAACCTTAAGACTAAAATAAACTTTGGCAATTTTAAACCGGCTTTCTCATTAACCAACATGTGTATATGTACGGGAAAGAAAAGGATAAGCATACATATTATTCCCCAAGCGGAAATGAATCTGGTTTCTATGAATAATAATCCAATTCCTGCAATAATCTCAGTTAGACCACTCATATAAACAAGTTGTCTATGAAATGGAATATACAAGGGCATTACTCTCATAAAAGCTTTCGGTTTTATAAAATGAAAAATACCTGCTAAACTAAAAATACCTGATAAAAGAAATAAATGCCAATTCATTAAAAACCAGTAGTTTTTTCTTTACCAGCACTACTTAGTGCAAAATCTTTGTTTCGTGTCATTTTTTTTATAAAACCTACTTTTCTAAATCGTAAAGCACTCCAATCTTCATCGATCGAAACTTGTCTCACAGCTTCTAAATTATAATCTCCTAAAACTCCCCAACCATAATCCCTTGTAATTTCAGAACTATATTTTCTAGAACTTTTTTTGGGATAGGCAAACCATAAAATTGCATCCCCAACTAACTTAGGGTATACAGTTTCTATTCGATTCTCAATCTGTCTTTTTTCGGTTACAAAAACTAATGCAAAATCAACTTCAGATACCTGTATAAGAGATTCTTTAATCATAACATCTTTTAAACAATCTAATTCCTTGCAAAAACCTTCAGGTTCATTTAAGATTAAAATTTCATCAAGGGAAGGTGGAAGCTGTAGTTTTTTAAATAACGGTGTCATGAGATTCAATTTTAATTAGTGCCTACTGATTTGCGAGAGTATTAAAGATACAAAAAAATCGGATTAGAATGATGGATTTTAACGTGCTGTAAATAGTAAAAGAAGTTTTCACGGTAAACTGGGTATAAGAAGCTTTAAATAAACTTTAATTTAGAGATGTGAAAAGTGTTTTTCGATGTTATGCTAAATAAAAAGACAGAACAGATATCCTTACTATTTTTATTGATTTTTGTAATCTTTACTGGTTGCAAAAAGAACTATAAAGCAAATACTATAGAACAGGAGAAAACTCCAGTTGTAATCAGCCCATCGAAGCAAAAAACACTGACTATTATTGGAGATAATATTTGGGTAAGGGATTATCCAAAGAAAGGCAAAGTAGTCTTAAAACTTAATCAAGGGAATCGATGTGTAGTACTAGATACTAGCAATATAGATACTACAAGAGGATATATAGATTATTGGTATCAAATTAAATATAAAGATACTATAGGGTGGGTATTTGGATCACAAACCAATTTGATGACAACGGATAGTAAAAACACAGACTTATTCTTAATGCAAATGGAAACATTTATCAATGCACTAAAAATCAGAGATTTTCGAACATTAAATAATTTTATATATCCAAATGAACCTGTTCATTGTCTACTAGGAACTTCGGGAAGTGACCATTTACGTATTACTATTACAGAAGATTTAGAAAAAACGTACAAGAATTATTATGACGTTAAAGGACTATTAGATACTCTTTAGACTTATAAAGCAATTAAAAGTAATTTAGGATACTCGGATATACCAAAATCTGGAGTCTATAAACCTTATCTGAAAAGAGGATTTTATTACCAACGAATAGATCAAGTGCATACAGGTATTTCGGATAGAGAGAAATGGCAATTGGATAACGATTTGATAACCGTTTTTGATGATGATTTGTCAAAAGAATATCCAAAATACCTAGTAAGAGAGAAAGAAGTAAGGTTTAGGCTTTTTGTTGTTTTTGATAATATGGGTAGCGATGAAGATCCCTATTATGAATTTTACTTCTATTTCAGAGAAGGAAAATGGTATTTATCAGGAATCTATCATCCTTATTTATCTTAAATAAAAGCCAGTATATGATAGAAATGATATCTAATAAATTTTTCTAAGAATACCACGGCTAATATTTATCTTCTCCAGTTTTCTTTATAGGATTTCATAGTTTTTTTAGACTATACAAAACGAATACTTTTTTATACATATCGTTTTTTAATGGTTTCAAAGCACTTAGTATTTTATGAATAAAAGTATGAATGGAAATCGATACTATTGTGTAGACTTTTATACCTAACACAAACTCAACCATGAAAAATTACTTCGCACTATTTGTGGGATTATTTCTTATGCTCACGAATACACTATTTATTTCTTGTGAATCTCAGGAATTTGAATCCAATGATCAACAGAATCTTTATGAAGATTTTGTACTAGAACAAGCCTATCCAGATGAAACAGGAGAACTACTTCAAATTTTATTAGATGGAGAAGAAGTGGATGTAGAAAGTATCAATAAGCATTATATATTAGAAGGGGATATTAAAGTATTACTATCCGAAACTAACAAAGGAGTTGGAAGAGTAGGAGGTAGATGGCCCAATAATACGGTATACTATTCCATTCAGAATGGAATGCCTAATCAAGCTCGTATTACGAATGCTATTGCTCATTGGGAGTCCAAAACTTCATTGAATTTTGTAAGGAGAACCAACCAAGCCAATTACGTTTATTTTAAGAAAGGATCAGGATGTTCTTCATATGTAGGTAGAATTGGAGGACGACAAGATATCACCCTAGCAAATGCTTGCTCCACTGGAAATACCATTCATGAAATTGGTCACGCTATAGGATTATGGCATGAACAAAGTAGGAAAGATAGAGATCAATACATCAATGTCTTATATGAGAACATACAAGACGGGAGAGAATTTAATTTCAGAACATATACAGAGCAAGGACAAGATGGGAATGAGTATACTTCTAGTTTGGATTTAGGTAGTATCATGATGTATGGTTCCTATGCGTTTTCCAAAAATGGAAAACCTACTATCACAAGACTAAATGGGAATACATATAATGCACAACGAAATGGATTGTCTAATAGCGATGTTGATGGAATTAATAAGATGTATCCGCCAAGTTCATCGGGAGAGACTATTACTTTAAAAGGAAATAATAATAAATATGTAAGTAGTGAAAATGGCAGTAATCCAATGAATTGCAATAGAGATGCTGCTCAAGGTTGGGAAAAATTTGAAATCATCACGCTTAGTGGAGGTAAGATTGCTTTGAAAGGGAATAATGGTAAATATGTAAGCAGTGAAAATGGTTCAAAACCAATTACCTGCAATAGAACCCAAATAGGAGCTTGGGAGCGATTTACATTAGAAAACATAAGCGGAAATAAATACGCATTAAAAGGTAATAATGGTAAGTATATAAGTTCAGAAAATGGTGCGACACCAATGACTTGTAATAGAACAGCCATAGGAGCTTGGGAAGAATTTGTAATTTCAGGGTTATAGACTGATTTTATTAAACCTGTAGACAAAAAAACACCGCATAATTGCGGTGTTTTTTAATTATTATATATAATTATTCGATAATCTTAGAGTTTTCTGGATCGTCAAATAAGTTTCCTTCGTTTTCAATAAAAGCAATATTACTAATAGTTGCTTCACCTAATTGATCGGTCATTCCTTTTTCTGAAGTCCAACCATAAAACTCCCATTTCGTTGCAAAAGGAATCTGATCTATCGTCTTAAAATCTTTGTAATGAATAGCATGAGGATCAGCTTCTGCTTTAGAAATATCTCCATCATTTCCAAAAGTTACTATATAAGCGGCTGCTTGAAGTGATTTTGCAACAGGATCTGCATAAACAACATACCAATCATCTGGTGCATCTCCTATTCCTGCTTCAAAAGTTAACTTTGCAGTGCTATGCGTAATATTATTGAGTACACGATCTTCTTGCATTTCCCACTTCGTACCAGGATCACTTAGTTTATATGGCAATCCAAAGAAGTAAGTCCAAGTAAACATATCAAATCGCGCACCTTGATCATTAGCATCTGCTGGCTGTAAATACACATTTTCTCCATCATAAACGAGTTGGCTACCATCTTTTTTATCGATCTTAATTTTGGTCGAATTGGTTAGCATCGTGATTTTTCCCTCAAGATGTTCTTTCCCATTAAATATAATTTTTATATCAAAGCTTACAGCTTTGTGGTTTAAGAACCTTTCTTTTTTATGAGCTTTTTCGATACCTTGAATAAAATGATCAGTAAGAGATGGTGTTCCATTGCCAATTCCTGAATCAGGCTCCACAGGAATTTTTTCAGTCTTTTCAATTACTTCAGGAGTAGTACTTTCTTCCTTTTTTTTCTGATTACAACTCAGTATACCTAAAGCTATAAATACATACAAAATTCTTTTCATAATGAGGTTATTTGTGTTAGCAAACTAAAATAAGAAATGCATGAGTAGTACTATAATCTTTATGAAAATTGTAACAGAAAACACCTTAAGAAAAGTAATAAGTTATCATAGTTTTAATGTGTTAAATTTTTTAAAAGATGTAACAAAATTGTCTGATTGATTACTAATTCCATATATCTAAATAATATTCATCAATCTAAACAAAAGTTATATGAAACAGTTATCAAAAAGAATTTGGGGACTATGTTTGATCATACTATGTATGTCATTTGTCCAAACATATGCTCAAGAAGCTATAGGAACATGGAAAGGAAAATTGTCCGTACAAGGAACAGAAGTGCCTTTAGTATTTCATATTGAAAAACAGGATGGAGCACTAGCTTCAACAATGGACAGCCCATCACAAGGAGCAACTGGAATTCCAATGGATTCTACAGTTTTTGAAAACAATCAATTAACGTTGACTTTCAAACAAGCAGGGATCAAATATGTAGCATCTTTAGACAATAACAAACTAAAAGGAACTTTCTACCAAGGAGGAATGGAATTACCCCTAGAAATGGAGAGATCAGAAAAGACAATACCGGGAAATCCAGCATTGGTCTCTTCAGATTCAGCATTAGGAAACATGGCAAGTCTGGATAAAGGCAATTATAAATATTCAGTAGAAGATTATTTTGCGAGACCAAAGGCGAGAAGTTTTCAGTTTTCTCCAAACGGAAAATACCTTTCTTATAGAGAGAAAGATGCAAATAGTAAAAACCATGTTTATGTAAAGGAAATTGCAACCGAAAAAGTAACACGTGTTATAGAAGAAAAGGAAGAATTAATTCGTGGATACGGTTGGGCTAATAACGAAAGATTGGTATATGTAATGGATAAAGGAGGAAATGAAGATTACCACCTTTTTGCTGCAAATATCGATGGAACTGATCAAAAAGAATTAACTCCATATGAAGGTGTACAGGTAAATATATTAGAAGGCCTGAAAGAAGACAAAGATCACTTGATCATTTCTATGAATAAAAATAATAAACAGATTTTTGAGCCTTATAAAATCAATATCATCACTGGAGAGATTAAACAATTGTTTACCAATGAGGATGCTGCAAATCCTATAGCAGGGTATAGTTTTGATAAAGATGGGAAACTAAAAGGGTACGGAAAGATTAGAGATGGAGTAAATGTAGACTTCTATTATGCAAAAGAAGATGGAAAGTATGAAATACTTAAAAAAATGAACTGGAAAGATTCATTTTCTATTCTAGATTACGATTACTCCACAGATAATCCACATGATGCATATGTGGTTTCTAATTTAGATACGGATAAAGCGCAAATCTATTTGTATGATTTGAAAAAAGATAAAGTAATCAAGAAATTATTCTCTAATGATAAATATGATGTGTCTAACCTTTCAATATCTAGAAAAAGAGGATACGAATTAGATTATTTCTCATATGAAGGAGAAAAGACAGTAGTAGTACCAGTAAGTGATTATTATAAAAAATTACACGCTAAGATTACTAAGAAGTTCCCTGATCATCAATACTCTATTACTGGAAAAACAGATGAAGAAGATAAGTATTTGATTTTCTTACAAAGTGATAAACTATATGGTGTTTATTATTCTTACAATGCTAAAAAAGATGAATTTAAGTTATTGTATAATTTAATGCCACAGCTGAAGGAAAATGATATGGCAGAAATGCGACCAATTACTTTTAAAAGTAGAGATGGTTTAACTATTCATGGATATATCACTCTACCTAAAGAAGCTATTCAAGGTAAAAAAGTACCACTAATCGTGAATCCACATGGAGGACCTCAAGGAGTCAGAGATTCTTGGGGATTCAATCCAGAATCTCAATTATTTGCTAGTAGAGGATATGCAACCTTACAAGTGAATTTTAGAATTTCTGGAGGGTATGGTAGAGAGTTCTTAGAATCTGGATTCAAACAAATCGGTAGAAAAGCTATGGATGATGTAGAAGATGGTCTGCAATATGTAATTGATCAAGGTTGGGTGGATAAAGACCGAGTAGCTATTTATGGTGGTAGTCATGGAGGATATGCCGTTTTGAGAGGGTTAACAAAGACACCTGATTTATATGCTTGTGGAGTAGATTACGTTGGAGTATCTAACTTATTTACCTTTATGAAAACAATTCCACCATATTGGAAACCTTATTTAAAGATTATCAAAGAAATCTGGTATGATGAAGAGGTAGCTGAAGAGAAAGTAATTATGGAAGAAGTTTCTCCAGTGTACCAAATTGATAAAATCAAGAAACCTCTATTTGTAGTACAAGGAGCGAACGATCCTAGAGTAAATATAGACGAGTCAGATCAGATCGTTAAAGCATTACGAGATAAAGGGTTTGATGTACCGTATATGGTAAAGTATGATGAAGGACATGGTTTTGCAAAAGAAGAAAATTCTGTAGAAATGTATAAAGCTATGATGGGATTCTATGCAAAACATATAGGTGAAAATAAAACAAAACCTGTAAAAGGATAATTCTATTTATTTCTTAGAAGAACGGGACTTATTATCTTCTTTGAAATATAGTAAAACCTCCTGAAAACTTGGGTCAGGAGGTTTTTTTATGATTTTTCTTCAAATTCTGGGCAATCCAATCGGATTGCTTTGGATACAATATCCTTTTGTATAAGATTGCAATAACCATTATTGGAATTATGTACTTCATAATACTTACAGGCATAACAGGTTCTTTGGACAGTAATCACACCAGATGCATTAAGCTTATGAATCAAAGTGCTAATAGTGCCAAAAAGCGATTCTTGTTCTTCTGTGGTTAACTTAGCAATTTGTTTTTTGATCGGGTTCGCAAAAAGTTCTGTTTGGGAAACCTTCTCTTTACCATCTTTAGTTAAACTGATAAAATAACTTCTGCTATCAGCTGAGGTTTTGTTTTTTGAAATCATCTCCTTTAGTTCCAAAACTTTTACCGCATCGCTGATAGTCGGTTTGGTTAGATTGAATTCTTTTGCTAAATGACTTACTGTACATAATTTATCATCGTGATAGGCCACGAAAATTAGTATTTGTATTTGTATAGGACTTAGCTTTACTTCTTTTGCATGTTCCCATAACAATGCCCTAAAAGCTTCTGAAATTCGCTCTAAACCAATGACAGTTTTCGCATTTATATCGTCATGTTGAAAAGGAATATTAAAAATACTTTTGTTCATATTTCATAGGAATTTTAACTTTCCAAAGTTAGCAATCCTAATTAATTATATCTAATTACAATTTTCCATTTCAAAAATACTATATCCATTGGCTTCTATATCTTCAATCATGCCATTTGGAGCTTTCTGAATATGACAGAACTTACATTCATTAGAAGTCAGTTTACCAGTTTTAAAGGTTTTTGTGTCAAGATATTTCCTGCCATATGCTAGTATTTTGTTTTCATCTGTTATATGATCCGGAACCAAAATATCGAAATGCATTGATAAACCATCCATTCGGTTTACATACGTATCCCATACTGCTATTTTCATATTTTTTATTATTTTAATTGTACTTTATTAGGAAGTGAAAGATCCTTACTTAAAACGCTATATACTTCATAAACACCAAGCATAGGAAGATCATTTTGCATCGTATTTACTTGCATAAATGCAGTAACAGCATCAAACTTGAAATTTGTTTTATAATTAATTCTATAATCAGGTATTACTACTTTTATAGTATTTCCTTCTGTAATAACTTGAAATCCTGGAGAATCCATAAACATAGGCATACCTGGGTTTGTTGGAGGAAGCTTTACTGAAGGATCACCCTTTTGGAATTGTTTGACTGATAATCCTCCTTTAACTCTATCATCTTTTTGTAGAACTACCCAATGTGGATGCCATACAACACCGTCATTATTGTAATTGTTATCAAGATTTTCATCCCATAAAGGAGTATCGTCAAAATCCGGATGTGATGTTAACGCCAGCGCAACAATCCCTTCTGTATGACTAAAACCAACATCGTTAGGTTGTAATGTCGTAGGGAAAACATAACCTAATACTGGAGCATTATGAAGCTGTCCAGCTGGTTGCGGAGTCGTAGCACCTGCTTTTCCCTTTACTTTAATCTCCCAAATAGTGGTCGATAATTCTTTCCAATGAGTAACATTGGTTTCAATAACTTTGAAATCATCAGTATTGTAGGTTTTGTAATCTTTGTTATGATACAAACTATAACCTAGAAATGTAATGATTGGTAATAATAAATACTTCATGGTTTTTAAGTATTAAAATAGTTAGGATTTTATTAGGAATCCTAACTATTTGATTTAAATTTTTTTACTTTTTAAGATCGGTAATAGATGCACCAAAATTGATATGCAAAACATTGCCATTTGGAGTAATAAGTGCTGGGACCGATTGTACACCTGATGCTTCAGCGTTACTAATTCTGGAGTGTTCTTCTCCGAGATGTATGATTTCAACATTAGGAGCACCTATTAGATTGATGATGTCATGTTCTGCACTCACACAAACAGGACATCCAGCGTGATAAAAAATTGATTTACTCATTGTAATTGTATTTATGGTTTAAATTAATTCACAACAAATATAGTAAGGATTCCTAACTAAAATAAATTTTTAAATAAATTTAACATTCTTATGCTATACTTCAATTTGATAAAAGAGGATTAGATTCGTTTAAATCTTTTTTAAGTATGAAGTTAGTTTATCACAAAATAGGCTTGATATGACCATTATTCCAATTCCTGTTCTAATCCTAATTCCTTTAGTAAATTTTCATCATTTTCTGAATCGGAATTGGGTTTAGATCTGTCTTGTTTTGCGAAAAATCGAGGAAATAGGTTGATGTATTTATTAAAAGTATCAATTTCTTGATCGATTAACTCATCATCTTTGTGAGTAGCTAGTGTATCTATCAGATCTCTATAATACGTTACATTGTCCATAATATTTTCGAAATGCTTGTATTGCTTTTCATAAGATAAGCCAGAAAAATAGATCAACTTTTCTTGATATTTAGTAGCTACTTGTTTCCATAAAGATCTTGCCTTCTCATTTTTGTTAATCTGATAATAGTTATCGATGAAATCATGTAATGGCGTATAGTATTCATAAAATTCTAATGGAAATTTCTCTAGTCCCAGATCCAATATTTCTTCCGCTTTAAGTGATTGATCTTCTTTGATTAGTTGTTCTGCTAATCGGCTGAGGTTAGTTCTGTATGAGATGCCATTTCGCCTAGTTTCTGTGTCATGATAAATCTCTGTACTATCTCCATTTCCCCAATCCCAGTTTAAAACATTCTGATACATAACATCCGTATTCACTCTTCCTAATTCATACGGGTTTGATGGATTTACTTTAGTTTCAATGGGAACAAGTTTATAGGTCATACCATCCAATTGTAAGTAATCTTTCATCCATATATAATCGTCATCCCCAAAACTACCTCCTGTAAAATAAATAGGACGTTCCCAATCATTATTGGCAATAATATCAAGCATCATCAGTCTATGCTTAGCAATGTAATTCCCTTTTAGATGTATATCTATATATGGAACAATTTTATCATAATCTTTCTCAGAAACAATGCCATTTTTAATTACTTTTTCCTTGTCTACTGGGATTCGTATGCTTTTCGTAGGAAATGTAGATACAACTTTTCCATTCATAAGTTCTCCCTTTGTTCTCGGATCATCTGATGATATCCATCGCATCCAGTTTTTAATGAGCATAGTATCTTTAGTAACTTCTTTAAAGAAAATAGCATCATTGTTTCCGTAAGCATAAAATTTATGCTTTAGTCCAGATGGAACAGGTTTTCCATTATAAGCAGCTTTTTTCATTTGATCCACATACCAATCTGTAGCTAGAAGATTGGTAATAAGAATTCGAATATCCGTTCGGTATCCTTCTATTTCTTGTAAATACCATAAAGGGAAACTATCATTATCTCCAATAGAAAACAGGATAGCATCTTTTTGACATGAGGACAGGTAAGTTTGTGCAGAGGATGTAGCGGTATATCGATTAGAACGATCATGGTCATCCCAATTTTGTGCTATCAATATCGAAGGTGCTCCTAATAACGAAATAGTGATCGCCAGATAAGAAGCGTATTTTGAATTTAAATAGTTTTTAAATAAGTCAAAAAGAGCAAAAACGCCAAATGCGATCCAAATAGCAAATACATAGAATGAACCAACCAATGCATAATCCCGTTCTCTAGGTTCAAAAGGCCTTTCATTAAGATATATTTTTAAAGATAAACCCGTAAATAAAAAGAATACCAGAAGTACCCAAAAGGTTTTTTTATCATTTCGAAACTGAAATACCAATCCAATTAAACCTAAAATAAGCGGAAGGAAATAATAAGTATTTCTTGCCTTGTTATTCGCTGCATCTGATGGTAAATTGTCTTGAGAACCAAGGTGGTACTTGTCAACAATAGGGATTCCGCTAAGCCAATTACCATGTAAATCAGATAGTTTTCCTTGAACATCATCTTGTCTACCAACAAAATTCCACATAAAGTATCTCCAATACATATAGTTTATTTGATACTCAAATAAATAAGATACATTATCCCAAAAAGAGGGAGGTTTAATATCTAAGAACTGGCCAAATGACTCTAAAAATTTATGATAATCGCTGTTGTCTAATTCTCCAGAAGCATATTTTTTACGAAAGTCTACAACAGTATCGATAAGTTCTTTTTCATCTTGGAATTCTGTTTTTATGGAAAATTCTAAAGGTCCGCTATAAATCATGTAATTGCTGATATGTTCGGTGCTCCACATTCTCGGTAGCAAAGTTTTATGGGTATTGTCTAGGTTTTGCCTTGCATTTTTCCAATCATTGACTATAACATATTTTCCAGATTTTGAATCTTTCTCATATTTAGGCTTGTCATCTAAATAGGGTTCATTTTCATCTAGATTACCATAGATTTCTGAAAATTGCGGCCCATAAAAGAGATAAGTTTTAGGATACTGTTCTAAGTTATAGTAGGCCAATAATTCTCTAGCATTGTTTGGGTTATTCTCGTTAATTACGGTTCCGCCGTTAGCTCTTACAGGAATCATTAACCAACTAGAGAAACCGATTAAAATAAATACAATACATAGTAATGAAGTGTGTAGTAAAGGATATACTTTCTTCCGGGTATACTTTAGTCCTATATAAAAAGCTGTAGCAATACTCAAAACCGCTATGATGGTTCCTGAATGGAAAGGAAGTCCAATAGAATTAACAAAAAATATTTCTGAAAAACTTATATAAGTTAATGTATACGGTATGAGTATTTTAAAAATAAATAGAAGTATAGCAACAACTATGATATTTGCAACTATAAAATTTTTAAAGGTAATTGTTTTATAATTTTTAAAGTAGTAGAGTAGTCCAATGGCAGGAATGGATAATAATCCCATAAAATGAACACCAAAGGATAAACCAATTATAAAAGCAATTAAAATAATCCATCTGTTTCCTTTTGGAGTATGCATATCCCGTTGCCATAATAATCCCAAATAAAACATGATAGAAAGAATTAGAGTTGCCATGGCGTATACTTCGGCTTCTACGGCATTGAACCAGAAACTATCAGTAAAGGCAAAACCTAACGATCCTGTAATTGCACTTCCTAATATAGTGATAGCTGTATTTTTTGTTAAACGTGCTGTGCGCACAGCCAAGTCTTTGAGCAGCATAGTAATTGACCAAAACATGAATAAGATAGTAAAAGCACTTGCTAAAGCTGATGTTATGTTTAGCGTATAAGCTATTTGTTTAGGATCTGCAGCAAAAGTAGAAGCAAAAGCACCGATCATCTGAAATAATGGCGCGCCTGGTGGATGCCCGATTTGTAATTTGGAAGAAGTTGCTATGTATTCTCCTACATCCCAAAAACTGTTTGTTGGTTCTACGGTATTAATGTAGACCAATAATGAAATCATGAAAACCATCCAACCAAGGATAAGATTCAGTTTTTTAAATAGTATAATATTCATGTGATTTACCCATCTTATTTGGAACATCAAATGAACTTTAAAAATGAAAAAAAGAACAGCGGAAAGCGTTGTAAAAAGGTACTAGTACCCGTATGATTTTATGTGTTTAAAGGGATTTAAGCCTAATAATTAATCTTTTCAAAAAGGTTAAACAGTCGTTAAAAATCTTAAATTAAAGGGAAATTTCCGCTTTATTTTGTTAAATTGTTGAAGATAGTCAAACACTTTTTGTTAAGTATAATCCCTAAAATAAAACCTGAATAAGGTTATACCTACATGATGAATAGTCCCAATGAAATTACTACGATTAGCTATATCAGCAATGCGGTTAAGTTAGATGAAGAAGAGATAGAAGAGCTAATGATCCATACTAAAACTACTAATAATAAAAATGGTATTGGAGGTCTTCTAATTTATATCGATGGCACTTTTTTTCAAATTATAGAAGGAAGTTCTAATGATATAAAAAATTTATTTACTAAAATAAAATTAGATAGAAGACATTGTAATATTTTGAAAATTTTTGAAATAAAGAAAGCTAATAAAAAATTCGAAAGATTTAACTTCAGTTATATCCATAATAACAATACCAATAGCTCATTATCTGATCTATTTAGTCTTATTGAGAATAATACTTCGGATTATAGCACTCACGAAACCTTTATTGAGAAAGCACATAATTTGTTTAGTACATAATATAATACCAATCAGGCATATTGAAAATATTCGAAGTTTGTATCTAATCGATATAGAAAGAACATGGATAAAATAACTACAAGTTTCTGGTAAATTATCTTCCGATACTATGTGTTTAAGTTATTTTTATTAATACCTATTAATTATTTCTTAAAAACATGTATTACATCGATTTATTTGGGTTATATGCTCATTTTTAATGGTTTTATATTCGTTTTTACGGTTTAAAATCCTACAAAATAGTTAAAAATACATCTTTTTTGTACGGTAAAACCGTAAAATTTGTGTATTTCATCGACTTTAAAAACCACTTTGTCTAAAAGTTTCTAAAACATTTTATTCCAATGTTTTTTCATCATAAATTTACATCAGTCAATCAAAGTAACTTTAAGCCCCCAATACTATGAGAACTTTAATTTTTACAATCGCAGTTTTATTTTCTACACTAACAATAACAGCACAAGAAGTTGCAAATGAAGAAGCTACTGTTTCTTCGGTAAATGTGAAAAGTTCAAAAACTGATTTTTTCAAAGCATTGGTAAAGGCAAATAACTTTGATATTACTATTAAAGAAAACAAAAAAGAAGTAGCATCTAATAAGAATACTACTAAGACTGAATTTTATCAGACGTTGTTAGAAAAAAATGGTTTTACTACAGATATTAGAAAGACTACAAGATTAACGAACGTTTTGAATACAAAACAAAATACTGAAATGACTCAGAAAAACGCTGTAGCTAGTTTATTACCATAAGTAATAGGGTATCTAAAAAGTAAAAATATAAGACATAGTAAAAACTCCTTCATTTTGAAGGAGTTTTTTTATGATTATTGTTAATCTAAATTGAGTTAAAGATCTTATTTGTTTCTTACCAATAATTCTTTTCTACTACTGATATTCAGTTTGCTATAAATGTTAGAGATATGAGTTTTCACGGTATTGATGCTTATGAAAAGTTCATTGGCAATCTCCTTATTTGTTTTTCCAGATAAGATTAATTCTTTTACAGTGTTTTCTTGTTTGCTTAAAGGAATAGCCAAAGATGAGTTCTGATCTTTTTTACGTTTTCTTATGATAAACAGAACAAGTCCAAAAATAACAATACCTGCAAGACCATTTATTAGCATGCTAATGGAGTATTTTTTTTCAGTAGTCTCCTTACGCACCAATGAAATTTTGTTTTCTAAATATAGGAACAAAGCAGGATCAATTTCGCTCGATTTTAATTCTTTTAAAAGATCTGCATAATAATTTGTATTCTCTTTAATATCTTTTTCTAATAACTTTTTGTCATCTAGTTTTTTGATACTTATCAACTTTACCAAAAGTATTTGTAGTGAATCCTTAATATAGCCTTTGGTTCTTAGAAGATACTTTTCTGTATCAAAATCATCATGCAAACTTTCAAACTTAGACTCAAATTTTTTCAATTGTTGCCATTCATTATCAGCTTTATTATTGGTGACATAGCTTTCAAAAGGAGCTACTCCTTTTTCAAAACGAATAGAATCGTTATTAGATAAAATAAATAATTTAGAATTTTTGACTTTCTTAGAGCTGATTATTTTTTTTATAGGATTGAGCTCTATTTTATATAAATGATCCTTAGCGCTAAACCATTTTTGATCAAAAGAAAAATATCCTTTTTCCGAAATATCCGAAGATGCAATAGGTGTGTATGTATAACTATTGTTGGTTTCGTCTAAGTCTACTTTACTCAAATGTACTTTTTGCTCCCAATTTTCAATAGTTTCCAAAGAAATATATCCAGAAACAATATCCTGTCCAGTAATATCTGAATTAATAAAAACTATTAATAAGAAAAGAAAAAGTTGTTTGATCATCTGCTTTATAAATATGACGACATTGTAAAAATACTAAAATATGTAATATTTGTATTTAGAAAATAAAAACCGCTTTAGAATTTAAAGCGGTTTTTAATTATATTCTTAAAGAGTTTGTACTCTTTTGCTTATTTGATCATATCGAAACTACGTTTGATAAATTCTGTAAGTTCTTCACCTTTCAAAAGATTCTGAGATAATCTCGCAAGATCCAGAGATTGTTTGATTAGGCGCTCTTTCTTTTTATCGGTTTTGGTGTCTTTTATTTGACCTATCAGTTCATGATTAGTGTTTACAATCAAATTATACATTTCAGGCATGTTACCAAACATATTCATTCCACCACCACCGGTTTGTTGCATCTCTTTCATACGACGCATAAATTCAGGTTGCGTGATCATAAAAGGAGAAGCATTACTATCCATTGCCTCTAATTGCACTGTATATGTTGAGGTAGGGATAACCTTTTCAAGATCTGTCTTAAGAACTTCTTTTTCTTCATCAGAAAGCTTGGAGATAGTTTCTTCATCTTTCTTGATTAAGTTATCAATATGATCACCATCTACACGAACAAAAGAGATATTTTCTTTGCTAGTTTCTAGTTTTTGAATTAGATGAGAAACGATAGGAGAATCTAGCAATAATACTTCATATCCTTTGTCTTTTGCACTCGCTATATATGCGTGCTGAGCATCTTTGTCAGAAGCGTATAAAACTACAAGTTTATCATCTTTATCGGTCTGATTTTCCTTTATTTTTTCTTGTAATTCTTCAAAAGTCAAATAAGTATCATCAACGGTTGGATATAAAGCAAATTTATCCGCTTTTTCAAAGAATTTTTCTTCTGATAACATTCCATATTCGATAACTACTTTGATGTCATTCCATTTCTTTTCAAAGTCTTCTCTGTCATTCTTAAATAAAGAATTTAATTTATCCGCTACCTTACGTGTAATATAGCTAGAGATCTTTTTTACTGCTCCATCTGCTTGTAAATAAGATCTAGATACGTTTAATGGAATATCTGGAGAATCTATAACACCACGAAGCATAGTAAGAAATTCTGGTACAATTCCTTCTACATTGTCCGTTACAAAAACCTGGTTTTGGTAAAGTTGAATTCTATCTTTTTGTAGATTCATATCTTGCCCAAGTTTTGGGAAGTATAAAATACCTGTTAAGTTAAAAGGGTAGTCTACGTTTAGATGAATGTTAAATAAAGGCTCTTCAAACTGCATTGGATACAGTTCCCTATAAAAGCTTTTATAATCCTCATCTTCTAGCTCAGTTGGTTGTTTTGTCCAAGCTGGATTGGGATTATTGATAATATTGTCAACCTCTTGAGTAGGAGCAGGATCTTCTTCCTTAGCATCTTCAGGTTTTGGTAAAGTTTCCGTTTTCATTCCAAATTTGATCGGAATAGGCATAAACTTATTGTATTTAACCAAAAGTTCACTAATTCTACTGTCTTCTAGGAACTCAGAATCATCTTCGCCAATATGTAATATAATTTCAGTTCCTCTTTCAGCTTTATCATGCGCCTCTATCGAATACGTCGGAGAACCGTCACAAATCCAATGAGCTGCCGGTTCTTCTTTATAGGATTTTGTAATGATTTCTACCTTTTCGGCCACCATAAAAGCAGAATAAAAACCTAATCCAAAGTGTCCTATAATTCCAGAATCCTTAGCGCTATCTTTATATTTTTCCAAAAACTCTTCGGCACCAGAAAAAGCAACTTGATTGATGTACTTTTCTACTTCGTCGGCAGTCATACCAATTCCTTGATCTATAATGCGAAGTTGCTTATTTTCTTTATCAACTTTAATTTCAATCATTGGATTGCCATATTCAATTTTGGCTTCTCCAATATTGGTTAAGTGCTTTAATTTTAATGTAGCATCCGTTGCGTTCGATATGAGCTCTCTTAAAAAGATCTCATGATCAGAATACAAGAATTTTTTTATCAAAGGAAAAATGTTTTCTACGGATACATTAATACTTCCTGTTGCCATTTTTTTATGTTTTTGTTTTAATTATCACTATTGTGTCCATACAATGGTCAAAAAAAGTACCAATTCTATATTGCTGACAAACTGACATTGTATTCAATTTATACACTTAAACGTAAGTATTAAGCAAGAGTTTCGTCTACTTAAATATGAGGGATTTAAGTTTCATTTTTTATGAAACAACTTTAACAATTTTTTTGTTTAGGTTTTTTTAAAAAAAGTTAAACAATGTTTATCTTTACCTTATAAATCAATAGTTATGGCGTCATCCAGTAAAAAACAGACCGTAGATAGTCAATTTATAATTACGAAGTATATGAATTATGTACTTGAGCATGATGAATATCCAAGATCGGTATATAAGTTTTGTAAAGCATCTAAGATAAAAGAAGAGGAGTTCTATGAATTCTTTGGCAGTTTAGATAGTGTGAATAAAGGTATCTGGAATACCTTTTTCAGTACGGCAATAGATGCTATGAACAATAATAAAGAGTATAGTGGATTATCAAGTAAAGATAAGATGCTGACTTTCTTTTTTACTTTTTTCGAGCTGTTAACCTTGAATAGAAGTTATGTGTTATTAAGCTTAAAATATCATGATATGCCGCTCAAAAACCTGACACAATTAAAAGGGTTAAGAAAGCATATTAAGAATTTTGCTAAAGAATTAATTGAAATAGACAACGACGAAAAATTATTTAGAATAGCTAAAAACCCAGTTTCAATCTATTCTGAAGGAGCTTGGTTACAGTTTCTATTTTTATTGAAATTTTGGATGGATGATGAATCTGCTGGTTTTGAAAAAACTGACATTGCGATTGAAAAATCGGTGAATACGATATTCGATTTGTTTGACAATACTCCTTTGAGTAGTGTTTTAGACTTTGGGAAATTTCTTTGGAAAGAGAAGTCAATGTGGAATTAAGGGAATACGAATCGAATTGTAATATAGAAAAGGAATATGAAGACAATAGATAAAATACCAACCTCGAAATTAGGACGAACCACAGAATTGGTAAAGACTGGTGTAAAAGTAGGAGGGAATTATCTGAAGTATTATAGTAAGAAAGCTGTTAATCCAAATTTAACTAGAGATAAATTAAATGAGGACAATGCTGCTGATATCTATGATGGATTGAAAAATTTGAAGGGTAGTGCGCTTAAAGTGGCACAAATGCTTTCAATGGAAAAAAATATACTACCTAATGCGTATGTAGAAAAGTTTTCGTTGTCTCAGTTTAGTGTGCCTCCTTTATCTGCTCCTTTGGTAAGAAAAACATTTAAAAAATATCACGGAAAATATCCGGAAGATTTATACGACACGTTTGCAACTCAATCTGTTAATGCTGCCAGTATCGGACAGGTACATAAGGCATCTAAAGACGGGAAAAAACTTGCTGTGAAAATTCAATATCCTGGAGTTGCAGACAGCATAAGTTCTGATTTGGCGATGGTAAAACCCATCGCCATCAGGATGTTCAATTTAAAGGGAAAAGATTCGGATAAGTATTTTCAGGAATTAGAAGGGAAATTACTTGAAGAAACAGACTATGTTTTAGAAGTGCAACAGAGTAAAGACATCACTAATGCTTGTTCGAAGATTGAGAATCTCAGATTTCCTAGATATTATGAGGATTTGTCTAGTAAGCGTATCATTACGATGGACTGGATGGATGGAGATCATCTTAGTGAATTTGCGAAAAAGAATGAAGATAAAAAGAAGGCTGATAAAATAGGACAAGCGCTTTGGGATTTTTATATGTATCAGATGCATATTTTAAAAGCGGTACATGCGGATCCACATCCAGGAAATTTCCTTATTGATAAAGAAGGGAATCTTATAGCAATAGATTTTGGATGTGTGAAAAAAGTTCCCTTAGAGTTTTATACTCCTTATTTTGAATTGGCAGAAAAAGAAAATATAAATAATCCTGAATTTTTTACTCAAAAAATGTTTGAACTCGAAATACTTCGAGAAGATGACTCAGTAGAGGAAAAGAAATTCTTCTCTGCATTATTTCATGAAATGCTAAGTCTTTTTACAAGACCATTTAATGAAGAGACTTTTGATTTTGCAGATGAAGGTTTTTGGAATAAAATAACCGAGTTGAGTGAAAAATATTCTAAGGATACAGAATTAAGGAAAATGAATGGTAATAGAGGAAGTAAGCATTTCCTGTATATCAATAGAACTTTCTTTGGTCTATATAACTTATTACACGATTTGAAAGCAACGATTCGTGTGAAAAATTTTGAAAAGTACCTTTAGTCAGTCGTTAAGACTGGCTTTGGTTTGTTTATTTATTGGTTAGGTTGTTAGAAAGGCATGCTGTGGTTGGCGTGCCTTTCGCTTTTTAAATGACTTTACAAGTAAAAAATACTTTTGTGGAGATTATTTGCCTTTTGTCGAAATTTGTTTCTTTTCTGCAAAGTTTATCCACTTCTCAAAGATTAGAATTCTCTAATTTTAAATTAGACAATTACACTTGCTTTAACCAAATAGCGTATAGTTAATATTAAATCAGAAAGGGAAAAAGACATGGATATTTCTTTGGAAACATTAGAAGAGAATGATGGTGAATATCATACAGAGAAATCATTTTTAGTATTTCTTGATTATCGTTTCAATGCAATTTATGTAGATGTACTAACGACTAATGCTGATGTTTTTTATAAGATACTTAATAGAAATGGACAATTACTTCAAGAGAATTATCACCTGTCCAAAAGAAATAAGATTTCCTTAGACCCTTTTCCCTCTGATTTATATATTATTGAAGTGAGTGATGGTATTCATACAATAACCAAAAAAATCTTAAGGTTTTAACCGGCAATGTTTCATTTGTTTTTATATGGAGAAATTTGAACGCACTATTGTTTTTGTATCGTATGGATGATCTAACTAATATTTGTTATGCATGCATACAATAAGATCGCTGTTTCTTTTATCAAAAACGTAAGAATACATATCTTGCTCTGCGGTTTTTTAAACAGCGAAAGTAATAAGCTATTATTGCACACAATACACACTCAATATTATAATATATGTATACTTCAAAAGTAACAGGATTAGGGAGTTATGTTCCTGAAAATGTTGTAACTAATGACGATTTATCAAAAATAATGGATACAAATGACGCTTGGATTCAGGAGCGCACAGGTATCAAAGAAAGGCGTCATATAAAAAAGGGAGATGGTAATAGTACTTCTATAATGGGAGTGAAAGCGGCCAAGATTGCTTTAGAAAGAGCAAAATTGACAAAAGATGATATTGATTTTATCATTTTTGCTACACTAAGTCCAGATATGTATTTTCCAGGTGGTGGAGTTAGAGTCCAGGATATGATGGATATGAATACTGTACCTGCTTTAGATGTAAGAAACCAATGTAGTGGCTTTGTATATGCTTTATCAGTGGCCGATCAGTTTATCAAAACAGGGATGTATAAAAATGTGCTAATCATAGGAAGCGAAAATCATAGTGGTGGATTGGATATGACAACTAGAGGAAGAGCAGTTTCTGTGATTTTTGGAGATGGAGCAGGTGCTATGGTATTGTCTCGAAATGAAAAAGAAGATAATAGTGGTGTATTATCTACTCATTTGCATAGTGAAGGAGCGCACGCTAAAGAGCTTTCTTTAGAAGGTCCAAGTACAGAACATTGGGTTCCTGAAATTATTGAAAAGAATGATCAGGAAAATATCACGTATTATCCATATATGAATGGACAATTTGTTTTTAAGAATGCGGTAGTGCGTTTTTCAGAGGTAATTAATGAAGGATTACAACAAAATAACCTTTCTCCGTCGGATATTAATATGTTGATCCCTCATCAGGCGAATCTTAGGATTTCACAGTTTGTACAAAAACAATTTAGATTGTCAGATGACCAGGTGTATAATAATATCCAGCGATATGGTAATACAACAGCAGCCTCAATTCCAATTGCATTGACTGAAGCTTGGGAAGAAGGTAAAATCAAAGAAGGAGATGTTGTGGTGTTAGCTGCTTTCGGAAGTGGATTTACATGGGGTAGTGCTGTTATCAAATGGTAAGATAATCACATATTAGATTTATATGTAAATGAAAATCGCGAAACAGTACGTTTCGCGATTTTTGTTTTACCGGGGTTATTTTTTTCTTTAAAGGCTAATTCAAATAAATTATAACCGGAATGGTACTATAATAGACGTAACAAATTGCAGAGTGTTACAAAAACACTTAATTTTTTACATTTATTTAACTTTAAGGTGTTTTGGTTTGATGATTCTTAAATTTAACAAATAAAATGCATATATTTTAATAAATTAACATATTAGTTGTATTTGTTTAAAGAATTCCTCCACCGGATTTTTCATTCGAATCTCTACGTTTTCTTCTAACTTTTCGATTTTTTCCACTACCGAAACGATACGATAAACCTAAGAATACGGTTTGTGTTTCGCCCTGAAATTGTCCATTCTGTTCAAAAGGAAAGTCACCAGAGAATCTAAAGCGCATAGTATTGAATATATCATTAAAGTTGATACTTGCTGTACCTTTCCCTCCTAAGAAATTATATCTAGCTCCTGTATTTACAAAATAAAATGGTTTTGTTTTAAACTGAATTCCTTCCTGCTCGCCACGATAAAAACCAAAGATTTGAAATGTTAGGTTTTTGGTAGCTTTGAAGTTATTATTGATTCTAAAGTTATATACTACTGCATCTACCTCACTAGATACTTGAACAGTTTCATCTACTCCATTAACTTCTACAACATCTTCTACAATACCTTTTTGTGTTTGAGCGTATAAATCAAAGCTTGCATTAAAATTCCACCATTTGGTCGGTCTATAGTTACTGGAAATTTCTATTCCGTACGCAGAATTATTATCAAAATTCTCAAACGTAAGTATTTGCCCTTCTTCAACAGTAGGATCCGTTAACAAGGTCTGATTAATCTCATCGTTGATAAGACGATAAAAAGTTCCTGCAGTTATCGACCCTCCTTGTAATTTGCGAGTGTAATTTAATTCTATTGAATTCGTAAACTGAGGATCGAGCTCTGGATTTCCTCTAGAAGTTATTCTTGGAGTACTCCATTCTCTAATAGGATTTACTTGATTTAATCCAGGTCTGTCTACTCTTCGACTATAGCTTAATTGATAGGTGTTTTTTTCGCCAGGAGTATATGTAAGGTATGCAGAAGGGTAAACTGTGAAAATATCATCTTCAAATACTTTTACATCATTAAAAATTGCCTCTACTTGATAGCTTTCTAATCGTGCTCCTAACTGATATGACCATTTTTCATAGTTCTTACCGTAGGTAGCATATATAGCATGAATATCTCTGTCATATCGATATTTAGAATCATCAAATAAGGTTGATCTGTATTCATTGTCGGTACGTCTTATACGACCTTCATATCCTAATTCTAACTTTGCTTTTTCTGATAAAGGGTTTACATAATCAAGATTAATGGTTGTGTTGGTTCTTTCATTGTTTAATATATCATCATAATTAGGAGTTAAACCGCCAGTAAAATTGAAATCATCATCGCTATCACTTTCAAAAACATTATAGTCTACTTCTAATTCAATATTATGTCCTTCTTTTTTGAAATCATGTTTGTAATCAAAATTATAGGTAGATCCAATATTATCGCTATCGTTAATCAAATTTTGGAATACGTTATTTTCTGGATTATCGAGAAAATTAATATCTGTTGTACCATTGATGTTTCCATCAAATAAATTTTGATTAGTATACAATGAGATTGTATTCTTGTCATTAATGTAGTAGTCAAAACCTACTTTAAAAAGATGCGATTTATTGTTATCCAAGAAACGAAAATCTGTTCTATAGTTTTGGTCACCTCTAAATATGAAACCCTGTTGTAGGTTTTTGGTGATATTGGCTCCATAATTTCCATAAACGTTTATTTTTCCAGTTCGGTAATTTAGGTCAATGGAGCTATTGAATCTGGCATTTTTATCCCAGTTTACACCCAGATTTATATTTCCGTTAAAACCAATGTTAGCATTTTTACGTAATACTATATTAATAATACCGCTCATTCCCTCAGGATTGTATTTAGCAGATGGATTTGTAATTAATTCTACGGATTTAATAGATGTGGATGGAATCTGCTTTAGCAATTGCGTAGGTGAAATGTTTGTTGGTTTTCCATCAATAAGTATTTGCACGTTTGGGTTACCTCGTAATGCGATATTTCCATCTTGATCCACATTAACAGATGGGATATTTTGCATGATTTCTGCTGCTGTTCCACCTGTAGTCGTAAGGTCCTTTCCGATATTAACTACTTTTCGGTCGATCTTTTGTTCGATAGTAGTTCGTTCTGCAATGATTGTTACATCATCTAGCGCCTGTGCTTCTTCTTCTAATGATATGGTTCCTACGTTGATGTCCTTGTTTTTTCTTGATATAGCTATCGGCTGACTATAACTTGTATATCCAATAAATTGTACTTTTAGTGTATAATTTCCTTTAGGTATATCGGCTATCAAAAAAGTTCCATCATCTTTTGTAATTCCACCGCTAACTACCTTGTTAGCTCCATCATTTATAACGATAGTTGCATATGGAATGGGTTGCTTTAGATTTTTGTCAATTACAGTTCCGCTTATAGTTCCAACTACAATATTATTATTGGGTTGAGCAGTAAGTAAAGAGCAACTTATTAATAGAAAAAATAAGCATGCGTTTTTTGTTCTCTTCCAAAGAGATCGATTCGTTTTTTTCATTCTGAACGTTTATTTGATTGATGTATGTTATACATTGTACTCGGTATTGCATAATATCGGTACAATTGTTTCCCTAAAATACGTTGATGACACGTATTGAAAATATGACGACCTAATCCAAAATCTGTTACATTAAATATTTTTTTTAACAATTAATTACAAAATCAAAAACCGCTCCTGGATAAGGAGCGGTCTTCTTATAATAATCAAATAGTAACACTAACCATCAACTATGAATAAAATTTGATTATTAAGTAACTAACTAACTAAATTTATGAAAAATCATATTTCTTTATCTATAAGACGTGGAGTGCAAGCCTTATGTTACACCTAATTTTTGTTTTTAACATTTTCGGGTTTATTTTTAACGTTTATGATCTGTAATCACTTTGAATTAACGTTACTTTGCGATTAAATAAATGTATATGGAGTCCAAAAAGACTTTGGTTTTAGGCGCATCTCTGAAATCTAACAGATATTCTAATCTAGCGGTACATAGATTAGTAAATCATCATCAAAATGTAGTAGCTATTGGACTTAGAGCGGGAGAAGTCGCTGATGTTACCATAGAAACTTCTTTAGTTACATTTGATGATATTCATACGGTAACCTTATATCTAAACCCAACTAGACAAGAAGCGTATTATGATTACATCATAGGACTTGATCCGCAGAGAGTAATTTTTAATCCTGGAACTGAAAACCCTGAATTTTACAAATTATTAAGAGAAGCGAATATTGAATTTGAAGTTGCTTGTACTTTAGTGTTACTTTCTACGAATCAGTATTAATCCTAAAAAGGTTAATAAACCGTTTAGGATCAAAATAAAGAACCCAAATTCGAAACCGAACCAATTTGCACTATTAATACTTATAATGTAGGATAGTATTGGTGATAAGATTGCAACAAGTGGAACAATTTTGTCTTTAACCTTCATCTTAGTAAATAAACCAAAGGCGTATAACCCTAAAAGTGGACCATAGGTATATCCTGCAAAAACAAATAATTTTGCAATTACACTTTCATCTTTAATAATATACTTGAAAGCTATAATGACAAGCACCAATATTAGTGAGAATAAAATATGATATCTTTTTCTTGCTTTGATTTGATCTTTTGGAGCTAGTTTTTTTTCTATATCCATGATGTCAATGCTAAATGAAGTCGTTAAAGAAGTCAATGCACTATCTGCACTACTATAGGCTGCAGCAATTAACCCCAATACAAAGAAAATAGCAATGCCTATTCCTAATCCACTTTGTGTTGCTATTACAGGAAATAATTGATCTTTATGAGCATCTATACCGTTTTGTGAAGCATACTGAGTAAGTAATAATCCCAATCCTAAAAATATAAAATTGACAATAGTAAGTACTATGGTAAACCAAAACATGTTTTTTTGTGCATCTTTTAAATTTCGGCAAGTGAGATTTTTTTGCATCATATCCTGATCCAAACCAGTCATTACAATGGCAATAAATGCACCTGAGATAAACTGTTTGATAAAATGATCACCACTCTTGAAATCATCAAAAAAGAAAATCTTAGAAAGGTCACTATCCAAAACATATCCTAGTATACCAGAACTGTCAATTCCTAAATCGTTCGCTACATAATAAACTGCCACTCCAACGGCAATTAACATAAATAATGTTTGTAGTGTATCTGTCCATACAATAGTTTTAATACCAGATTTGAATGTGTATAGCCAAATTAGGAGTATCGTTATTATTACGGTTACCCAAAAAGGTACTCCAATGCTGTCAAACATAATCACCTGTAAAACATTAGCCACCAGAAACAGGCGAAAACTAGCTCCTACAACTCTTGAAATTAAAAAAAATGAAGCTCCTGTTTTGTACGAAGATCTACCAAAACGTTCTTCTAGATAGGTATATATGGATGTTAAGTTGAGCTTATAATATAGAGGTAATAAAACGGTTCCAATAACAGCATATCCAACAATATATCCTAGAACTACTTGCATATAGCTAAACTGAGAAGCTTCTACCCAACCAGGAACAGAAATAAAAGTAACACCACTTAAAGAAGCTCCAATCATTCCAAAGGCAACCACATACCAAGGAGATTGACGATTTGCTTTAAAAAAAGCTTCGTTTCCTGAATTTTTTCCTGTGAAATAAGATATTAAAAGAAGTACACCAAAGTAAGCGGTGATTAATAACAGAATATGTATGGGTTGCATAAATTTTAGTTAAAACGTAAGAGCAAAATACAAATTTAAATTTTAAATAATTCAGGCTTGTTTGAGATGATTTTTAGTTGATAAATGGTTAACAAAAAAATAAAGAAATCTGTGTTCTTAATTCAGGGAAATTATTTTTTTTTGCAGCCGAATTTTAAACCTATAAAATGTACGCCTCAAAAAATAAATTAATATCCAGATATAAAGGGTTGAATTTATATCAAATTAGAAAACAAAGTCTCACATCTTTTTCAGATTTTGTATTTAGGTTATATAGTTATCATTATACAAAAAAATACAATTGGCAACCTGAAGATCAAGTACAACTTGATATGAAAGCGTCTGATGAGAAAAGGTTTTATCAGTCGATATATTTTGCTTTTATAAATGACAAAGAAGAAATCGTAGGAACCATAAAATTGACGTATAGATTAGAAGGAGATATCTTTCCTATTGAAGAAGAGTTTGATATCGATCTATCTGATGTCATTGCTCAAAGGAACTTGTCAACAAAACATATATGGCACTTGGGGAGATTGGCTATTGATTCTAAGTTACTAAAAGAAGAAAAGCATCAACTAACTGCAAAAGAGCTAATTAGTGAACTGGTTAGACAAGCATTTCAAATAGTTGATAAAAACCCTGATAGTTTGGTCATTGCTGAATCAGATGCACTGATCTATACAATATTTAGAGAAATTGGAATCAATATGCAAAAGATAGGACCAAGTCAGGAATGTTTAGGTAGTCCAACATACCCAGTAATAATGACTGGTGAGGATATACATTACTGGCTAAACGATACAGAAAACAAAAAAATGTCTAAAGTCTATAAGTAACTATTAGATGAATAGTGAACTATAGAAATTTTTAAAATAAATGGAAAGCACAAAAAAAATACCGCAAATGCATGATGAAGAACGATATCATAAAAACGTTTTGTACATCACGCCAGAACAACAAGATCGAATAAAAAATAGTAAAATAGTTTTTGGAGGAGTAGGATTAGGAAGTGTTATCGCAGAAGCAGCTTTAAGATTAGGATTTGAGAATTTTGTATTCATAGATGGAGATGAAGTGGAAGTTTCTAATCTCAATAGACAAAATTATGATTATAAAGATGTAGGGAGGTCAAAAGTGGCTTCCATTACAGAAAGGATGAAGGCGATTAATCCTAATGTAAAGATTTCATATCATCATTTATTTTTAGAACCAGATACAATTGCTGATTATGTTGATGGATGTGATATTGCTATTAATGCTATTGATTTTGATGCAGAACAAACTCCTTTTGTTTTTGATGAAGTTTGCAAGGAAAAAGGAATACCAGTGATTCATCCTCTTAATTTTGGATGGGGAGGAGCTGCATATCTAGTAACACCAGATAGTGAACAAATATATGATGTTGCTAGAAAAGAAGGAAGATTTGAGTTAGTCTTAATTCAAAATATGTTGTCCTATTTTAAAGATAGAAAAGACATGGACCTAGAATGGTTTTATGATTTTTACGAGTTATATAAACAGAATTCAAAAAAGATAACACCTCCACAATTAGTAGTGGGGTCTCATCTTGCTGCGGGATTGGTTTCTAATATATTATTTAGCCTAGTTAATAATCTTAAAGTAAAAACATTTCCAGAGCCTTATTTTTTATCGACTAGATAATACTTATTTATTTCTAGTATCACTTTCTATCATACCATCTCGTAATCGGATTACTCTATGCGCATGAGCGGCAACTTCTTCTTCATGCGTAACAAGTATTACTGTGTTTCCAGCTGCATGAATATCATCAAACAATTGCATGATTTCTAAGGAAGTTTTAGAATCTAGGTTTCCTGTCGGCTCATCGGCCAGTATGATAGAAGGTTTGTTTACCAAAGCTCTACCCACAGCAACTCTTTGGCGTTGACCTCCAGAAAGTTGATTAGGTTTGTGGTCCATTCGATCTGCAAGTCCTACGTCTGTTAATACTTCTTCGGCTCTAGCATTTCGATCTTTTTTTGAAGTTCCTGCATAAATCATTGGCAATGCTACATTATCTAATGCTGTAGTTCTTGGTAATAAATTAAAGGTTTGAAAAACAAAACCAATTTCTTTATTTCGGATTTCGGCTAATTCATCATCCGTCATTTTACTTACATCATTTCCGTTTAGATTATAAGAACCGTCAGTAGGTGTATCTAAACAACCTAGAAGATTCATAAGTGTCGATTTTCCAGATCCAGAAGGTCCCATTATTGCGATGTAATCTCCTCTTTTAATCTCTAGATCTATACCTTTAAGAACATATACTGTTTCCTGACCTAATTGAAAATTTCTAATGATACCTTTAATATCGATAACGTTTTCCATGCGATGAATTAATTATAGCGTAAGATACGATTTTAGCCTATATGACGTACTATGGATAAATTTGTTACAAGAAAATGAATTCAATTCATATAGTTTTATCAGATATCATAATTGTACTCACAAAAATCTAGTTTTTAAATCATTAAATATTAGGGGAAATTTTAGTTTAACAATTGTGTTGTTTTTGTCATAGATTAATTTTATCTTTAGAAGAGTAAGATAAAATATCGAGCAAGATAAGGGGCGTGATATTTGGAATATATAAATAGAAAACAAACAAATATTCATTTCTAATTATATAAACATGTCTATCAGCAACCCACCAATTAAAAATGCAATAGCAAATATTGCAATACTTCCTAAAAGAGTTATAACCTCTAAAAAAACACTAAACTGTTTCATTACTGATCTTAACTTTGATTTTTCCGAGTGGAATGAATATCAAAAAACCGATCTCACTTCAGATATAGATCAGGAAATAATCCACTTAAATATCCCTAAAATAATTGAATCAAGATTTTGGTTACAATTACATAGCAAAACCAAAGCTCATATCCTTACAAAATGTGTAACTCAAGAAGGGACATGGAAATGGATTACTACTGTTTTTGAAGCAAGAAAGAATGATAAAAATGAAATTATCAGTTATGTAATTGTACGAAAATTTCCTTCAGAAAGAATGATATATAAGGTAAAAACACTTTATAAAAAATTAATGAACATAGAAAAGACAATGGGAGTAGAGGTGGCTAATAGTTATTTTAACAGGTTTCTTGTTGAAAACAATAAAACGTATGATCAATATATGAAGGAACTATGCCATTCTAATGATGCTCTTATGAAGAATATCAGTTTTACAAAAACTAAAAAGAAACTTTTACCTGTTATTTCCTAATAGTAAAATGTTCCTTTGCTTGTTCAGTTCTAAAGAAAACAAATCCCAAAGAATAGATATCGACAGTAACTGTTACTTTTGAACGTTTTTGTATGCTTTCCCAGATTTTTAAGTTTTCTGTAGATGATCTTATAGAGTTTATAAGAAGTAAAGAATCATTATGCGTTTTTTCGATGATCACTTCTAGTATATCGGTGTCAGCTTTATAAGTGTCAATGTCTAAAAAGATAAGATCAAAATACTGATTTTCTTCAGTAGAGTTATGCACAGAAATGGTATTATCTAAGGATGCGATTTGAGAAATGGTATTGGATTTTTTTTCAATTACCAGGATATTTTGATAGTTAAAATATGGAATAACTCTATTGAGTATTTTTCCAGAACTTAGATTGATACCAATGTTTGGACTGCTCTGTATAATAGATTTTATCTTGTTATAAGATTTTCTTTTTTTACGATCATATAAACATTTAGTTACTAAGTTGTATATAAAAGGTGAATGTACACCATGCTGATTAGTGGATTTTAGTAAAAAAAGAAAGTATGATTTGATTCTAAATAGCATTCCTTCAATTAAAAGTGGTTGATTACAATGAAAAAGTTATTCCATTTTTTCAGAAAGCTCTAACCAACGCATTTCTTTCTCTTCAATTGCATCAATGATTTCTTTAAGTTTTGCGGATTCTTCATTGATTTTGTCTTCATCTAAATTTCCACTGGTGAAGAGTTCTTCTATTTCCTTTTTTTGGAGTTCTAATTTTTTTAGATCACGTTCGATACGGCTATACTCTTTTTGTTCATTATATGATAAAGCGCTCTTATTGTCTTTTTTCCAAGAGGATTTTGCTTTAGGTTCTTTATCATCTGTTTGAGGCTTTTCTGGAGTTCTGCTATTCTCGTAAACCCTATAATCAGAGTAGTTGCCAGGGAAATCTTCAATAATCCCTTTTCCTCTAAATACGAACAAATGATCTACAATTTTATCCATAAAATAGCGATCATGAGATACTACAATTAAGCAACCTGGAAAATCTAACAAGAAATTTTCTAAAACGTTAAGTGTCACAATGTCAAGATCATTAGTAGGCTCATCTAAGATTAGGAAGTTAGGATTTTGAATAAGTACAGTACATAGGTATAATCTTTTTCTTTCTCCTCCGCTTAGTTTTTCTACAAAATCATATTGCTTTTTCCGATCAAATAAGAAACGTTCTAATAGTTGTTGAGCAGAAATTTGGCGCCCTTTTTTTAAAGGAATATAATCACCAAATTCACGAATGACATCAATCACTTTTTGTCCTTCTTTTATAGCAATTCCCTTCTGTGTATAGTATCCAAATTTTACAGTTTCACCAATAACTATTTTACCTTGATCAGGTGTGATCCCACCGGTAATCATATTTAGAAAAGTCGATTTCCCAGTACCATTTTTTCCAATGATTCCTACACGTTCTCCTTTTTTGAATACATATTCATATTTATCTAATAGAACAAGATCGCCGAAGCTTTTAGAAACTTTATGGATTTCCAGAATTTTACTTCCCAGTCGTTCCATATTTATTTCTAATTGTACCTCATGATCATTCCTTCTTTTATGAGCACGCTCTTTGATTTCATAGAAATCATCAATTCTAGATTTGGATTTAGTGGTACGAGCTTTAGGTTGTCGTCTCATCCAATCTAGTTCTTTTTTATAAAGTTGTTTGGCTTTATTGGTTTCTATTTCTTCATTCGCTATTCTAGCTTCCTTGTTTTGTAAATAATACGCATAATTCCCTTTGTAACTATATAACCTACCATTTTCTAACTCTACAATTTCATTACATACATTTTCCAGAAAGTAGCGGTCGTGAGTAACCATAAAAAGGGTAAAGTTTTCTTTGGCGAAGTATTCTTCTAACCATTCGATCATTTCAAGATCTAAGTGGTTGGTGGGTTCATCAAGATATAATAGTTCAGGTTTACTTAAAAGAATGTTCGCAAGGGCTAATCTTTTTTTCTGACCTCCAGAAAGTTGACTTACCTTTTGGTTTAGATTCTCTAATTTTAACTTGAAAAGAATTTGTTTGTATTGTGTTTCAAAATCCCAAGCGTTTAATGCATCCATCTGCTCAAAAGCTTTTTGATAAGCTTCTGTATCATCAGGATTCTGCAAAGCCTTTTCATAGGTGTTGATTACACGTAAAATATCATTATCTGAAGCGAATATCGTTTCTTCTATAGTCAAATTAGGATCTAAGTCTGGTTCCTGAGGTAGAAAAGCTACTTTTAGATTTTTTCGATATACTACTTGACCTTCATCAGGTTCTTCATCACCAGCTACAATATTTAAAAGAGATGTTTTACCAGTTCCATTTTTGGCAACAAAACCAATTTTCTGCCCTTCATTGATTCCAAAAGAGATGTTATTAAATAACACTCGTTCTCCAAAAGATTTGGCTATATTTTCTACTGATACGTAATTCACGTGATAATGGTTGGTTTATGATTGGAAAGTCCGCAAATTAAGGACAAATATTGAATTGAGCTTTATAGAGCTGTGATTTTCTTTCTTCTTCGGGTCACGGAAAATAAAAAGATAAAAATCATTAGAAAAATAGCAACTCTAGCTAAATAATCACCTGCTCTTACATAAAAAGTAATTTTGTCATTGGTCGTAAGCGAACCTTTCAATGCTCCTTGTTCGTTATACGCTAGCGATGATATAACTTTCCCAGTTTGGTTAATAATTGCAGAAATTCCCGTATTGGCACTTCTAGCAATACTTCTTCGCGTTTCTATTGCTCTTAATTTTGCGTAGGCTAAATGTTGCTGGTGACCTTGAGTGTCATCCCACCAAGCATCATTGGTGATGATTGCTAGAAAATCTGCGTTGTTTCGCACATAACCAGTTACAAACTCTCCATAAACACTTTCATAACAAATAATTGGCGCAGCACCTAATCCTTCTTTTGTAAAGAATACTTCTCGATCAGATTGCGTAGTTTTCTTTGCTACAGTACCACCTAAATCGATCATAGCATCTCCCACTATTGGTTTGAAAACACTTTGGTATGGAAAATTTTCTACTCCTACGACTAATTTACTTTTATGATATAGTTCATCAGAGCCATCTGGTCTTACTAAAAATGCAGAGTTATAATCGTCATAAAATACCCCACTTTTATGCTCATTTGTTTGAGAGTGTGCTTTAGATGGATCTCTAAATACATCTAGTAAAGAAATCCCAGATAGGAAATTTGCTTTTGGGTAATTCTGAACAATAGAACTCGCTGTCTTTTTAGCAATAGAACTTTTAAATGTTTTTAATCTGTTATTATCAGCAAAAACTGTTTCTGGAGCAATAATAAAGTCAGTGTCCTTAGTTATTTCTTTTGAAGTGAGGGAAGTTAATAAGGCTCCAACACGATCATCGCTGGTATTGTATTTTTCAGTGTAGGGATTTATATTGGGTTGCAAAATAACAACTTCTACTGAGGTGCCATCTTCTTCATAAGTTTTTAGGATGATAAAAGAAATTACAATTGGAATGATAATGATACCCCCATTTCGTAAAGCTGATTTGTACAGTATTTCTTTATCTTTATGTTCTATAAAAAGTAAGATGCTTTTATAAAGTCCAATATTTACAATCCAAATCCATAAAGTACCTCCAAAAGTTCCTGTATATTCATACCATTGGATCCATGAGGTGAAACTAGCAAATCCATTTCCTAAATTAAGCCATGGCCAAGAAAATTGCCATTGTAGATGGAGGTATTCAAAACTCATCCATATACAAATCAGAAAGATAGTTCCAATTGTAAATGAAGCTCTTCTGGCCACAATGTGATATAGTAAAAATACCAATGCCATTAGTAATGTATTGGCAATTTCAGCAAACCACATTCCAAATGGTGTGGAGTTATAAATCCACCAAGTAGCAATCATATTCCAAATAAAGAACGCTAGAACAGCATATCCAAATACTTGAGATTTATGATATTTATTGGAACGGATTTTATATTCTACAACCAATAAAGGAACAAAACCAAAGAAAAGAAATAATGGAAAGCCATAAGTAGGCCAACCGATGGCAAGTAATAAACCTGATAAAATAACAAGCAAAATGTTCTTCATAAAAGATATTATGTCTTATAAACGAAATTAAACTTATTTCGTTACAAAACTTAAACCTAAGGCTAAAAAATAGTTATAATAGCATCAAGCTTTATCTGAAAAGACTCCAGTCTACTTTGATGGAGAATACGTTAGAATAAATGGCAGCACTTTGATCCCCAATATCAGTTAAAGCATAGTCTACTTGTATTCCTTTGTATTGAAAACCAATTCCAAAATTTGGTTGGAATCCAACATTGTCTGATCCATCAAATTGCTCGATATTTTGAAAATTTCCAACACCACCTCTAAGGTAAACGATTTTAGAGTAGTCTAGTTCAAAACCGAAAGCAGGCGTGATACTAACTGCCGAAGATGCTATGATATCATTGGTCTCAGCAAAACGAACGTTCATATCTAATTCAGTGTTTAGGCCAAATTTTCTACCTAAATCAAATTTTCTAGCTGCCCCAAACTGAAGTTTAGGGATAGTTATTTCTGTAGTTTCCGGTAATTCTTGATCTCTAATTTGTGGGATCTGATCTTCATCTGGGATACCATCACCATTAAGGTCACCAATAGCAAAATCTTCTACACTCCATGCATTAAAAGTGGTAGTGATATCTCTAACCATAATTCCGAATTGCCAATTGTTTCTTTGGTATTGTAATGCCGCATCAAAACCAAACCCCCATGAAGAAGCAAAATCTCCAATAATACGACGTATTACTTTCGCATTGGCACCAAAACTTAAACCTTCTACAGGTAATTTTCTGGCATAGGAAAATGTAAAAGCATAATCAGCAGCAGAGAATAAATTAATTCGAGTATAGTCTATGTTTCCATCAGCATCAACCAAATTTGTAGTATCAAGAATGTCATCCACACCAAAACGAATTAAAGAAAATGCAATGGCACTTTTTTCATCTAAAGGCATTCCGAAAGCTAGATAATCATAGTTCGCAATATTGGCAAAATAAGCCGCGTGCATGAAAGAAACTTGATTGTCTTCTAAATTGATTAATCCCGCAGGATTCCAATATCCAGAATTTACATCACCAGATGTGGCAACTACAGCATTCGCCATTCCTAAAGCACCAGCATCAACACCAATGTTTAGAAATTCATTAGAATATTTTCGTGTTTGTGCTGAAGAGAATGATACAGACAAACAAAATAAAACAATTATAATTCTTTTCAATCCAAGCAATTTTTGACAAATATCTCACTATTTTTCAACATTATAAACTTTATTTGCGTTTTCATATTGTGTAGTCTATGTTAATAGACGAAAATAGTTTGCTATTTTTACACAAAACATATCTATATGAAGCTGAAAAAGCAAATTCCTAACCTAATAACCCTTCTTAACCTTTTATGTGGATGTATTGCTACCATTTTTGCTGTTCAAGGAGATTTAGATGTAGCTGCATTATTTGTAGTCCTTGGGATAGGATTCGACTTTTTTGATGGATTAGCAGCAAGAGTATTAAAAGTACAAAGCGAACTTGGATTACAACTAGATTCATTGGCAGATATGGTTACTAGTGGAGTAGTACCAGGAATAGTTATATGTCAGTTATTGTCTAGAGCATCTGGAAGTACTTTGAATTTAAACCTCTATTCTGATCAAGGTTCGATATCTTATATATCTTTAATAGGTTTGCTTGTTACATTAGCTTCAGCATATCGATTGGCAAAATTTAACATAGATACAAGACAAACAACTTCCTTTATTGGATTACCAACTCCAGCTAACACCTTGTTGATCATGAGTTTGCCATTAATTCTTAGTTTTAACCCTGCAGAATGGATATCTAATATTATTTTGAATCAATGGTTTTTAATAGGGTTAACAGTATTAAGTTGTTACCTATTAAATGCTGAAATTCCATTATTTGCCTTAAAATTTAAGACTTGGGATTTTAAAGAAAACAGTATAAGATATATTTTTCTATTAATAGCATTACTACTTTTAGTAGCTCTTCATTTTACAGCAATACCGATTATAATATTATTATACGTATTAATATCCTTAGTTTTTAAAGAAGTTAGTGCAGTTTAGATAGTTGTAGAATACATGAAAAATAATTCTAATTTTTGGTTTCTCTTAGTTGGAATATTCTTNATTTGTTCGTGTACTAAGGAAATCAAAACTACTGTAAAAACAGCGAATAGTACTGTCACTTTAATTAAGGAACACGATTCATTACACTATGTGCAGATTGCTTCAGATTCCTTAACAGATAGTTGGAAATTGCCTTACCCAGTATATCAATTTCAATTAGGAGACGTCGATAGTAATGGAAAAGATGATATATTGGTTGGAGTTATAAAAACTACGCGATTTGATTCGATAAAAGGGAAACGTCTTTTTATTTTTAAAAACTACAAAGGATATGTAAGACCCTTATGGCTGGGTTCTAGATTAAGCAAACCTTTGGTTGATTTTAAGTTTGTAAAAAACAATCAAGGTAATTATGTAAGAAGTATTGAAAGAGAAAAGAGCGGGAAGTTTTTAGTAGCTGAATATCAATGGAGAAGATTTGGACTAGAATTCAAAAGATATATCAAAAGAGAAATAGATAAAACTCAAGCATCAGAAATACTCAAAAACAAAAGTTGACAAATCATAAGAATTATGAAAAAACAAATACTACTTGTAAGCCTAATTTTAGTAATAATAGGGTGTGGAAGTGATAAAAAACCTAAAGAGCAAGAAGAGATTATTAGCACATCTGATGTGGTGCAAACAACTGAGGATAGTCAACTTGAGGAAAAGGAAATTGACAATCCTGTTTTGGTAGATGGAAGGTTAGATATAGAAAAGTTAGGTGAGTCCATTGATCTTCAGATGGATATTTCATCGTTAAATTTATATGAGGTTAGAGTCTTACGAAATAGCTTTGCTGCAAAACAAGGATATTGCTTTATGAAAGGTGACCTTCGATATACTTTTGGGGCCACTAGTTGGTATAATAAGAGAATGGAAAATCGCTATTGGGCAGAACAAGGAGGTGATGATATAGCGCCAATATCATATTCTGATCAAGAAACAATTTTTATCGAAAAGCTAAAGAAGAGAGAAGAAGAATTAAAAGCGAAAAATCTATTGCAAAAAGGAAATCGACAAGTAGCAAATATGGATAACATCGTGAACCTTTTTCAGTTAGAAGAACCAGCTCCAGAACTATTGGATATGTTGGGTAAAAATGGATTTGCTATAGTGCCGAATTCTAATATTCAGTTCTTCCRCTTGTATGAACAAAATGATTATGCAGAATTTCCAAATTTTGTAACTACCGATATGTACATGCAATTGTTTCATATGTATTTCGGGTATATTCTTAAAAAGATCGAAGAAGAACAATTTATACCGATTCTCTCACAGATTTGTCAAAATATGATGAAGGATGTGGAAAGCTTAGCAAGTACTACCCAAGATCCTTCTATGGTAGAAATGGCAAACTTTAATAATACTTTTTATGCGATTGCTTATACATTGTTAACTGATCAAAAAGTTGAGGTTCCTATTGGTTTTGAACAACATTATGAGAATGAATTGTCAGCAGTCAAAAGTGCAGAAGATAAGATTTCTGAATTTTTAGAATATACCGAAGTTCGGTTTCCTTACAGTCTATTTAAACCTAGAGGACATTATACACGTACGGAATCGTTAAAAAGATATTTCTGTGCCATGATGTGGTTGCAATCTGCTCCTTTTTGTCTTGGTAATGATCTTCATTTTAAAAGAGCCTTAGTGAATGCTTCTATTCTGGGTAATAGTCCAAATTATGGAAAAGAAACACTAAAAAAGTATAAAGCAATTATGGAGCCTATTGACTTTATTATTGGTCAGGCAGATAATGTTTCTTTTTTGGATTTAGCAGAATTATTGGAAAGAGAAGAGCTTCCTTTAGAAACAGTATTACAAGATACTGAGCGTATCACAGCAATGAAAGAAGAAGTAAAGAAAATTGCCGATGTAAAAGATAAGATAAGATCGGGTGGAGGAAGCTGTAAAATAAAAATCAATTTTATTCCTCAACGGTATGTATCAGATAATGATGTGCTTCAGAATTTAGTGGATTTAAAAAGTAAAGTCTCCAAACGTCCTTACCCGCAAGGTCTGGATGTAATGGCTGCTTTTGGTAGCAATTCGGCAGAAGATCTATTGATCAACGAACTTAAGGAAGGAGAGAAATGGGAAAAATATCCTAAATTACTATCAGAGATGCAGGAAAAGATGAGTACTGTAGATTTTGGCGCTACCGTATACACAAAATGGGTACAGAGTTTACTAGAGCTTCAGAAGCCAAATGAAAGTTATCCCTATTTTATGCAAACTCCCGAATGGAATAAGAAAAATTTAAATGCTTCATTAGCTTCTTGGGCGGAGTTAAAACATGATTCTATTCTATATGCGGAACAACCAATGGCTGCGGAGTGTGGATCTGGAGAAGAAGTACCAAGTCCTTATACCGTAGGGTATGTAGAACCTAATATTGGATATTGGAATGCTGTGATTGAATTAATAGATCTTACGAAATCAATATTAGAAAGAAATCAACTTTTAGATTCCAACATTTCTCGAATAACAACAGGTTTAAGAGAAAATGCAGAGTTTTTATTATCAGCAAGTAAAAAAGAATTGACCGGCACAAAGCTATCTGTACAAGAATATGGTCAAATAGAAATTATAGGAAGTACTTTTGAATGGATTACGCTAGATCTTGTAAAACAAAAAGATCAGTATTTAGATGGTTGGCATAATGTGCAAGGACCAGATAAATCGGTGGCAGTAGTTGCTGATATTTATACTGCTAATGCAAGAAACAATCCGGATAAAGGTATTTTACATGTGGCAACTGGTAATGTAAATGATATTTACGCTGTGGTGGAAATTGAAGGCTATTTATATATTACAAAAGGAGCTGTATTTGGATATCATGAATTTCATCTACCTCTAGGAAATCGTTTAACGGATGAAGAATGGCAAGAAATGATTGAAAAAAATCAGGCTAAAGGAATGCCTGAATGGATGAAAGATATTATTGTTCCTATCCCAGTACCTAAAACGAACGAGAAAATATTTTATAGTTCTGGATGTTAGAAGTCTTAACAAAACGTTTTGGAGTATCAAAATTTATGTATAGGTTACTAATTATCTTATTATGTATTACAACCACATTTTCCGCTTGTAATTCTGACGAGACTACTGTTGTTTTTGTTGGGGATTTACTATTAGATCGTGGAGTTAGAACGAGGATTGAACATTTGGGAATGGATAATCTCTTTCATTCTTCTATAGATTCTGTTTTTACTGAAAGTGATATCGTTGTTGCTAATTTAGAGTGTCCAGCAACTTCCATTAATGCTCCTATTAATAAAAAGTTTATTTTCAGAGCAGAACCTGATTGGCTAGCATCTCTAAAAGATCATGGAATTACGCATTTGAATATGGCTAATAATCATTCTATGGATCAAGGTAGAGATGGTTTAGTGGATACTAAGAATAATATAAAACAAGCTGGTTTGATTCCTTTAGGATATGGTAAGGATATAAAGAAAGCTTGCGAACCAACATTAATAACTAACAAGCCGAGAAACATATATGTGCTGTCTTCACTTCAAGTACCTTCAGAAAACTGGGTGTTTTTGGAAGATAAACCATGTGTGTGCGAAGATTCTTTTGATGAAATTTCTAATAAAATTCTAAGGCTTAAAAATAAAGAGCCTAAAGCCATTGTCATTGTGCAATTACATTGGGGGGCAGAACACACAAAAGTTCCTTTAATATCTCAAAAACAACAAGCGTATATGTTAATAGATGCTGGAGCCGACGTTATTATTGGTCATCATTCTCATACAATACAAACAATAGAAATGTATAAGGAGAAACCTATTTATTATAGTATAGGCAATTTTATTTTTGATCAGAATAAGCCAATAAACTCAAAAGGATTATTAGTTCAATTAAAAGTAAGAGAGCAGGATATTTTTGTTTCCGATATCGAATTTGATATCAAAAATTGTAGTCCAAAATTTTAATTAAAAAGATTAATCAAAATCAATTTTCTTTTTTCTTAATTCAAAGTTCTGACCAAGGTATACCTTACGCACCATTTCGTCTTCAGCTAATTCTTCGGGAATTCCTGCTTTTAGGATGCTTCCTTCAAACATGAGGTATGTTCTGTCGGTAATAGCTAAAGTTTCCTGTACATTATGGTCGGTAATCAGAATACCAATATTTTTATTCTTTAGTTGAGCAACAATTCTCTGAATATCTTCTACGGCAACTGGATCTACTCCTGCAAAAGGTTCATCTAATAAAATAAAATTCGGATCTGTTGCCAATGCTCTAGCAATTTCAGTACGTCTTCGTTCTCCACCACTTAATAAATCACCTCTGTTCTTTCGAATATGACCTAATCCAAATTCTTCAATCAAAGACTCCATTTTATGAAGTTGCTCTTTCTTAGAGAGTTTCGTGAGTTGTAAAACACTTAGGATATTATCTTCAATGCTTAACTTTCTAAAAACAGAAGCTTCCTGTGCCAGATAACCGATTCCGTTCTGAGCACGTTTATACATTGGAAATTTTGTAATATCAGTACTGTCAAGTGATATTTTTCCTCCATTTGGCTTTACCAAACCTACAATCATATAAAAAGAAGTAGTCTTACCAGCTCCATTCGGACCCAATAAACCTACAATTTCTCCTTGATTTACTTCTAGAGAAATTCCTTTCACTACTTTTCTTCCTTTGTATGATTTTATTAAGTTGTCTGCTGTTAACTTCATATTCTGAATGACTTCTTTCGGTACTGAATGTTGCTAAAATAAGCTAATAAATTGACAAAATTAAAGTTAAGAGTTTTGTGCTTCTAAAGCATCCCAAAACTCATATGCTTTACGTAAGTGAGGAATAACAATAGTTCCTCCTACCAAAGTTGCAATACTTAATGATTCAACAACTTCTTCTTTAGTCAAACCTTCCTTATAGCAAGTCTCTAAATGGTATTTTATACAATCATCACATCTTAGAACGGTAGAAGCAACTAAACCTAATAATTCTTTAGTCTTTACATCTAATGCGCCTTTCATGAAAGCATTGGTGTCAAGATTGAAAATTCTTTTAATAATTTTATTATTGTCTTCTAGAATACGAGCGTTCATTTTCTCTCTGTATTCATTAAATTCATCAACTATAGTACTCATTTGGTTTGTGGGATTAATTCTTTGTTTTGTCTTTTGACAACTATTTTAGAAATAAAAATACTTACTTCGTATAAAATCAATATTGGAATCGCTACGATTACCTGACTAGCAATATCTGGTGGAGTTATAACCGCGGATAAAATTAGTACGATAACCAGAGCAAATTTTCGATATTTCTTTAAAAACTGAGGTGTTACAAGACCTACTTTAGTTAGGAAAAACATAATAACAGGTAGCTCAAATATCAATCCACAGGCAATTACTGAAGCTCTAACTAATGCAATATAACTGTCAATATCAAACTCGTTTAGTACTTCTTTACTCACTTGATATCCTCCCAGAAAATTTATAGAAAGTGGTGTGATAATGTAATATCCGAAAAGTACTCCTAAGAAAAATAAGAAAGAACAAATAATAATAAATCCTTTCGAATGCTTTCTTTCTTTTTCGTACAAAGCGGGAGAAATAAATTTCCAAAATTCATATAAAACATAAGGAAATGCAGCTATAAAACCTGCAGTAATAGAAGTCCATATGTGTACGGAAAATTGACCAGCTACTTTTCTACTTTGGACGCTAAAAGGTAATTCTTGGAAACATAAACTTTCATCCAACCCTAAAAGTTTAGATAAATTACAAAGTCCTTTGTACGTTGGAAAATCAGGTTTTTTAGGACCAAAAATTAACACGTCAAAAATGAATTCTTTTGCTATAAAAGCTGCAATACCAGCAATCAAAACCGCTACGGTTGCCCTAATTAGATGCCATCTCAATTCTTCAAGATGATCCAAAAAAGACATGGATTGTGGATCTTTTGTTATCTTCTTTCCCATTATAATATACCTTCTCTCATTAGATCATGAATATGCAAAAGTCCGGCATAATTACCTTTTTCCTCAGCTAAAAGTTGTGAAATACCATATTCTTCCAAGCGATCAAGTGCATCAACTGCCATAGCTTCAATATCAATTCTTTTAGGATTTGGAGACATGATATCTTTTGCAGTTAATCCAGCAAAAGAAGTATTTGTAGTTAACATTCTACGTAAATCTCCATCAGTAATGATCCCTATGATTTTATTATTTTCAGTTACTGCGGTAGCTCCCAATCTTTTTTCGGTCATTTCTACAATAACAGCATTGATATCTGAGTCTGGACTAACTTCAGGTTTCTCGTTGTTGGAAACAATATCTTGTACTCTGAGGTATAATTTTTTACCTAATGCTCCTCCAGGATGATATTTTGCAAAGTCGTTACTAGAAAAACCTTTAAGATTTAATAAGGATACGGCTACTGCATCACCCATAACTAATTGTGCCGTTGTGCTTGTTGTGGGTGCTAAATTATTTGGGCAAGCTTCTTTTTCTACATAAGCATGCAAAACAAAATCTGCCTCTTTTCCTAAGAAAGATTCTTTATTTGAAGTAATCCCAATTAAAGTATTGTTAAAGTTTTTAATTAGGGGAACTAGCACCTTTATTTCGGGAGTATTTCCACTTTTTGAAATACAAATTACCACATCATCTTTCAGAATATTACCTAAATCTCCATGAATCGCATCTGCAGCATGCATAAATACAGCAGGAGTCCCTGTAGAATTCATGGTAGCTACTATTTTTGAAGCAATTATAGCGCTTTTTCCAATTCCAGTGATGATGACACGACCATTGGAATTGTGAATGGTATTGACGGCTTCAGCAAATTCTTTATCGATAAGTTGTTCTAGATGTGCTATAGCTCTAGCTTCTTCATTAATAGTTTGTTGCGCGAAAGAAATAATCGTATCGAGGGTGTTCAAAATTTGTAAAATTTGCGTGTTATAAATAAAGATTTTAGTATCTTTAATTATGCAAAGGTATATAATACCTTAGGAATATTAAATAATGCTGAAAAAAAGCTTTCTAAATATTAGTTTGCTTATCTTTGGTAACTTTTTAAAAAAGAACAATCCACTGAATCTGAATTGGGGAAAAAGGTTTATGTGAAAGAATTATTTTTAATTTAATTGGTATATAAAAGTTTGACAATTTAATGAGTTTGAACAAAACTGACTTACAAGGAGCTTTAAAAAAGTACTTTGGTTTTAGTCAATTTAGAGGACTGCAGGAAAAGGTGATAGAAAGTATTTTGAACAAACAAAATACTTTCGTAATAATGCCTACAGGTGGTGGAAAATCCCTTTGCTACCAACTCCCTGCCTTAATGTGCGAAGGAACAGCAATCGTAGTTTCTCCGCTAATCGCATTAATGAAAAATCAAGTAGATGCTATTCGAAGTATTTCTTCCGAAGAAGGAATAGCACATGTGCTAAATTCATCCCTGAACAAATCTGAAGTAAAAAGAGTAAAGGGCGATATCGTTAATGGAGTTACTAAATTATTATATGTTGCTCCAGAATCATTGACAAAAGAGGAATATGTTGATTTTTTAAAAGAACAAAAGATTTCTTTTTTAGCGGTAGATGAGGCACATTGTATTAGCGAATGGGGTCATGATTTCAGACCTGAGTACAGAAATCTTAGAAATATTATCAAAAGAATTGGAGAAGATATTCCAATTATAGGCTTAACGGCTACTGCTACTCCTAAGGTACAAGAAGATATCTTGAAAAATTTAGGGATGAGTAATGCCGAAACTTTTAAAGCCTCTTTTAACAGACCTAATCTTTTTTATGAAATACGCCCTAAAACAAAAAATGTTGACGCGGATATTATACGTTTTGTAAAACAAAACAGTGGTAAAAGCGGAATCGTTTATTGTTTAAGTAGAAAGCGAGTAGAAGAACTAGCTCAAACCCTAGAGGTAAATGGAGTAAAAGCGGTTCCTTATCATGCTGGTTTGGATGCTAAGACCAGAGCAAAACATCAAGATATGTTCCTTATGGAAGATGTAGATGTAGTAGTTGCAACGATTGCCTTCGGAATGGGAATTGATAAACCAGATGTTCGTTTTGTAATTCATCATGATATCCCGAAAAGTATAGAGAGTTATTATCAAGAAACTGGACGTGCTGGACGTGATGGAGGAGAAGGGCACTGTTTGGCATATTATGCCTATAAAGATATTGAGAAGTTAGAGAAATTTATGAGTGGAAAACCTGTTGCAGAGCAGGAAATAGGTCATGCTTTGTTGCAAGAAGTTGTTGCTTTTGCAGAAACATCTATATCCAGACGTAAATTTATTCTGCACTATTTTGGAGAAGAATTCGATGAGGTTACTGGCGAGGGTGCTGATATGGATGATAATGTGCGTAATCCTAAAAAGAAACACGAAGCTAAGGATGAAGTGCAGTTGCTATTAAAAGTAGTTAATAAAACTGGTGAAATCTATAAGTCAAAGGATTTAGTTAATACGCTCATTGGTAAAAGCAATGCTTTAATCATTTCTCATAAAACACACGAACAACCATTTTTTGGTACCGGAAAATCAAGAGATGATAAGTATTGGATGGCACTTATTAGACAAGTGCTGGTTGCTGGATATCTAAGAAAAGATATTGAAACATATGGCGTTATTCGAATCACTGAAGAAGGAAGAAAATTCATAGAATCTCCTGTAAGTTTCATGATGACCGAAGATCATGTGTATGATGAAACTAACGATGATTCTATTATTACTGCAGCTAAATCAGGAGGAAAAGCTGGTGGAACCGATGATCGTTTGGTAGGAATGCTAAAAGATCTAAGAAAAAAAGTAGCAAAGAAATTAGGAGTACCTCCATTTGTTGTATTTCAAGATCCTTCTTTAGCTGATATGGCACTTAAATATCCAATTAGTATTGAAGAATTAGGAAATGTGCATGGAGTAGGAGAAGGAAAGGCTAAAAAATACGGAAAAGAGTTTGTGTCTCTTATCGGAAAATATGTGGAAGAAAATGATATTATGCGTCCTGATGACTTCGTTGTAAAAAGTACAGGGGCTAATAGTGGAATCAAATTATATATCATACAGAATGTAGATAGAAAACTTCCTTTAGATGATATAGCTGCTGCAAAAGGGATGGATATGCCGGAGTTTATAAAGGAAATGGAAGCAATTGTATATAGTGGGACCAAATTAAACATTACCTACTGGATCGATGAAATTTTAGATGAAGATCAACAAGAGGAGATTCATGAATATTTTATTGAAGCAGAAAGCGATAAAATTGATACTGCAATCGAAGAATTTGATGGAGATTATGATGATGAAGAGCTACGATTATATCGAATTAAATTTATTAGTGATGTAGCGAATTAGAGAATTTATTCTAAACACATATTACAAATAAAAGGCTTTGAAAATTTTCAAAGCCTTTTTGTTTTAATAAAGAAATACAAAATCTGTATTATGCCCAATCTACAATTCCATCATCACCACCATCAGTACATTGAGAGGCATTATAAATATGGATTGGGAAATTTAAAAGACAATATTGACTTGCCCCAGCGGGTTGTCTAGCAGTAGTTCCATGACAGACGTAAACACATTGACTTAATAGCATTCCTCCGTGAATTGCTCTTTGGTTTTCTTTGTTTAATTTTTCTACTCCGTTTAGGTTTAAAAGGTTTTTTAACATAAATAATAAGATTAATGATTTATATGACCTTGTATTATTTATAGACACTCAAGAAATATGTCTGCATAAGTTAATAGCATAGGGCGCTAAAATATTACCTAAAATTATGTTAAAAAATGGGGAATTTTCCTCTTTTAATTAATAAAGGGTTTTAACTTGTTGAAAGTGTGTGTAAAAGGCTTTTTTAATTTTTTAGTAAATCTAACCTGGTTTAAAAAACATTAAAAGAAACATATAAACTAGAAGTGGTTAATTCCGAATCTGGGATTAAAGTACTTTTAGAAATGTTTTTAGGAGTGTATTGTCTAAAACCAATCTTTAAACGACCTGATCCAATACCTCCACCATAAAAATAATCAGTTGTAGTATTTTCTATTTCATTTTCTGCAAAAACATTGGATTCTGTTCCGATATTAAAATCTACTGTAAGACCTCCTTCTAGAAATAGTTCGAATTTAGGGCTTAAGTAAATATGGAATCGTGGTCCAACAGCTACATTAATGCTTTTATAATCTAACTCGAATTCACTATTTGAAATAGCGAAATCTCTTCCTTCCATGGTAAAAGCTTTGTAGGTAGATTCTAAGAAAAAACTTAGATCTACTTTAGAAAATGGAATAAAGGTTTCAATAAAAACTCCATATCTAGGAACAAAAACATCATCATAATTTACATCACCAGCTGCTCCAACAATAGAATTGTGTGTAAACCCGCTTAAATCCGCCGCTGCGATAATACCGATTCTAGTTTGGTTAATTTTTTTACGAATAATGTATTCTATTTTATTACCCTTACATTCATTATATTTTTTAAAATATCGTTTAAGATCTCCTTGCGTATAAGTAAGTTTAAAAGGATCTTGATTCCCACATTTTATTTTTTCTGCTAGTTGCTCTTGATACTTATTATTTTCTTTTGGAATTACTTTCTTTCCAGGCTTCTTGCTTTCATCAGGAGTATAAAAAACTTTATAAACTAGGAGTTCAGGATATACCGTTGTTGGGTTCGTATAGAAAAAACGATGAACATCATTTTTAGAATATTGATATAAAGTGGTTTTACTTTTTAAAATCGTTCTTAAAAAGATTTTTTTGTAAGTAAGGTTTGGATCCTTTGACTTGGTAGATTTTCCAACCGTATCTCCGTTTAGATCAAATTGGAGGATATATCTTTTAAATACATAATCTTCTCCAACTCCAAATTCTTTAATATTTTCAATACTTGATGTTCTGGAAGTAGAGGAGATGTTTTTTTTCCATTGGAATTCAGTAGGATTGGTTTTCCAGGAAAGTTTTTTGATTAAGCATTCTGTTCGCTTTCCGTTATTATCAACAAAATAACCAGCTTCATAAATGCTCTGTGCCTGCATAGTGGTTATAAAAAATAAACCAACTATAAAACAAAGTAAAGATTTCATGTGTGTGACGATCTGAGTTTGCGAAGAAACAAATATAACTTTTTTATAAATAATCAGATCAGTAACATAAAAAATAAGGTGTTTTTAGATAAATAAGCTTTTTAAGTAGAAGAGAGTTCTGTTAAGGTTACAGAACTCTCTTGTTTTATTACATTTTAATCTTCTAGATCAATGAGATTACAAATAGGTAATCCAAATGTATTACAGAAAAAAGGACCTGAGTAACAGGTGTCACCTGGCTTAGGTAAAGGACAAATTGGGGACAAACCACCATTGATCTGTTTTTGCTCATTTTTATGGAGTACTATAGCTCCTTTCGATTTTAGAATGTTTTGTAACATAATATTTGGTTTTAAGTATTGGTATTATTCTTTTAGAGATTAAAAACAAGCACACACAGGATTTCCATTAAAATATATCCCTTCAAAAATACCACCACCACTTGGTCCTGTACCACATTGCCAATTTGCAGTTCCACAACAGATAGCATCCCCATTACTAGGACAAGCTTGTCCAATACCCAACATACCACCTTTGATGTTTTTTCTTTGTTTAGCGTCTAATTTTTCTACTCCTTGTAGTTCTAAAATGTTTTTTAACATAACTGTTTTATTTAAGATTAATATTCTCTATTTATTTTTTAAAGACATCCCATATGACGAATTCCATAACAATCGGGGCGACAATTATTTGGTGTACATTCTTGTGATATATCGTCATTACCATTTTCACCGCCTTGACCTATTCCATTACCAGCATGAATTGATTTTCTCTCGAAATGGTTTAATTTTTCTACTCCTTGTAATTCCAAAATGCTTTTTAACATGATTTTTGTTTTAGGTTTTTAAAATTTTTTGAATACTATTTGACATGCAAGAGTTATGATTTCATAAGGTTTTATGCATCATCTTGCCGCTATGTTAAAATTAGCGCATAGTATTTTTTCCCTAGTATTAAAAATGATCAATAAGGGTGATTATATGATAAGCGCTATGCTTTTTCGTTTAAGTAAGGTGTTTAATAAGATCGGATAACTTCGATTTGTTTCTTGTGGAAACAATCACTTTTTCTTGATCAGTAAGGATGATGGATTCTTTTTTATAAATAGAACTTATATGTTTTATGTTTATTAATGTAGATCTATTAGCTCTAAAAAAACCTTTTTTACTTAATAAGGTTTCATAATACTTGAGGGATTTGGATACCATATGTTTTTCCTTAGTATCCATCATAAAAAAAGTATAATTTCCATCAGCTTCACATCGAACGATTTTTGCTATTTCTAACGAAATATGTTCATTTCCAGTATTTACTAATAGTTTGGAATCAGAAAGGAATTCCTTGAAAAGTTCATATTTCTTTTTAGTGAAAAAGCGGTCTTTTAATTGAATGTATCTGTTAATCACATTTTTTAAACGTTCTTCATCAATAGGTTTGGTGATAAAATTAAAAGCATAGTAGGAGATTGCCTGTTCTAAAAAATCCGCATGTGCAGTAACAAAAATGACTTCAAAATTAGGATTGTATATAGCATCAAGAATTTCAAATGCAGTACCATCTAATAGTTTTATATCCATGAACACAATTTCAGGTTCGTGTTGATTGATAAGGCTAATAGCATCCTTTATATTATCAGAAAAAGCAATAATTTTAATAGAAGAAAAGTGTTGTTCAAGTAAGCTGGATAAATGCCTTCTTGCTTCTATATCATCTTCAATAAGTATTACAGGAATATCTGAAATCATTAGGAGTATAATTTGGATGTAAAAACAGTAGCTAAATTACTTATTTTTGATTTCTCCAAAACATAAATCATCGGATGAATAAGATATTGATATTATTGGTGTTTCTAGTTGCCAATCCATTATGCGCGCAACAGAAAGTTTTTACCCAAGCAGAGATTGATAGTTTTAAGCTGAGAGGCGCAAAACCTCCTCAACTTAAAGAGTTTAAAAATATGCTAGAAACTGATGAGAATTTAGTGGGTTGGATGAATTATTACCGACAAAAATGTCGGCATCATTTAGTGCAAAGAGAAGGAGATTCTATTCTTATATATGGGGAAGAAGGTTTACAGTTATTAAAAGATAAAAAACTATCTCCAGAGAAATATGATCAGGAAGGTAAATATCTGAAAGAGATTTATTTGTATATGGGAATGGCATTGGTAGATTATAAATCTAATTATAAAAAATCTACAGAATATCTTTTAAAATCGATCGATCAGATTAATAAGTATCCTGATTATAATAAAAAAGTGAATCCATGGATATTTGCAAGTTTGGCGGGGAATTATATAAATATGGGAGATAAGAAAAAGGCATTTGAGTATCGATTAGCGCTCGCAAAAGATACTGCTTATATGGCCATTCCGCAGGAAGCAGCACCTACTTATAATCATCTTGGTATTTTATATGATGAATTTGGTAAAAAGGATTCGGCATTGTATTACTACAAGAAATCTATCGAAAATCGACTAAAATATAATCACTTCTCTGGTGTAAGAGCAGCCTATAATAATATAGGAGATCTGTTCAGAGAAGAAGGAAGTCAGGATTCTGCCATCTATTATTACACGAAATCTAAAGAATCATTAGATGAGCATCCTGTAGATTATTTTTCTATATCCAAATATTTTACCTTATCTAATTATAACTATGTGTTATTAAAAAAAGGGAAATTAAATGAAGCAATTAAAGGGTTAACCACAATATTAGATTCGGTTTCTGGAATACAAAAGATTAATGAAAATGTAAAGTCCTTGAATGCAGTGACTATGGATTATTTAATCAGCGCATATACTGAGAATAATCAACCTGAGCATGCAGTTAAGGTTGCTCTTCAGAAAAGCGAATTGTTGGAAAAATATCATCAGCAAGTCTTGGATGAAAAACAAAGAGAATTAAATATTGCTTACGAAGTAAAAGAAAAAGAAGAATCTATAGAGCAGTTAGAAGCCGTAACCGAAGAACAAAAAACTATTATTAATCAACGAAATATAATAGCAGCTGTATTGCTTATTGCTCTAATATTATTAATAGGTGTTGCTTTTCTTATTCTTAGGCAAAGAAAATTGACAAATAAGTACAAGACGGCTAACTTAGAACAACGATTATTGAGATCACAATTAAATCCTCACTTTGTGTTTAATACGCTAAGTACAGTGAGTAGTTTATCCAGCAGAAAGTCAGAGAATACAGCAACCTATATTACAAAGCTGAGCGATCTCATTCGGCGAATTTTAAAAAACTCCAGAGAAGAATTTATATCGGTAGAAGATGAAGTGCAGTCGATAGAAGATTATTTGAGTCTACAATCTAATTTTTCTCAGAAGTTTAATTACCAAATCACTATTGATGAAAAAGTGGATCAAGAAACAGTTTGTATTCCGCCAATGTTTATACAGCCTTTTGTAGAGAATGCAATTGAGCATGGTTTACAAGGAGTAACAAATGGTCTTATTGACATTGCTGTAAAAAAAGATACTCATAACAAACTTTTGGAATGTAAGATTGTAGATAATGGAATTGGTTTTACGAGTTCAAACAAACTAAAAGAATTTGATGATGTTGCCTATGAATCTTTTTCAGGAAAGATTCTTGAGGAACGATTACACATTTATTCTAAATCAATGAATAAGAAAGCAAAATATACAATTAGTGAAGTGCAGGAAGGATCAGGAACAGAGGTAACGATAGCGCTACCGTATATTGAAGAATTATAAAACACGTTTCTTATTTGCGGTCAATTAGTTTAAATAATCATCAAGCATTCATCCCATAAAGTATCGAAATCTGCGCAATATTCTCTTCCAGCTTTACTACATAATACGAACATTTCTATTTGCTTTACGGGAGCAATGATTTAGAAAACAATGGAAGAATAACAGAGACGTTATTCTTCCTGCTTTGATATTAGATTATTCGCAAGCAACCTGAATTGATTGACATTCGACCTCAGTTGGTCCACATTCTCCAGTTCTTACTATGCAATCTTTTGAAAAAGGTCTGCTATCTCCAGGACAGCCTGCTTGATTTCCTGTAGGGCAGTCACACATGGACATATTGGAATTATTTCCTCCTCTAATCGCAGAACTACCAAGTCTTGAAACTACATTCTTTTTTAGAGATAAACCGCTTAATTTTTTTTTCTTCATGATTTTAATTTTAGAATAATACATTTCTGATCATTTATAGACACTCAGAACTTGTGTCTGTAAAATATAGATTGTAAAATCTGAGAAATCATGGTAGGCTGTTGTTATATCAGATTATTTGTTGTTGAGTATGATATTGTACATTAAAAATAATTAAGGTTCAATAATCTGGAAAACAAAAAGATGTAGTCGTATGTTTAAAAATGGCAAGCGTAGGAAATAAGTATTTAAGTGAAGTTTTTAATGAGTTGTGGTTTTGTTCTTGTTCTTATCTTTCTTTATTAGTAAGTATGATGAGTTCATTGATGTTTTATAAATACTTTCAATATTCATATTTGGGGAAATCTTATTGTAAAAATTCAAATATCTCTTTCATATTTGATGATTATTACAGAAATCGAATTAATCATATTTTTGTGTATCAATAGGTAACTACGTAAACACAAATCTAATTTTTTATTATATATAGTATGTTTAGAAAAAATGGCATCCTAATTCTAATTTTTTTAATCTCATTATTTAGTTTTTCTCAACAAAGAGAAGTAATTCAAACCAAGATCGATAGCTTTGAAATTTCTCCAAATACTATTGAAAAACAAGAAGAGTACAGAAAGCTCTTAGAAAGCAAACCTAATCTTTCCGGTTGGATTTATTATTACCGAAAAAAAGGTCATTACTATCTGTCTAGAAGTCAAAACGATTCTGTGTTATATTATACCGGAAAGGCAATTGAGCGATATCATGAACTAGTGGAAGTACCTTCTTTACAGGAGAGGCAAATGAAAGATATTTATTTGTATCAAGGTATTGTGCTGACCAATACTCGAAAATACAGACAATCGACAGATGCATTGTTTAAAGCTATTGATATTTCTAAAAAATATCCGAAAAGGCATCAAGGTTCTAATCCATATATCTATTCATATCTGGCTAGTAATTATATCAAAATGGGTGATAAAAAGAAAGCATTAGCATTTCGATTGCAGATTGCAAAGGATACTGTATTTATGGCGATTCCAAGAGAAGCTGGCGCTACTTATAATCGTATTGGTCTGTTGTATTTTGATAGAGGTGAAAAAGATTCTGCTGTCTATTATTATAGAAAAGCACTTAATACATATGTTGAAAGTGATAACAACGCTGGAATCAAAAGTATGTATGCTAATATCGGAAGGTGTTTTAAAGAACAAAATCAAATAGATTCAACTCTGTATTTTTATAAAAAAAGTAAGAAGTTACATGAGAAATATCCAGATGAAAACTATGGGTATGGTAAGTTGTTTATTGAAGCGAATAATGCTTTTATTTCTATAAAAGATGGTAAGTCGAAAGAAGCATTGGTTACGCTAGGTAAAGTAATGGATTCTATCAATAAAATAACCAAAATCGATGATGAGGTTGTAGGCTTGCATGATGATACCTCTGATTACTTAATAGAAGCTTATCGTAATTTGAATCAAAATGAAAAAGCTATTGAAATGGCTAGTACTAAAGATGCTTTTTTTAGAAAGTATCATCAGCAGGTGTTAGATGAACGATTAAGAGAACTGAATATAGCTTATGAAGTAAAAGAAAAAGATGAATCTATAGAGCAACTAGAAACGGTTACCGAAGAACAACAAACAATTATCAAACAAAGAACATTCATCACAATGGCATTGTTAGGGTTGTTGTTGCTAATTGTTGGAGTTGGAATATTGTTATTTAGACAACGTAAACTGAAAAGTAAATATGAAACTACTCATCTAAAACAACGATTATTAAGATCTCAACTAAACCCTCATTTTGTTTTTAATGCCTTAAATACAGTAAGTAATTTGGTTCATAAGAAATCTGATAATACGTTAACATATATTGCAAAGTTGAGTAGCTTGATTCGCTTGATTCTTAAAAATTCTAGAGAAGAGTTTGTTGCTTTAGAGGATGAATTGCAATCAGTAGAAGATTATTTAGAGTTACAATCTAACTTCTCTCAAAAATTCACCTATACCATCGAAGTAGAGGATATTATCAATCTAGAAGAAACCTTTATTCCTCCCATGTTTATTCAACCTTTTATCGAAAACTCAATTTTGCACGGACTAAATGGTATTGAGAATGGATTTATAAAAATAGACATAACTATTGATAGGGAAGAGGAACTTCTAAAATGTTATATCCAGGACAACGGTATTGGAATTACCAAATCTTCAGAAATGAAAGCAAAAGCCAATCAAGAACATCAATCTTTTTCGGGTAAAATCATTAAAGAGCGATTACAAATTTATGCCAAATCCTTAAACAAGAAAACGACCTATGTCATCAACGAAATGTCTGAAGGTACAGGTACAGAGGTGAAAGTAGTATTGCCTTATGAATTAGAGGTGTAGATCTATATTGGTTTTAACTAAAGTTTGCTTTTATTCTTAATGTGATTAGAGGTTAAAGAGGCTGAATGATCCGCTTTTTAACGCAAAATTCTGCCTCTTTAGTTTTTATTGCTACATCCGAAGACTCGATTGATTCAGAGTTGTAGCTTTTAAATATTCTAGTTGTCAGGTGATCCTGCGCAACATACTAACATCAGACCCTTTCTGAAAGTAGGAGTCCTATAACCACCAAATGGACAACTAGGAACAGCATCACAATTCGTATTAATCACGCCTCCATTGATTTTCTTTTGCGAGTCCTTGTTCAGTTTTTCAATCCCTTTGAGATTTAAAATGTTTTGTAACATAATTCTTAGTTTTAAATTTTCAAATTCCCTAAACTTTTATAGATACTTAGGTTCTGTATCTACAACTACGTGCACGAAGTGATTAAAATGTTACTTTGAGTTTTTATTTTTTTTAAAAATGAATGATACCTCCTTTATGAAAGACGTTTATAAAAATTGATGATATAAACTAAGAATTTACGGTTAGTTTTATATAGCATTATTCTTCCGACAAATAATATTCTATAGGATCATATTCATTAAATACTCAAAATCTTGTAAGAAGAAGTGTTTCTTGAATGGTATATAGTAGAAAATAGGATTAAGTGAAGCTTTTAATAAGTTCGGTAAGTTGCGGTCTAGTTCTTACCGAAACTCGAATCCTTTCTTTATTACTAAGTATAATCGCTTCTTTTTTATAAATAGAATGTATATGGCGTATATTAACCAAAGTAGACCGATTAGCCCTAAAAAAACCTTTGGGTTCTAATAGCTGTTCATAATATTTTAAAGATTCAGAAGATAGATAAGCGTTTTTTTGGATCATATGGAAACGGCAATAATTACCATCAGCTACGCACTTCATCACATCTTTTAGATCAATAACCATATGTTCGTTTCCTGTATTCAGAAATAGTTTGGAATCCGACATGAATTCTCTTAATAGTACATATTTCTGTTTAGAGAACAGACGTTCTTTCAGCTTTATATAACGTTGTAAGATTACATATAATCTATGAGGTTCAAAAGGTTTCGTTATATAGTTAAAAGCATGATAATCTAAAGACTTTTCGATGTATTCACTATGCGCAGAAATAAAGATGATTTCAAAATTATGGTTTTGTAAATTATCTAGTATATCAAAGGCATTTCCATCGATTAGCTCGATATCCATAAAAATCAATTCAGGTTCTTTAGCTTGTATGTTTTTAGCAGCATCTTTTACATTATCATACATTCCTTCAACACTAATATTAGGGAAATCTTTTTTTAATATAGCTACTAGAAACTCCTGAGCATCTTTTTCGTCTTCTACAATTATTGAAGAAATCGAATTCATCATATGGTTAGTTTTATGTATTGCCTATTTTCTATTTATAACATTTTGCAGTAATGTCTCACTACTAGTTTGTTTATCAAATGGTGTAAATGTTACTATGGTTTTTCTATTTTTTTTAATTGTGTATAAAGATTTATATTGATAACGATAAAAAATAAAAAAGTATATGAATAGATGAATTTCTTAGAAACTTTCTCCATAATGGAGAATTGATTTATAAAGATTGGTTGTTTTTGAATTTTCGTTTATATAAGAAATACAGAACCAGAATAGTAACAATCCCTAATCCAACCCATAACATCCACAAATTACTAGATTGTGGTAGCAACGTTCCTGTATCGCCAATCAATACTAGTGATGCCCAATAATGCGGAGATGCTTCTGCATCGGTATTATTATGTAGATAATTAAGTTTTGCAGTGCGTAAGGCCTCAGATTTGGTTTGTCCTTCACTTAGGTTTCTATAAAAATCAGACGTAATTGTAGCTGTGGCTTTATCATTGGTACTCCATAAAGATGGAATCACTGATTTAGCTCCAGACTGAAAAAAACCACGAGCTAAACTCATAATACCTTCACCGCTACGTACTTCTCCTAAGGATGTGTTACAGGCACTAAGCATGACTAAATCAGCATTGTTTTTTAAGGTATTTAGTTCTTTGTAATATAATTTTTCGTTTCTAAATGCAATCCATGGATTCAAGCTATCAGAAGCATTTGCGTGTGTTGCTAAATGAATGATCTTATATTTTTCCGAGTTTTTTATAAAGCTTTCTTTGGTTGCCTCTTTTTCGCTTAATATATCACCCGAATAATAAGAATTTGCAGTAGTAATCTCTTCTAAACTTTTAGATAATGTAGTTTGTTCATTATTAAAATGTACTGGTGCCACTCCTAAAAAGTCTTCCGAAGTTTTTCTTTGAACTTTTGCATTTTCCTTCATAAAGGAAAAGGAATATCCGTAACGAATCTCTGCATCTTCAATCAGATAGGAGTTTTTTGGGATGTCTGTTACTAAGGCTTCAAAAGGGATATAATTAAGTATATAATCCGCTAAAATGGTTATCTTTTTATCCTTTACTAAGCTTTGAATTTCTTTTGGGAACAAGGAGTTATGTAATGAATTAGAAAGTTTGTTATAATCTTGTATTTCTTTGGTAGTTTTAAAAGGGCGGTTTAATCGTTCTCTAAGGCTGTAGATATTTTTCTCAAATTGTTTAAGGTTATTAATCTTAAATATTTTGGTTTCTGTATTGGATATATATAATCCGTAGGCTTCAAAATCAGCTCCTGAAACATGTTTTTCCATCACATATTCTAATATCACTTCATCATTAGAAAGTGTTAGATCATTTAGCTTTGTAATGCTTGGTAAGGTACTTGATGTAAAATGGTTTGGGTATAGTGTAGAAAGTGAATCTACAAAAGAATCTAATCGTTGTTTTTCATCAAATATATGAGAAGAGATAGAATCTTTTTTGTGTTGAGAAGCAGAAGCGAGTTGATTTTGTAATGCTATGATATCAGCTTTTAAACTATTTTCTTTATCTAATAAGTTATCTGGGATTGCACTGTTTTTTTGTTCTATTTGTTGCATTAACAATAAGGCTTTTCCTTTTTCCATAAAATAAAAAGCATCATCAGTTTTATTGCTTTCATAGCACGCTTCCAGTACCATGATATATATTTCTGATGCTAAGTTTCTCCATAATAGTTTTGAAGTGCCGGAGATCTCTTCTTTTAGTAATATGTCTACCAGAACATCACAGGTATAGGCTGTTTTGATAGC